>DASZSB010000126.1:0-37093 GCA_035548835.1 Gammaproteobacteria bacterium | reverse complement strand
CGAGCGCGACGGGCTGATCGTGCTGATCGGCCTCGTTGTCTCCGTGGCCGCCGTCGTCGTTGCGTCCGCGGCCACCTGGGCCGTGATCGTCGGCATCGTCGACTTCTTCATGAAGTCATGAGCTGGCGGATCAGTCAGTTGGAGAGTGTTTCTGATACGGCCGATCGCCGTTGGTGCGCTCAGCCGTTGCCGCCGGACAGCAGCGCGTCGACCTCGCGCTCGCTGGCGAGCCAGTCCGCGACGGGATCTCCGCCCGCGAAGCCGCGCGCCGCCGCGCGCAGGTAGGCGCTCTGCGCGATCAGGGCGTGGCGGTGCTCGGCGGATACGGGTGGGCGGGCGGTCGCCGCGGGTGTGGCGCGCTTCGCTGGGGTCTTCCGGCTGCGGCTGCGTTTCGCGCGGCCGGACGGCGCGGGCTCGCTCATGTTCTCACGCTCCTGTTTCGAGTGGGGGTGACGGCGCCCGGGGGCGCCCGGCGCCGTCAACGGCATGCTCGCAGCGTCGGCCCCGCCGTGCACGGACGCAGATCATGTTTTCCGTCGTGTCGGCCGCGGCCGACAGGTTGGAGTTTCCGGTCATGCTGTGTTAGATAGAGAATTCGTCATAATCAGCGCGCAACCTGTTGCAGCACCAGCAAAACCAGGCAGTCCACACGACGGGGAGTAGTCATGTTCGACATTGGCAAGAAAGGCGCACCGGAAAAAGCGCCGGAAGCGGCGGGACGGGTCGAGGCGCGGCCGGAATCGAGCCCGCGCGCGGGCTCCGCAGTCCGCGAGAAGGCGGTCATCGGTCCGTCGATCCACATCGATGGTGACCTGCGCGGCGAAGAGGATCTGCTGATCGAAGGCGAGGTCAACGGCACCGTTCAGCTACGCAACAACAGCCTGACGATCGGGGCACAGGGCAAGGTGCGCGCCGACGTCTACGCCCATTCGATCTACGTCGAGGGCCTCATGGAAGGCGATCTGTACGGCACCGAGCGCGTGCACATCAGAAAGAGCGCGCAGGTTCGCGGCAATGTCACGTCGCCGCGCGTGAGCCTCGAGGATGGCGCCAAGTTCAAGGGTTCCATAGAGATGGACCCGCAGGCCGTGCAAAACGCCACGGCCAATCGCACTGCCCGCTCGGCCCAGCCCGTCAAGCCGGCGGTGCCCGCGAAGCCGGAGGGTCCCTCCGCGCTGAAGACCGGAGTCTGACGCTGACGACCGGGGCTGCGTGAGCGTGGTCGCACAGATGCGCCCGCCCGGCGGACGGCCGGCGGCAGCGGCGGAGGCGTTGAACGCGCCGCTGTTCCATTCGCTGATTCAGCGAATGGAGAGCGGCGGGCGCTGGATCGTGCTCGATCTCGGCGCCGCGCGAGCGGCCACCATTCGCACGTTCGGCCGGTTTCGCTGCCGGCTCGATGTCGTCGAGCTCGCCGACGGGATCGAGCAGCTGCGCGGCGAGACCGATCCGCGCGTGCTGCGTCAGCGCGTCGAGGGGTTGCTGCTGCCGCGCGCCACCGAGCCTGTCGACATCGTGCTGTGCTGGGATCTGATCAACTACCTGTCGCAGCCGGCGCTGACCGCGGTCATGGAATGCATCGCGGCGCGCTGCAAGAGGGGCGCATTGGCCCACGGGCTCATCTACTACTCGACTCGCACGATGCCGGAGAAGCCCGGCTGCTTCGAGCCGGTCGATGACCAGCGGCTCGTGAACATGGCCACCGGCGGTCCCGAACGGCCGTCACCGCGGTACTCGCCCGAGGACCTCGCGCGCTGCATGCCGCGCTACACCGTCGAGCGCGGTCGCCTGTTGCGCAACGGCATGCAGGAGTTCCTGTTCCGGCTCTGACCTCGGGCTAGAGCGGATACTTCTTCAGCGTGGCCTCGAGCGCTTCGCGCACGGCGGTGCTGACGGCCGTCTTCTCCATGTCCGCGGTGGTGGCGCCGAGCTCGGGGAACTTGTACGAGCGGCGCTCGAGATTCACCTGCCTGCTGTTGTCCAGGACCTTGGTGATCTCGAATTGCACGTCGATGTTGAACACGGTCAGGTACTGCGACTCGGTGTTGCGCTGCAGTGCGTTGTTGACCTCTGAGTTCACGCGCTTCTGCAGCGTCTTGAAGATCTGTTGACCGAGGTTGTCGTCGCCCTTGGCCGCGCGCTCGGGAGGCTTGTAGTCCGGGTTCGCGACCCGCGAGCTCGTGACGTCGACGACGGTGCCCGCAATCACGTACTGAGCGCCTTGCGGCGGCTTTCCGTCTGCGCCGAGGCTCACGAGCTGCACCTGCGAGCCCGCGAGGAAGTCGTGCGCGGCGGCCGTAGCGTAAGGGTTCTCGGCCTTGCGCACGGTCAGTGGTTTGAGCACCGCAACGCGTGCCGCGCCGGGCAGCACGTCCGCCCCGAAAAGGCCGTGGATCTGGCCCTGCGTCAGGGCGTGGGCGCGTTTCGTCTTCGTGTCGACGGAGGTGATGAGGCCCACGAGCTCCGCGCCGGCGTACAGCGCGCTGCCGCTGTCGCCCTCGCGCAGCTCGTCGTTCGCGCCGAAGGGTTGCAGCTCGATCTGCTCGCGCGTGGTGCTTGCCGCGAACAGGCGCGTCTGCATCACGCGGCCGTTGTCGTCGACCTTGCGCGCCACGAGGAACTGCGCGTTGCCGACGGCGGCGGCTGCGTTCGCGCCGTCCGACCAGTCGGCCGGGCAGTCGAGCGTGTGCGGCACCGCCACCTGGAGCAGGGCGGCGTCGAATTCCTCGCTGCCCTTCAGCAGTCGGGCTTTGGCCGTGCTGCCCTTGGTGTCGGTCACGCTGATGGCGTCCGCTGCGGCGAATTGCACGACGTGAAACGGCGTCACGATGAAACAGTCCGAGCCGCGGCCCACCGTGTAGCCGGCGCCGTACTCCGTGGCCCCACGTTTCGCGATCTGAATGTGGACGATGCCGGCGAAGGTGCTCCGCGCTGCGCCGCAGAGCGCGAGCAACAGGATTGCGTGGGAACAGAAGCCGCGTTTGTGGTTCTTCATGACGGTGCCTTCTGCAGGCCGCTCAGGCGGGCGGCGTGATAGTTGGCGACGACGATCAAGGACACCAGGATGACCCAGAGTGCGAGCCAGATCGGCAACTGCGACAGGATCGACCACATCGAGACCCCGATCTTGTGCGCCGCGCCGAGTCGGCGCACGAAGACTTCGGCGAGATCGGTGTGCAGCGTCAGCGCGAACGCGTTCTGGCTGTCGCCGTCGAGCGAGAGCAGCCCGAGCAGCAGCCCGTCGCGGCCGGGCTCGGCCGGGATCTGCACGACGTCGGCGGGATCGAAGCGCTCCTCCTTGACCTGGTAGCGCTCGAGGCTGCCGAAGCTGCGCGCGAACATGCGCACGTCGCCCTCGGTCATGATCGGCTCGTGCGGCAGGCCGCCGAGCCCGTCGCCGACGCCGACGCTCTCCGACAGGAATTCGCCGATCTGCACGCGCCTCGCGATCAGCGGAATGCGCCAGTGCTCGACGGGCTGCGACTCGAACGTCAGCAGGTCGGTGGTCTGCACCGGCGTGCCGTCACCGCGGCGGATCTCGAACGACGAGGGCGCGGTCGCGTCGGCGCGCGGCGTGAGCGCGACGCCGAAGCGCGGTTGCGGCGAGTCCGAAGGCAGCACCTCGAAACGCACGGTGCCGCCGTGCCGGATGGTGACGGCCGTCGGCTCGGCGTACGCGCACACGACGTCGAGCGCCTTGCGCTGCTCGCACGCACCCGCGGTTTGCGCCGTGAGCAGCGAGTAGCTGCCGGGCGGCAGCCACCAGACGTAGGTCCGCTCCGGCTGCAGCTCGAGCTCGAGCACCTCGGTTCGTGACCGCACGGTCAGCGTCACGTCCGACAGGCGTTTCGGCAGCAGCTCGACGGTCACGACCAGCAGCACCGCGAGGATCAGCAGGCTCGTGACGGTCGGGATCGGCCAGTGCCCGCGCGGCCAGCCGCACAGGGCGAACAGGATGCCCTTCAGCGTTGCGACGGCCGAGTCGCGGATGCGCACCGAGGGCGGTGTCACGGGTTGCGTGTCGGTTGCGGCGGGGCCCGGCGCGTCCTGTGGCATGGCTCAGTACTGGAGGGTGATGTCCAGGGTCACGGGCGCGAGCGTGCGTACGCCGGCGCGCCGGAAGATCTCGACGCCGGACACCACGCGTTGGCCCGGTGCGCCGTCGGCCTGACGCAGGGTGCCGAGCGTGGCGTCGCAGATCGCGTTGAACTTGAATCCGGACAGGGTGGAGGCGTCCTTGCAGTACGCGGGCGTGCCGCCGAGGACGAGGAACGCCTGAGAACGCTCGGTGTTCATGTAGACCCTGAGCGCGTCCGTGTCCTGCGGCGGCGCCGGCGGCCGGGCGGCCGTCGAATGCGGTGCGCCCCAGCGCACGGGATACGCGCGGCCCGCGTCCGCGTCGGTCAGCAGCACCGCCACTTCGTTCATCGGGTTCGCGTAGTTCTTCTCGACGAACGAGAACGAGCGCAGCGAGAGATCGAGGGCCACCCAGCCCGGCGTCTGGCCGGGGCTCGTGGCGTAGTCGACCTCGGCGTAGTAGCGCCCGTCGATGCTGCTGATCCTAAGCTTCAGATTCCTTGCGACCGGCGGCGACAGGTAGGCCCACAGCCGGTCGCTGCCGATCGCGTCGGCGCCCTGTACGAACGCGACCCCGACCGCCGCATTGCCGCTGATGCGCTCCGACGGGTCCACGATCTCGACGGGCGGTGCCGACGGTGACAGCCGCGGCGCCTGCGCGTGCCCGGCGGGCGCGGCCAGAACCAGCACGAGGCAGCCGAGCCACGCGGCCGCGTTGCGCGGCGCGGGACGGGCGGACGGGGTTGCCACGGCGTTCATCCTGTTGGTCTTGTTCTGTTGCGGATTACGCAGGACGCAGCGGCGATCTCGGTCGCCGCGGCGGGATCATAGCACCGCAGCGCGGGCCGCGGGTCAAGAGGCCGCGCGCACCGTCTGGCGGCACCCGGAGCGGCTATTTCAGGGTCAGCTTGTGCAGCGAGCCGATGTTCCCGCGCACGAACACGTTGAAGGCGAGGCACCAGCGGTCCTCGTCGGACTCGTTGGGGTCCACCGAGTGGGACACGACCGACGGAAAGAGGCAGACGTCGTTCGTCTTCGGCTGGTAGCCCCAGCTCTTGCAGTTGTAGATGTTGAAGGCCGTCATGTCGAGGTCGAGCGCCGGCGGGAACGGCACGAGGCTCAGCACCTCGCGGTGGAACACCAGGTTGCCGCTGCGTTCGTTCGTGCGCAGGTACAGCACGCCCGAGATCAGTGAGTTGTGGTGCATGTGCGCCCCGGCCTGGTGGCCGCGCTTGTGCACGTTGATCCAGGAGTTCGTGACGTAGAACTCGAGCGCGCGGTCGACCGCGAGCACGTCGTGCGCGTACGCCCTGATCTCGCGCATGACGATCTCGCGCACGCCGCTGAACTCCGGCCGGTCGAGCACGTTCTTGTCGACCGAGCTCAGGAAGCCGAACGTGCCGCCGCCGGGCATCGTGGACGTGAACTGCAGTGCTTCGAGGCTCGGCCGCGGGAAGTCACCCACGTTGTTGACGTACACCGGCGTCGAGAACAGCGGGAAGATCATGCGTGTCGAGCTCATGAGCCGAAGAGTAGCCGTTTTTGGTCTCGCGGTGACCCCGCCCCCGCGTGACCGGCCGCGGGCGGTGGCCGCCGGCCGCGATCCCCGGTAGGCTCTGGCCGGGTTGCGCCGACCGGGCCTCCCTGACACGCCGATGACCGACGACAAAGACACGCAACCGCCGCACTTCCAGATGGTCGCGACCGCGCGCGGATTCCTCGACGACCGCGAAATGGACGCCCTGATCGCCGAGCATCTGCCGAAGCTCGAGGAGGCCAGGCTCGGTGCCGGCGCCACCAATCCGGGCATCCGCCGCTCGCAGGTCGTGTTCCTCGGCATGCAGGAGAAGTATCGCTGGTTGTACGAGCGCATCTGGGCGGTCGCGCAGGAGTCGAACCGGCTCGGCTTCGGCGTCGACATCTCCGGTGTCGAGCCGAACCTCCAGCTGGCCCGCTACGACAGCGGTGATCTCGGCTTCTACGACTGGCACACCGACTTCTCGGGCTACCGTGCGCTGCGCAAGATTTCGATCTCGATCCAGCTCTCCCGCTCTGAGGACTACGACGGCGGCGATCTCGAGCTGTTCTTCCTGAACACGCCGCAGCGTGTGGAGCGGGCGCGCGGGGCGCTGATCGCGTTCCCGAGCTTCCTGCTGCACCGCGTGGCGCCCGTCACGCGCGGTACGCGCTGGAGTCTCGTCGCGTGGGTCGTCGGCAAGCGCTGGCGTTGACGACGCGGGCGCGTGTGGTGCGCATTCACACAAGTCCGGCCGGGTCTCGGTGCTACGATCCCGGTGCGTGCGAGTGCATGTCGAGAGGATTCCCATGAGCACGAACGAAGAGCTTTCCGATGGCACCGCGGTGAACGGTGGCCTGACTCGGCGCGAGGTCGTGAGCGGTCTCGCGCTGGCCGCTTCGGCCGCGAGTCTCGCGGGCGTGCCGCAGGCGGCCGGCGCCGTGTCGGGCAAGGCGAACGACAAAGTGCGTACGGTGCTCGAGTCGCTCGTCACGGATGGTCCCGAGATCGGCCTGCAGGTCGCGGCCTATCTCGACGGCAAGCTCGTGATCGACGCATGGGCCGGCGTGGCCGATCCCGCGGCGGGCAGACGCGTCGACGGCGACACGCTGTTCATGCTGTCGTCCACGAGCAAGGGCGTCACGTCCACCTGCATGCACCTCTGCGTCGAGAAGCACGGCCTCTCCTACGACATGCCGATCGTGAAGGTGTGGCCGGAGTTCGGCGCGCACGGCAAGGACAAGGCCACGCTGCGGCACGCGCTCTCTCACCAGACCGGCGTGCCGCAGACGCCCGTCGGCTACACGCCGGACTGGCTGCCCGACTGGGACCGGATGTGCGCCGGCATCGCGGATCTCACGCCGATGTTCCCGATCGGCGAGCGCACGGCGTACCACTCGCTGAACTTCGGCTTCATCAACGGCGAGATCCTGCGCCGCGTCGACGGACGACCGATCGGCAGGTTCCTGCAGGAGGAGATCTGCAAGCCGCTTAGGCTGGATGGCGCCTACTTCGGCGTGCCGGACAGCGAGATGCACCGCGTGGCCGTGCTGACCGACGGACCGCCGGCGCCGGCAGATTACGACGCGCGCATGGTGGGCGAGCCGGCGGGCTCGCACGTCGCGCAGGTGTTCAATCGGCGCGAGGTGCTGCAGGCGGCGATTCCCGCTTCGGGCGGCGTGTTCAACGCGCGGGGACTCGCGCGCCACTACGCAATGCTGGCGAACTGGGGCCGGCTCGACGGCGTGCGCGTTCTGCCGGAGGCGCGTATCCGTGCCGGCATCGAGCTGCAGAGCTTCGAGTGGGACGAGATCTACCGCGTGCGGGTGCGGCGCGCGCTCGGCTACCGGCGCGGCCGCGACACCGGGCCGCTGGCCTCCCCCGAGGCCTTCGGTCACGTGGGCGGGGGCGGCTCTTTCGGTTACGCCGATCCGTCGCGCAGGCTCGCCATCGGCTTCGCGAAGAACTACTTCGCGTACCTGTCGGGTGGCGCGGTCAATCGCGGCAATCCGCCGCGCGCGCCTTCCGACGTCGTGACGGAGGCCGTGTTCGACGCGCTCGGGCTCGCGCGCTGACGCGGCGGCATGCGGGTCGCGGGCGCTACTTGCCCGCGGCCCACGCGACGATGTCGAAATCGTCCGGCACGTGGATGAACACGTTCGTGATCGGTCCCAGCGGCCGTGTGACGTGGCCCTTGCCCGTGGTGTCCTCGAGGAACACGAGGTCGCTGCCGATCTTGCGCCGCGTGCCGTCCGTGAGCTCCACCTCGAGGAACCCCGTCATGTTGATCGCGAACTGCTTGCGCGGCGCGTTGTGCCAGTCCGGCGCGCGCGTGCCCGAGCCGCGGTAGGCACCGGCCGTCATGCGCGTGACGGGAATCGGCTTGGCGTTCGGCGAGATCGTGAGCTCTTCGACACGCGAGCCGCCGTCCGCGGTCGAATGGATGCGGACTACTTTCGCGTCGGTGGCCGTCGCAGTGCCGCTTTGGGCGAGCGCGCGGCCGCCGGCGAAGAGCAGCGCGGCGCCGGTCATCGTCATCAGGTCTCGTCGTTGCATGGCAGATTCCCCCCAGGATGCGAGCACGGCCTCGAACTCGAGACCGCTGCAGTCTGCGTACTATAGCGAAACGCTCCCGTGACCGGGATCGAAGTTCAGTGCCGGGGCCCCGCGAGCGGCTCGATGCGGCCGAGCAGCACCACGAACGCCAGCATGCCGACTATCAGCATGGCGCCCGCCACGACGAATGCGTTCGTGAACGCCTGGGTGCTGCCGACGATGTAGCCGGTCACGATCGGCGCCACGGCCCCCATCATGTTGTTCGCGAAGTTCATGATGCCGCCCACGGTGCCGACGCCTCCGGGCGGGGCGATCAACGACGGCAGCGACCAGCCGACCGGCGCGGCCGCGGCGAGGCCGCTGAGCGCGATCGAGATCCAGGCGATCGCGACGAGCGGGTCGGTCGTCGTCGTGGCGCCGAGCACGGCGAGGCCGAAGGCCATGCCCGTCAGCAGCACGGCGCGGCGCACACGCGTCTCGTCGTGGCCGCGCGCGACGAGCCGGTCGATCAGCCAGCCGCCCACCGCGAGATCGGCCACCGTGGCGCATGCCCACGGAATCGCGGCGAAGCCGGCCGACTGCAGCACCGTCATCTGCAGCGTCTGCACGAGGTACGAGGGCAGCCACGTCAGGAACATGTAGAAGCAATACCCGTACGCCGCGAAGCCGATCGTGAGGCCCCACACTTTGCGCCGCCGCAGCAGGTACGCCAGCATGCCGGCCGAGTCCGGCGCTGCGCGGCCTTCCGGCACCGCGCCGTGGCGCGCGATGTGCTCGCGCTCGGCCTGCGTCAGGCGCGGGTGGCGGCTCGGGTCGCGGTACAGCCGCGCGAACGCCACGAAATAGCCGAAGCTGAGCAGCGCCACGAGCGCAAAACCCGCGCGCCAGCCGAAGCTCACGGTGGCCAGTGCCACGAGCGGTACGCCGACGACGTTCGAGAACTTGGCCGCGGCGTCGAACAGCGCCGTCGACAGCGCGCGCTCCGTGCGCGGAAACCAGTGGCCGGTGGCCTTCGCGTTGGCCGGGAAGCTCGGCGCCTCCGCGAGACCGAGCAGCAGCCGGGCCGCGAACAGGCCGGCGATGCCGCCCGCGAGCGCGGTCAGCGTGGAGGCCACGCCCCACAGGAACGCCGTCCAGCGTCCGATGCGGGTCACGCCGAAGCGGTCGAGCAGCAGGCCGCCCGGAATCTGCAGCAGCGCATAGCTCCAGAAGAACGCGCTGAACAGCACCCCCATGTCCGTGGCATCGAGCCCGAGCTCGGCCCGGAGCTGCGGTGCCGCGACCGACAGGCTGATGCGGTCGAAGTAGTTGATCAGCACGCCGACGCCGAGGAGGGTGCCGATGCGCCAGCGCAGACGCGGAACCCCGGGTGTCGTCGCCATCGCGCCATTATGAGGATGACGTGGGTACAGTGCGAAAGTACTATCCGGCTCGCTGACCCGTTTCATCCCGAGGGGGACAACCGAATGCTTACCCGACTGTCTGCCGGCGTGCTGTCCGTGGCCGCCGTTCTCGCGCTGCCGTTGCCGGTCCATGCGCAGAAGCCGATGGAGCTCACGGCGCTCGACTACATCGAGATCCAGCAGCTCGTCGCAAAGTATGCGCGCGCGATCGACACGTGCTCGAACAACGGCTACGACTATGCGGACCTGTACACGCCGGACGGCGTGTTCCTGCCGATGGTCAACGGCAAGTCGATCACGGGCATCCAGGGTCGCGAGAAACTCGCGGAAGTGTCAGGCGGTGGCTCGAAGGGCTGCAAGAACGTCGGCTGGATCAAGCAGGGCGTGCACCACATCTACGTGAACCACATCATCACGCCGACGCCCGAAGGCGCGACCGGCACCGTCGACATGATGATGATCGGTCTCGGCGGGGACCCGAACAAGATCGAGAGCGACGGCTACTACGAGGACCTGTACGTGAAGACGCCGCAGGGCTGGCGCTTCAAACAGCGCACCCACCATGCGGTGCTCGACGGCGGCCGTCGGCCGGCGCAGCCGAACGCGCCGGCGGGCGACAAGAAGTAGCGCGTGCGCGGTGCGGCGGGCCGCCGGCGCGATCCGCCGCGCCCGCGCCTGCGGCGTACGCTACGCGCGCAGCCATGCGCGCCCCGCGAGCAGCCGTGCGCGGTCCGCGCACGGCCCGACCAGGATCTCGATCTCGCCCGCTTCCCACGTGGCTTTCAGATCCGGGCCGGGAAAGCCGAGCTCGGCGGCCGACAGCTTGAGCCGCACGGTGCCGGTCGCGCCGGGCGCGAGCGCGATCTTCGCCACGCCTTTGAGCTCGAGCAGCGGGCGCACGACGCTCGCGACGCAGTCCCGCACGAATAGGAACACGGTCTCCTCGGCCGCCCGCGCGCCTGCGTTCGTGACGTCCACTGCGACCTCGATCACGTCGGTGACGGCCGCGCTCGCAGGCGTCACGCGCAGGTTCGCGTAGGTGCAGTGGCCGTACGTCAGGCCGAAGCCGAACGGAAACAGCGGTGAGTTCGGCACGTCGAGGTACTTGCTCGTGAAGCGGTCGTCGGGATTCTCGGGTCGGCCGCATGCACGCTGGCCGTAGAACAGAGGAATCTGACCGAGCGCGCGCGGCCACGTGACCGGCGTGCGCCCGGACGGCGACACGCGGCCCGTCAGCACGTCGGCGATCGCATGACCGGCCTCGCGGCCCGGAAACCAGGCGACGAGCAGGGCGTCGGCCCGCTCCGCGAGCCACGGCACGATCAGCGGCCGGCCGCAGAACAGCACGACCGCCACGGGAATGCGCGCGGCGCCCGCCCGGTCGAGCACCGCCTCCGCGAGCGCGCGTTGTTCGCCCGGCAGCTCGGGGAACGCCCGCGAGGCCGCCTCGCCGCTGCTCTCCGCGGGTTCCCCGAGGCACAGCACGACCGCGTCGGGCGCGGTGTCGAGCAGCTGCGTCGCTGCGGCGATTCCCGCGCGATCCGCGCCTTCGATCGTGACGCCCTCGGCGTGCGCGATCTGTGCGCCCGGCAAGGCCTCGCGCAGGCCGGCGAGCACGCTGACGGCGGGCTCCTCGTAGCCTGCACCGGCCCACGGGCCGCGCATCTCCCGCCACGCATCCGCCAGCGGCCCCAGCACGCAGATTCGGCGCGTGTGCGCCTGCAATGGCAGCGCCTCGCTCGAGTTTTTCATGAGCACCAGCGATTTCGCGCCCACGTCGCGGGCGAGCCGCCGCCGCGCCGCGACCGCTTCCGGTGCTTCCGTGGTGGCACCGCGGCGGTAGGGGTCGGCGAACAGCCCGAGGCGCTCCTTCAGTCGCAGAACGCGGCGCACGGCCGCGTCGATGTCGCGCATCGTTACGAGACCGCGCTCGAGCGCCGTGGGCAGCCCCTCGCGGTAGGCGCCGGCCATCATGTCGATGTCGACGCCCGCGTTCAGTGCGAGTGCGGCGGCCTCGGCGACGTCGGCGGCGACCCCGTGCTTCGTGAGCTCGCGAATCGCGTTGTAGTCGCTGACGATCACGCCGTCGAAGCCGAGCTCGCCGCGCAGGTAGTCGCGCAGCAGCGCCCGGTGCGCCGTCATCGGGACGCCGGCGAGCTCGGTAAACGCGGGCATGAGGGCCGCGACACCCGCGCGCACGGCCGCGGCGAAGGCCGGCAGATGCACCTCGTGCAGCGTGCGCACCGAGACGTCCACGGACGCGTAGTCGCGGCCGGCGGTCACGGCGCCGTACGCGCAGAAGTGCTTGGCGGTGGCGGCCACGGCATCGGCGGCGGCGAGGTCGGTGCCCTGGAACCCGCGGACTTTAGCGCGCGCGATCTGTGCGGCCAGCCAGGGGTCTTCGCCGGGGCCTTCCACCGTGCGGCCCCACCGCGGGTCGCGCGCGACGTCGAGCATCGGCGCGAATGTCAGCGCGAGGCCGTCGGCCGCGGCTTCGCGCGCGGCTTCGCGAGCCGTGAGTTCCCAGACGCGTGGATCGAAGGCGGCCGCTTCGCCGAGGGGCACCGGGAATACCGTGCGGTGGCCGTGGATGGCGTCGAAGCCGATCAGCAGCGGGATGCCAAGGCGCGATTCCTCGACCGCGATGCGCTGCAGCTCGTGCACGTGCCTGGCGCCGACCAGGTTCAGCAGGTTGCCGAGCGTGCCGCCGCGGATCGATTCCGTGGAGTCGCCGGCGATCACTGGGCCGGTGACCGCGTAGCCCGCGGCGGTCATGGTCAGCTGGCCCAGTTTCTCGGCGAGCGTCATGCGGTCGATCAGCGAGTCGATCGTGGTCATCGAGACAATCCCGAGTCGTGGCTCTAATATCATCCCATCCCGGTCAACACTGCGAGGGACGAATGTCGACCGCCGCCCGTACGCCGCGTCTGCACGCCGCCGCTTCCCTGCGCGGCCTGGGCGCGTCGGTCATCCTGGCCGCGCTGACCCTGGGTCCGTCGGTCGTGTCGGCCCAATGGGGCGACTATCGCACGCCGGGGATCCCGCGCACCGCCAGCGGCGCTCCGGACATGCAGGCGCCGGCGCCGCGCACGCGCGACGGCAAGCCGGATTTCTCCGGCATGTGGTTCGCCAACGTGCCCGCCAAGGATTATTGCAAAGAAAAGGACTGCATCCAGGAAGAGCGCATGGCGCGCGAGCAGATCAACCTCGGCATCAAGCTGCCGGGCGGTCTGCCGTACACCGAATGGTCGAAGCAGCAGATGGCCAAACGCCGCGCCAACGGCGGCCGCGAGGACCCCCACACGTACTGCATGCCGCCGAACTTCCCGCGGGCCTGGACGCTGCCGCAGTACATCAAGATCGTGCAGACGCCGGCGCTGCTGGTGCTGCTGCACGAGTTCAACGCGGCCTACCGCGAGGTGTTCATCGACGGCCGAAAGCTGCCCGAGAATCCGAATCCCACCTGGAACGGGTACTCGACCGCGCACTGGGACGGCGACACGCTCGTGATCGAGACGATCGGCCTGCGCGACGACATGTGGCTCGACATCCAGGGCAGCCCGGTGACGGAATCCGCGCACGTGACCGAGCGCCTGCGGCGCCGCAACTTCGGCATCCTCGAGGTCGAGATCGCGGTCGACGATCCCAAGGCCTACACTCGGCCCTGGTCGGTCACGATCGAGATGGCCGCCCAGGTCGATACCAACATGCTGGAAGAGATCTGCCTCGACGACGAGCAGGACGTGAGGCTGTACCGATGACGCCGCGAGCGTCGCCGCTGAGGACCGTGCCCATGAGCATTCGTTCGACTCTTTGGCTGGCGGCCGTCGCTGCGTCGGTGACGCTGGTGCCGGCAGCGCGCGCGCATCATTCGCAGTCGGAGTTCGACCTGCGCTCGCGCGTCGAGGTCGCGGGAACGGTCACGAAGCTCGAGTGGAGGAGCCCGCATGCGCGCCTCTACGTGGACGTGAAGAACGCCAAGGGCGAGGTCGTCAACTGGAACTTCGAGCTGCCGAGCCCGAACACGCTGATGCGCCGGGGCTGGAAGCGGGACGCGCTGAAGGTGGGCGATCGGGTCACGGTCGCGGGCGCGCCCGCGCGGAATTTCCCGGCGATCGCGGTCGCCACGTCCGTCAAGGACGCGGACGGCAAGCCGATGTTCACCGGCACCACGCAGGTCTACGAGCCGGGCGCGGACTCCAAAGAGTGAGCATCCCCGCCGCGCGCCGCGCGCCGGCGCGCCTCGCCGCGCTGCCGGACGCCGCGCTGCTCGACGTCGTGCAGCGGCAGACGTGCCGGTACTTCTGGGTGGGCGCGCACCCCGGCAGCGGCCTGGCGTACGACCGGCGCACGGCGGGCAGGCGCGCCCGCGCGGCGGACCCGGTGGCGGTCGGCGGCTCGGGCTTCGGCGCGATGGCGCTGATCGTGGCCGTGGAACGCGGGTGGATCGAGCGTGCGGCGGCGCTCGAGCGCTTCGGACGCATGCTGGACCTGCTGGGCCGCGCGCGGCGCTATCACGGGGCGTTTCCGCATTTCCTCGACGGCCGCACGGGCGCCACGATCCCGTTCTCGGCGCAGGACGACGCGGCCGACGTCGTCGAAACGTCGCTGCTGATCATGGGTCTGCTGTGCGTGCGGCAGTACTTCAGCCACGACACTCCGGCCGAGAACGCCGTTCGCGAGCGCATCTCGACGCTCTGGAACGAGGTGGAGTGGAGCTGGTTCACGCGGGGCGGGCAGGACGTGCTCTATTGGCACTGGAGCCCCGTGCACGGCTGGGCCATGAATCACGCGATTCGCGGCTGGAACGAGTGCCTCGTTACGTACGTGCTCGCTGCGTCCTCGCCCCGGCACGCAATCGAGCCTTCGGTGTATCACCGCGGCTTCGCGAGCGGGCCGGGATTCCTGAACGGCAAACGCTGGCACGGCATCGAGCTGCCGCTCGGCGTGGCGTACGGCGGGCCGTTGTTCTTCACGCATTACTCGTTCTGCGGGCTCGATCCGCACGGCCTCACGGACCGTTATGCCGACTACTGGGAGCAAAACGTGCGCCACGTCCGCATCAACCGTGCGCACTGCATCGCAAACCCCGGCAGGTTCAAGGGCTACGGAGAGGACTGCTGGGGGCTCACGGCCAGCGACGATCCGGCGGGCTATGCCGCGCACGCGCCCGACAACGACAACGGCACCATCAGCCCCACTGGCGCGCTCGCGAGCCTGCCGTACGCCCCCGGCGAGGCGCTGGCCGCGCTGCGGCACTTCCTGCTGCACCATGGCGAGCGGCTGTGGCGCGGGTTTGGCTTCGTCGATGCGTTCTGCGAGAGCCGGAACTGGTACGCGGATACTTTTCTCGCCATCGACCAGGGGCCGATCATTGCGATGATCGAGAACCAGCGGACGGGACTGCTGTGGAGGCTGTTCATGGCCATACCGGAGGTGCAGGGCGGGCTGCGGCGGCTCGGCTTCGCGAGCCCGCACCTGCGAGCGGCGGGGCGGTGACGGGGAGCCTCGAGCAATGGCTCGGTCGCGAGTACAGGCATGCCGCGGCCTGCATGTTGCGCAGCGTGTCGGCGTGCAGCGTTCTCAAGCAGCGTCCGGGGTTCGGGCAGACGGTGCGGCCGGTCGCGGGCTCGGTCGTCGCCTCGCCGGTGCCGGCGGCGTACGACCCGGACCCCGACTACTTCTTCCACTGGTTCCGCGATTCCGCGATCGTGATCGACGCGGTCCGCCTGCTCCTCGAGGCCGGCGAGATCGGGACGGAGGCGCTCGCGCACTTCGCCGATTTCGTGCGGTTCAGCCTTTCGCTGCGCTCGCTCGACGGCCGCGCGCTCGCGGCAGCGCCGCACTGGCGCCGCCGCGTGCAGCCGGACTTCGAGCAATACCTGCGCGGCGCCGATCTCGCGGAGGTGCGCGGCGACGCCGTCTACGCGGACACGCGCGTGAACCCGGACGGCACGCTCGACATTTCGCGCTGGCCGCGGCCGCAGCACGACGGATCGCCGCTGCGCGCGCTGACCGTGCTGCGGTGGCTGCGAACGCTCGAGGCCGCGCGCGAACGTGGTGCGGCGGAGCCGCCGGGCGACGCCGAGAGCCTGCTGCGGCTCGACCTTGCGCTGACGGCTGCGCACTGGCGCGAGCCGTCGTTCGACATCTGGGAAGAGGATCTCGGCCGGCACTACTTCACGCTGCGCGTGTCGGCCGCCGCGCTCGCGGAAGGGGCCCTGTGGCACGCGGCGGCGGGGCGCGCGGATGAAGCGGCCGCGTTGCGCGCCGAGGCGCAGGCCGCTCGCGACGCGCTCGAGGACTTCTGGCTCGCGGACGCGGGCTGCCTTCGGTCCCGCGTCCCGCCGCCGGGCGCCGGGACGACTCGGGTGCTCGACATCGCCGTGATCCTGAGCGGGCTGCAGTGCCGGGACGACGACGAGCGCCACTCCGTCCGCGATCCGCGCATGCACGCGACGCTCGCGGCGCTCGAGCGGCTGTTCGATCGGCTCTATCCGATCAACCGGCAGCGCCCGCCGGGGCGCGGTGTCGCCATGGGCCGGTACGAGGGCGACGTGTACTATTCCGGCGGCGCGTATTACTTCGCGACGCTCGGCGCCGCGGAGTTCTGTTTTCGGGTCGCCGCGGCTCAGGCGCCGGGCAGCGCTGAGCGCAAGAGGTGGAGTTTGCAGGGTGATGGATTTCTCGAGGCCGTTCGCGCGTTCACACCGCCGAGCGGCGACCTTTCGGAGCAGTTCGATCAGCGCACGGGCCGGCAGACCTCCGCAAAGCACCTTGCGTGGAGCTATGCCGCGTTCATTGCATGCGTGACGGCGCGGCGGGCGGTGCAGCCTTGACAGACGCGACCGAAACGGCCGTTGGCGTGCAGCTGGACGAAGCGGCGCGCGCGGGCGTCGTGAGCCAGGCGCGCATGATCTATGGCGCGATCTTCGCATCGCCGGTGGGCCGGCGGCTGGTCGTGCTGCTGGTCGCGCTCGTGGTCGCGATTCTGGCGACGACCTACGGCCAGATCGTGCTGAACGCGTGGAACCAGCCCTTCTACGACGCGCTGACGCGCCGCGACGCGGGCGCATTCCTGCACCAGCTCGGCGTGTACTTCGCGATCGTCGGCAGCCTGCTCGTGCTCGACGTGGCGCAGCTCTGGCTCAACGAGACGACGAAGTACCGGCTGCGCGAGGGCCTGACGCGCGACCTGCTCGGATTGTGGATGACGCCGAGGCGTGCGTTCTGGCTCGCGACCAGCCGCAGTCCGCTCGGTGTGAACCCCGATCAGCGGATGAGCGAGGACAGTCTGAAGCTCTGCGAGCTGTCGTTCGATCTCTCCACCGGGCTGTTCCGCTCCACCGTGCTGTTCCTGACCTTCGCCGGCGTGCTGTGGACGGTGTCCGAAGGGTTCAGCGTGCGCGTCGGTGGCGTGGAGCACGCCGTGCCCGGATTCATGCTGTGGGCCGCCGTCGCCTACACCGCCATCGGTTCGCTCATGAGCTATTTCGTGGGCCGGCCGCTGGTCCGGCGGAACGCGAACCGGTATGCCCGCGAGGCCGAGCTGCGGTTCGCCCTCGTGCGTGTCAGCGAGCACCTCGACGGAATCGCGCTCGCGTCCGGCGAGGCCGACGAGCGGCGGCAGCTCGAGAGCCATCTCGGCAACGTGGTGCTCGCCATGCGCCGGCTGGTGCGCGGCCTCACGAACCTGCACTGGGTCACGGCCGGCTTCGGCTGGGTGACCGGGGTCGCACCGATCGTCGTGGCCGCGCCGCTGTACTTCGGCGGCAAGACGTCGTTCGGCGGCATGATGATGGCGGCCGCGGCGTTCACGCAGGCCGAGGGCTCGCTGCGCTGGTTCGTCGACAATTTCAGCGCGATCGCGGACTGGCGGGCGACGCTGCTGCGCGTGGCGAACTTCCGGGCCGCTTTGCTGGCCACCGAATCGGAGCCGCAGGACGGCCACAGAATCGAGTACGTGGAAGGCCCGCCGGGCGAAGTGACGCTCGACGAGGTCGAGGTCGACTCGCCCGTGGGCCGCGTGGGGCTCAGCGAGCGGCACGTCGTGGTGCGCACGGGTCAGCACCTGCTGATCCACGGCGCGCCCGGCGAAGGCAAGACGCCGCTGTTCCGCGCACTGTCGGGGCTGTGGCCGTGGGGCAGCGGCCGCCTGGCCCGGCCCCGCGGCGAATCGATCATGTACGTGCCGCAGGGCACGCCGTACCTGCATCTCGGCACGCTGCGCGAAGCCCTGGCCTACCCGCTGCCGACGGACCGGTTCACCGACCGCGCCTATATGGATGCGCTGCAGCGCGTCGGTCTCGATCGCTGCGTGAAGAACCTGGACGCGAGTCAGCGCTGGGATCGCGAGCTGAACGTGGACGAGCAGATGGCGCTGGTGCTCGCCCGCGTCGTGCTCCATGCCCCGCACTGGGTGGTGTTCGACGACACGTTCTCGTCGATGGAGAACGGCACTCTGACGCGTGCCATAGAGCTGTTCATGCAGCCCGGCAACCGGACGACCGTCATCCACATCGGGCGTGGCACGCAGATGCACCTGCCGTTGTTCAAGACCGTGCTGCACCTGACGAGGCCCCATGGGCAGGAAGAGCGCAAGCGAAGGATCTGCGACTGAGGGCTCGCGTTCGTCGCGCGGCCGCTTGGGCGCGTGCGCGGCCGTGACGCTATGATCGCCAGCGATCACTTCACCGTGTCGTTCGACGTGCGGGCGGGCACACTGTCCGTACGCCGCCGCGACGGCAGGCCGCTGCTGCTCGGCGCCGCCGCGTGCGCGAACACGGATGTTGGTAGGCACTCCACGGTTGCGCCCGGCCGCGAGCATACGATCGGGACCTCTGCGTTCAGCGACCGGCTCGGCGCGGGGCGGCGCATGTCCATCGTGTCGCGCGATCCGGACCGGCTGCTCGACCTGCGGGTCGAGATCGTCGCTTACGAGGAGCGACCACTGCTGACGATCGAGGTCCGCGGCACGAACGTGTCGACGCGCGACCTCGTGGTCACGAGCCTCGAGCCGGTCCGTGCACTGGCGGACGAGGGCGGCGCGCTGGCAATGCCGGGCGTGTCCGCGTGTCTCACGAACGGTGAGATGTTCTTCGATGCCGGCACCGTGCACGCGTTCGGAGCGCAAGTGCCGGCTCATCTGCAGCCGCCCCTGAAGGGGGTGCGCCTCGCGAACGACTCGGTGGCGCCGGGCGGCGCCACGGTCGCGAGCTGGTGGAACGTGGGACTCTTCGCCGGCTACGAGCACGAAGGCGCGGTGCTGGGCTACCTCGGCAACACGCGTACGCTCGGTGTCGTGCTGCTGGCCAGGACTCGCGAAAGCGAGCTGTCGATGCTGACCGAATCCGCGTTCGCGCCGGGAGGCTTGCTGCGGCCCGGCGACTCGATCGACTCGGATCGCTTCGCGCTGTGTGTCGCCGCGACGGCGCACGCGGCGCTCGAGCAGTACGCCGACGCCATGGGTGTGGCGAGCGGCGGCCGCACGCGCGGCATCGTGAATGGCTGGTGCAGCTGGTTCTATACGCTCGCCGAAGTGAGCGAAGACGAGGTGCTGCGCAACGCGGCGTTCGCAGCGGAGCACCTGAAGCCTTTCGGCCTCGAGTACGTGCAGATCGACGACGGCTACCAGCGCGCTCCCGGCGACTGGCAGGGTAATGAGCGCTTCCCGCATGGCATGCGCTGGCTCGCGGAGCGCATCACCGAGCTGGGGCTGAAGCCCGGCCTGTGGGTCGCGCCGTTCGTCGTCTCCGAGCAAAGCGAAGTGTTTCGCGAGCACCCCGAGTGGCTCGTGCGGCGCCGCGACGGCTCCCTGCAGCGCATCGGTAACTGGGACAGCGAGAGCTCGCCCGAAGCACAGAGGGAAGCGGCGAAGAATTACTGTCTCGACATCACGCATCCCGGGGCCGCGAACTGGCTGCGCGAGCTGTTCGCGACGTTCGCGCAGCGCTGGGGCTACCGGATGCTCAAGGTGGACTTCATGGCGTGGTCGATCCTGGCCGCGGAGCGTTTCGGCGACCCGGCGCTGTCGGCCGCCGAGGTCTATCGGCGCGGGCTCGCGATCATGCGCGAGGCCGTGGGAGAGGACTGTCACCTGCTCGAGTGCGGCCCCGGCAACGTGACCGCGGGGCTCATCGACAGCATGCGCATCGAGGCCGACATCAACTACGGGTATGCGGCGGCCGCGTGGAGGCAGTACTTCCAGGATCGCGCCTGCAGTGCGGCGGCCGCGGCGAAGCGCTACTACTTCCACCGGCGCACGTGGGTCAACGACGTGGATCATCTGTGTCTCGACTTGCTGCCGACGCAGCAGGCGGAAGCCGCGGCCACGCTGATCGCGCTCGCCGGGGGCAACACGATCTCCGGCGACCGGCTCGTGGACATGGACCCCGGAAAACTCGAGATCCTCAGGAAGGTGCTCCCCGCGTATGGCAGGAATGCCGTTCCCGTCGATCTGTTCGACGCGGACATTCCCGCGACGTTCGTGTTGCAGGTGGAGCGGCCGTTCGCGCGTTGGACCGTCGCGGCGTTCTTCAACCCGGACCTCGCGGCTCCGGTCGAGCGGTGCGTCGCTCTGCGCCGGCTGGGGCTCGAGCCCGGCCGGACGTATCTCGCGTTCGACTTCTGGAGGCAGCGGCTGGTCGGCGAAGTCGGGGACGAGCTTCGCGTGCGCGTGGCGCCCGGCAGCGTGACGCTGCTCGCGCTGCATGCGGCGACGGGCGTTCCGCAGCTGCTCTCGACGAGCCGCCACGTCGCGCAGGGTGCGCTCGAGATCGAGGACGTCCGCTGGGACGCCGCGCAGCGCACGCTGCACGGGGTGTCGCTGGGACCCGCCGGCAGCGCGCACGACGTGTTCGTCCATGTGCCAGGGGAGCATCCGTGGACGTGGGGTGGCGAACACGGCGCTGCGTGCGACGGCGCCGGCTATGGCGTGCGGCGCGTGGATGCCAACGTGCTGCGCGTTCGCGTCGGGTTTGCCGATGCCGGCAGGGTGCCCTGGAGGATTGGTCCCGGCGATCTGCGCGGCTGAGCGGGGATCTCGATCTGCGCCGCAGCGGCCGGCGGGGCGGGTTCAGCTCACTCGGACGAGGCGGGCGAGGATGTCCCGGTCTTGGCGGAAGAACCCTTCCCCTGGGACGCGAGGATCAGGTCTCTCATCGCCTCGAGCGCGTCCTGTTCGAGGCCCTCGAGCAGGCTCGCGATGACCGTGAGTGAGTGGTTCAGCCCCTTGCGCAGCGCGCTCCTGCCTTTGGCCGTGCTCACCACGCGTACCGAGCGCTTGTCCGCGTCATCGAGAACACAGTGGACGAGATCGCGGCTCTGGAGGGCCGAGACCGTGCGCGACATGGTCGGCAACGTGACGTTCTCGGCGGCCGACAGCTCGGAGATCGACACCGGTTCGCGCTCCACGATGGCGCTCAGGGCGCTGAGACGTTCCCATGTGAGGTCGCTCGGAAGGCCGGCGCCCCGAAGTGAGCGCGAGACGCGGTGGAACCCCAGGACCCCATCGATGGAGCTCGCCCTGCGCGGCCGTGGGGCGCCTTGAGTCTTTTTCACGCGTTCGTTCCTATGGTTTTGGCTCGCGCCCAGCCGGTTCGAGCGCCGCTGGGAGAGGGGGCGCCCAGCGGGCGCGAAATATACAGTTCCCGGGCGTCGTTGGGAAGCGCCGGGTGGTCAATTGCTAATCACTTCGTTTGTCCGGGTGGCGCCGCCTCGTTCGCGTTCGGCGCGATGCCCGCGCGTGTGGTGACGACAGTTCCCCCTTCTTCACGTGAGCCAAGCTCGTGCGATCACCGGAACGATGCGGCGGTCGCATGCAGCGAACGGGCGGGCCTTCTCCCATATAGTTGCAAAGAACAAGTAACTACATGCACCATGCAACTATTAGTCGAGGCGCGTATCCGGTGTGGTGTGGTGCCGTCAGTCTCGCGGTCGTGTTGCGCCTGGTCGCGCCGATGCAGGCGGTCGGCCGGAGGGTGTCGACGCTCGGACGGTGCGGCGCCTGCGGCCGGGCGCGCTGTGCAGGGGTGATGTCCGGCGCGTCGCGGCGACGGAGGGGCGTGCCCGCTTGAATATAGTTGGAACAAACAAGTAGATGTATCGTGCAACGAAATAGACGGAAATGTGACGTAGCCGACGTGTCCATGGGCGCGATGTCTGCAATTCTTGGAAACGATCCGGGGATGGAAGCCCCGGTCAGGGAGCACTGAATGCTCATCATCTCCAGGAAGACGCAGGAGTCCATCCGGATCGAGCTCGCTGCGGAGCTGGACCCGGACCTGACTCTGCGCGAGGTCCTTGAAGATCATCCGATCGTCGTAACCCTCGTCCACGTCGGGCAGAGGCGTGTTCGGCTGGCCATCGATGCGCCGGCCTCCCTGAAGGTGTGGCGTGCCGAGGCGCCCCGGGCAGGCGGCCGTGATGGCGGGCAAGAGATCGACGACCGACCGGACGGGCCTGTGGCGCGCCCGGTGGACGTG
This sequence comes from Gammaproteobacteria bacterium, assembly GCA_035548835.1. Classification (GTDB taxonomy): domain Bacteria; phylum Pseudomonadota; class Gammaproteobacteria; order Steroidobacterales; family Rariloculaceae; genus FEN-1219. Next base: position 15,059 of record DASZSB010000126.1, on the reverse strand, counting down.
CGCGTAGCAAGTCGATGAACGCGACTCCGTCGCCGCGCGTGCTGCCCGATCCCGCGAGGCCAGAAACAGTGAAGGGCGCGACGTGCGCCGTCGTCGAAGTGCCTGCGGAGGGCAGGGTGCTCCGCGCGAACGGCATACCCGTGCGGCTGTCGGGCCGCTCCTCGCGAGGTGCAGTCTCCGTGCCGGAGCCGTTCACCGTGCACGAGTTCGTCATGGCCCTGCGAGCAGCTATCGAAGGAGATTGATCATGGCACCGCTTTCGCCCGTGCTACTGGCGCTCGACGACGACGAGCAGATCGTGGATACGATCTGCGCCATCGGCACGCGGGCAGGATTCCATTCGATCGCGTCGACGACGCCCACGGCGCTCCGCGAATTCGTCCGTACCAAGCAACCGGACGTCATCGTTCTCGATCTGCAGATGCCGGGTGTCGACGGCGTGAGTGCGCTGCGGCACCTCGCAGACACGAACGTGCCAGCGCGGATCCTGCTGGTCACCGGCATGGACGAGCGCACCATCGCGGCGGCCGAGCAATACGGTGTGCATCGCGGCCTGAACATTCTCGGAACGCTGCAGAAGCCGTTCGAGCCCGACGAGCTGCTGAAACGACTCGAGCACGCACACGCGGCGATTCGGCCGCTGACGGCCGCGGACCTTCAGCAGGCCATCGAGAACCGGGAACTCCTCGTGTACTACCAGCCGATCATTCGGCGGTTCGCCGACAACACCTGGGATATCGCTTCCGTCGAAGCGCTGCTGCGCTGGGATCACCCTATCCGCGGTCTGCTGACACCGGCTTCCTTCATCTCGATGGGCGAGGCGCACGGCCTCAGTCGTGCGATGACCGATTTCATGCTGCAGCGCGGCATCGAGCAACTGAAGGGCTGGCTCGCCGCGCGCCTGCGCATCGGATTGAGGGCCAACATCGCCGCGACGCTGATCGCGGATCTGGCATTCCCGGATCGATTGGAGGCAATGCTGCTGGAGCAGAACCTGGATCCCGATCTGCTGGCGCTGGAAATCACGGAGACCGCGATGCTGGAGCAAACTCCCGAGACGTTCGACATCCTGACGCGGCTGCGCATCAAGAACATCGGCCTCGCGATCGACGACTTCGGGATCGGCTACTCTTCGCTGACGCAGCTTTTCCGCATGCCGTTCAACGAGATGAAAATCGACAAGTCTCTCGTCAACAAGATCGTCGAATCCAAGGAAGCCTTCATCATGGTGGATGCGCTGATTTCGCTGGCGCACAAACTCGGTCTGACCGTATGCGCCGAGGGCGTCGAGGACGCGCCGACGCTAGACGCATTGGGTCGGCTCGGCTGCGACTACGCACAAGGCTATTACGTCAGCCCGCCGGTGCCCGCGGCCGAGATTCCGGGGATCATCGCCCGGTGGGAGCAGCAGCAACGTCGGGCGTTCGTGAAGGACGCCTAGGCCAGATCCCGATGGACCGGTCGTGCGTGCGGCACCGGTCATCACTTTCGGCCGGCTCCGGCAATCGGGAGAAGGCCTGCAGGAGGCAGTCATGGACAACGACGCTACGCAACACACCAGCACCCGCATCATCGGCCATCGCGAGCTCGTCGTGGACGGCGTGCGAGTCGACTGGTGGGCGGTCGGCGAACGCCCGACGCTGGTGACGGTGCGAACGTCCCTCTTCGGAGGGCTGGCCGAGTTCACCGAAGGGGATCCGGCCCAGTGCGCGGAAGCGCTGGCGAAGAAGCTCCTCGCCCGCCACTACCGCCGGACCGAACGCACCGCGCCCAAGGACGTCCGCGGCGCGATCGCGTCGGCGCTGGAGAAGCCGGGCTGGTTCCAGCGGGGAGAGCCAGACCTGGAGTCGACGATCTTCTAGCGGGTCGCGCCGCGTCGTCGGCGGCGAACAGGAGCGAAGTGTCTAGTGGCGGACACATGCGCTCTCGAAGTGCGCGCCAACACCAGTGTCTTGGCCGTATCCTTCGGATGAAAAATCCGGAGCGGAGTTGCGTGCGCCGCGCGATGCGGCGAGCGCCGCTTCGAGGTCGGCGTGCAGAGGGGGATGGACCGTGCCGACAGACGTCGCACGGTGCCTTCGTAGTCGTTGGCAGGATGGGGGTGTGCCGCGTTGAATGGAACGTCGCGGCGCACGCGTGATCTTGGGAGCACGGATGACGCGGGAAGAGCTCATGGAGCTCGTGTCGAAGATGAACGACAGTGAGAAGCTCAAGGTACTACGTCTGTTACAGATTGCCGCTTCATGTCCCGAGGCCATGTCGGTGTTCAAGGACTGTCACGGGCGCGGTCTCGATCTCGACGGCACGCTCGCAGAGCTGTTCAGAAGGCTGCCGCTGACCTGAACGGACCGCGGTTGCGGTGCAGGGGCCGTGACGCCTTGGTCCGTCGCTGCGTTATCATGGTCGATGCCTAGACGGACCGTCGCGGGTGGAATCGTTTCATGGCCGTGACGCCCGACAGCGTGGCCGCAGCACCGCTACCGCCAGCTCATCCGCCGCCCTTGCTCACGAAACGGGTGCACGATGCCCTGCTCGCCGCCGCGCGCGCGGGCGGCGGGACGGTCGAGTGCTCACTCGATCTCGGGCGCACGCGAGTGAGCGTGCAGGTCGACGCCGGGGGCTTCGCCTTCGAGGGCCGCCGATTCGACTTCCTTGCGCGCTGCAAGGACCACACGGTCTATCACTGGACGGGGAGCGGCTTCGAGCCCGTGGCCCGCTTCACGGCGTCGCTCGTGAAGCTCGTGCCCACGGAATGGGGGCCGCCGACGTTCGAGATCGACGGCATCAAGATGCTGCCGACGGCGCGTGTATCGCCCTACGTGGACGCGCAGCGCAAGGTCGAGCTGATCCGGCCGCAGGGGAAGCGAATCCTGGACACCTGCGGCGGCCTCGGCTATTTCGCCGCGTGGTGTCTCGAGGGGGGAGCCGCGCACGTCGCGTCGTACGAGAAGAGCGCCGACGTGCTGTGGCTGCGCAGCCTGAACCCGTGGTCGCCGCCTGCGGAGCCGCGCCTGACGCTGGTGCACGCGGACATCGCGAACGAGATCGCCGCGCTGCCGAGCGGGTCGTTCGACGCCGCGCTGCACGACCCGCCGCGGTTCGGCATCGCCGGCGAGCTGTACTCGGGTGCGTTCTATCGCGAGCTCTCGCGCGTGCTGCGACGCGGCGCTGTTCTGTTCCACTACACGGGCTCGCCGAACCGGCTCACCAGCGGGCGCGACGTCGCCAACGAGGTCAGCGAGCGTCTACGCCGCAGCGGATTCGAGACGCGACGCAGCGGTGACGGCGTCCTCGCGACGAGGACCTAGCGCCGCGGAAGCGATCATGTCGACGGCGGCAGCCCCGACCTGTCGTACTTCAGGAAGTACTTGCGCGCGGCCGCCACGAGCTGGTTCTCGCTCGGATGGTCCACGGCCTCGTAACCGACGATGCGGGTCGCCGTGTGCGGGCGATGCTTGTCGGCGTAGTGGCGGAAATCGGCGATGGCCTGGTGCGAGCCGGTCACGAGCACCTCGGTGACGCCGTCGAGCGCGTCGCACACCTCGCCGAAGAACTCGTGCTCGGTCCGCACGGCGCTGCCGTGCTGGCGCGTGTAGTGGTGGTGGCTGCGGATCTTCTTCGCTTGCATGTGCTCGGCGTCGAACGTGAGTACCTGCGCCGACTGGTGGTCGGTCCAGACCACGGCATGAGAATGGCTCATCTCGAAAATCTCCCTGGTTATCTTCCGCGCAGACCCTGCGTGAGCTCGATATACGTGCCGGCCGGATCGTACAGGAACGCGATCTTGAGGCCGAGCGCTTCGATCGGCGCGGGCTCGCGGTCGAACTTGATGCCCTTGGCCTTGAGCTTCGCGGCGAGCGCATCGAGGTCGTCGACCTCGAAGCCGATGTGATCGATTGCGCGGCCCTTGCTCGGCTCCGTCTTCGTGTCGGCAGCCGATTTCAGGAAGTCCACGCGGCCGCCCGGCACGACGGCCGACGGCAGGTTCATGCGCGTCGACTTCTCGGCACCGAACGTGTCGATGTACCAGGCCTGCAGCGCATCGGGATCCGCGGACTTCAGGTGGAAGTGGTGGAACTCGATCGGCTGCGTCAGCGTGGGCTCGCTGCGGAACTCCACGAGTGCGCCTTCCTTGAGCTCGCCGATGACGAGACCGAGCTGCGCGTTCTCGGCGACGATCTTCGCGCCGTGGTCGAGCAGTTTCTGCTTGTACAGCGCGAGATCCTTCACGGCGAAGCCGACATGATCGACGACCGATCCCGCCGACGAGGCGCTCGGCGCGCGCTGCGCCAGCATGATGTAGATGCCGGGAAGGCCGAGCGCCTGCAGCTTGCCGCTCGTGATTTCCTTCGCGCCGAAGTCGAGCCAGGTGGCCTTCGCCTGCGCGACGTCGGTCACGGCCAGGTGGATGTGGCCGGTGGCGACGCCTGCGGCGTTGCCGGCGGGCAGTTGCGCGAACGCGTTGCCGGCAAAGGCGAGCCACAGACTACCGAGGACGTACAGCAGGCGCTTCATGGTGCAGCATTCCGATCGTCGGGGGGTCGTCAGCCTGCACGGCGGCCGCGCGTTTTGCAACGCGGTCGCGCCGGCCGTGTTCCCTCCACGGGCCCGCGTGCTATGTTCGCGTCCGAACGGTTCGGGCCGGTCACGGGAGACGACCGATGGCGCGTGAAGTGTTGCCGGATCTGTCCGAGCAGGTGGTGCTGATCACCGGCGCGGGCCGGGGGCTCGGTCGATCGGCGGCGCTGCATCTTGCGCGCTGCGGAGCGGTCGTCGGCGTGGCCGACATCGACGGCGCCAGTGCGGCGGACACGGCGGCAAAGGTCGAGGCGGCGGGCGGCAGGGCGCACGCGTTTGCCTGCGACGTCGCGGGGCAGAACGCGTTCGCCGCGATGGCGGCGGATTTCGCGGGCCGCTGCGGGCGCATCGACGCGGTCATCAACAACGCGGCGCTGCTGAAGTACGAGCCGCTGGAATCGATCACCGAGCCCACGGTCGACCGCATGCTCGGTGCCGGCTTCAAGTCGGCGATCTGGGGCTCGCAGGCGCTCGTGCGGCACATGCGGCCGGACGTGGGCGGCGCGATCGTCAATCTGTCCTCGCCCGTGGTCGTGCGCGGCTATCCGAACACGCTGGTCTACAGCGCCATCAAGAGCGCCGTGACGTCACTGACGCGCACACTCGCGGCCGAGCTCGGCCCGCGCAGGATCCGCGTGAACGCCGTTGCGCCGGGCTCCGTGCCGACGCCCGGCGCCGTGGGCCTCAACGATCCGGCCGAATACGAGCGGCGCGCGCGCACGATTCCGCTGCGCCGCCTCGGCCGCGAGAGCGACAACGACAAGGCCATCGCGTTCCTGCTGAGCCGGGAAGCGGAATTCATCAACGGTGCGGTGCTGCAGGTCGACGGCGGTATCGCGGCGTCGGCGTAGTCCTGAAGGGCGAACACATGGGCGAAACGGCGGGCGGCTGGCGGCAGGATCTTCTCGAGCGCGTGCAGGGCGTCATCCGCGACGACATCGCACGGGGCAAGTACTACGGCGCCGTGCTGAAAGTCGCGCGCGCCGGCACGGTGGGGCTCGAGGTCGCGATCGGCGACGAGGGCGGGCCCGGCACGAAGCCGCTTGCCATGGACTCCGTGTTCAGCATCTTCTCGGCCACGAAGGCCATCACGAACGTGCTCGTGTTCCGCGCGATCGAGCGCGGCCAGCTGCTGCTCACGACGAAGGTATCGGAGGTCATCCCGGAGTTCTCCGGCGGCATCCGCGAGCGGATCACGGTGTTCGACCTGCTGACGCACGCGTCGGGGCTGCCGTCGGTGTTCACGCCGAAGCCGGGCATGAACATCGACCAGCTGCACCTGATCATCGAGGCCATCTGCCAGAACGTGCATGCGGTGTGCGAGCCGCAGGAGCGCGTGGACTACTCCCCGATCTGCAACCACGCGCTGCTCGGCGAGATGGTGCGCCGCGCCGATCCCAAGGGTCGCCGCTATCGCGACATCGTGCAGCAGGACGTGTTCGATCCGCTGCAGATGACCTCGTCGGCCATCGGCCGGCCCGAGCGCCTGAAGTCGCGGCACGTGGTGCCCGTGTTCGGCGCCAATGCGCCAACGCAGCATCCGAGCTCGCGCGTGCCCGGCATCAACGGCGCGTTCGAGGATCCTGAGGCGGAGATGCCGTGGGTCGGCGCCGTGTGCTCCGTGCCGGATCTCTACCGCTTCGCGGAGATGCTGCGCCGCGGCGGCGAGCTCGACGGCGCGCGCATCCTGTCGCCGGCGATCCTCGAGCTCGCGACGCGCAACTGGACCGGCGACAAGCCGAACGAGCTGTACAAGGCCGTCGCGAATCGCGCCGGCTGGCGGCCGTATCCGGCCTACATGGGGCTCGGCTTCGCGATCCGCGGGCCTGGCATGCATCACGCGATCTACGGCACGCTGTGCTCGCCGCAGACGTTCGGCAACTACGGCGCAGGCAGCGTGCTGTTCTGGGTGGATCCGGTGCGCGAGATCACGTTCGCATTCCTGAGCGCCGGCGTCATGGCGCAGGCGCCGAACATCGAGCGCTTCCAGCGCCTGTGCGACATCGTGACCTCGGCGGCGATCTAGGGGCGGATCGCGAGGGGGTCGATTCGGGGGGGCAATGGAGACCGGCAAGAGCAGGGTATTGACCTACGAGAACGGCTTGCTGCTGTTGCTCGGCTTCACGTTCGGCATCGTGTTCTTCGAGCGCAACGCCATCGGGCCGCTCGCGCCGTACATCATCAGGGACCTCGCGCTGAACCAGGCGCAGGTCGGCATGCTGGGCTCCGGGCTGTCGCTGGCGTGGGCCATCTCGGCGTACGTGATAGGTGCATGGTCCGATCGCAGCGGGGTGCGCAAGCCGTTTCTCTTGCTGTCGGTCGTCGTGTTCTCGCTGTGCTCCGCGCTGTCCGGCATCGCCGGCACGTTCGCGCTGCTCCTGATGGCGCGCGTCGTCATGGGCTTCGCCGAAGGGCCGTTCCTGCCGATCTGCTTCTCGATCATGAACGTCGAATCGTCGCCGCAGCGACGCGGCGTGAACGCGGGCCTGATGCAGAACTTCTTCGCGTCCCTGCTCGGCACGACGGTCGCGCCGCTCGTGCTGCCCTGGCTCGCGGACCACTACGGCTGGCGCACCGCGTTTTATCTGAGCGCGATTCCGGGCCTCCTGTGCGCGGCGTTCATCTGGCAGTTCGTGAAGGAGCCGAAGCCGGTGGTGCAGGCGTCGGACGTCGTCGCTGCGCCGAAGCCCGGCATGCTCGACATGCTGAAGCAGCGCAACATTCTGGTCTGCTCCGGCATCGCCGTGTTCATGATCTCGTGGTACCTCGTCGGCATCATCTTCCTGCCGGTGTTCTTCACGGCTGTGCGGGGCATGGCGCCGGACGTGGCCGGTCAGGTCGTCGCACCCATGGGCATTGCGACGATGATCTGCGGCTTCGTCGTGCCGGCCATCTCCGATCGCGTCGGGCGCAAGCCGGCGATGATCATCTTCACGTTCATCGGCCTGATCACGCCGATCGCGGCGCTGCACTTCCACGGTCCGCAATGGGTGTTGAGCCTGCTGCTCCTGATCGGCTGGACGGCGTCGGGCTCCTTCGCCGTCTTCATGGGCGTGGTTCCGTCGGAGACGGTGCCGAAGGCGCTGGCCGCGTCGTCGATGGGCCTGGTCGTGGGCGCGGGCGAGATCGTCGGCGGCGTGCTGTCGCCCACGATCTCGGGCTGGATCGCGGATCAGACGTCGCTCGCGGCGCACATGATTGTCATGATGGTGTGTGCCTTCTGCGGTGGCGTGTTGAGCCTGTTCCTGCGGGAAACCGCGCCGGCGAAAGTGAGAAACACCTGAGCGAGGTGCGAGCAGAATGAGGGCGAGTAGGACCTGCTGCCTTGCGCTCTGCAGCGCAGGGTTCGTCGCCAATGCGGTGGCGCAGACGGTGGCTCCGCCAGAGCAGGTCTACATTCCGGCGGAACCCATCAGTCGAACGCCACCGGACTATCCGCTCGATGGTCTCAAGGAGGGATGGGTGCTCGTAAGCTTCATCATCTCCGAGGAAGGAAAGGTCATCGAGCCGATGATCGAGGAGTCGAGTGATTCGATTTTCGACGCGCCCACTCTGCGCGCCATCAAGACCTGGCGCTACAAGCCCGCAACGCTCGACGGTAAGCCCGTCGAGCAGAGCATGGTGCAGACGAACATCAGCTACCGGTTACAGGGCGCCAACGGGGCGAGACCCCGCTTCATCGACAAGTATCGCCGAGCCTATCCGCTGATCGCGGCGAAGAGTTTCGCGGAGGCCAACCAGTTGGTGGAGGCGCTCGAGAAAGGCCAGCTCAACTTTTACGAGACGGCATGGCTCGCTTGGCTCAAGTACTACTACCTCGATGCGACGGGAACGGCGGACCCCGACACGCTCATTGCTTGGCTGCGCAAGGCTCTCGGAAGCTCAGGAGTTCCGACTGACGACTATCTGCAGCCCGATGTCCTGGTCTCGGCCTCGCAGCATCTATTCGTGATGGAGGCACGCCGCGGCGACCTTAGCGAGGCCGTGATGGCCTACAAGCGACTCGAAGCTTCCACGGTTGCGAAGCGGTCGAAGGCGTACAAAGACGTCATGGCATCGCTCGAGCCGAGTTACCGCGAAATCATGAACCTCGTCGCGGGGCCGAAAATCATCCAGCAGACCGCGCGGGTGGGCGAGCACAACTACTGGGTCCACCGCATGCTGCGCAGGTCGTTCGCGTTCGGCGACGTTCAAGGCGGCAAGCTCGACGTCGTCGACGTGCGTTGCACGCGCGCGAACCGGAGATTCGTGTCGATGCCAGAGAACACGATCCTGAAAATCCCCGACTCGTGGGGAGAATGCGGCGTGTACATCAAAGGCGATGAAGGGGCGACCTTCGCGTTCGAAGAATACCCGGCGGGTTATGCGCGCGCGGCCGATCCGGCCGAGGTTGCGCCCGCGAAACAATAGCCGCCTCTAGATCTCGCAGGCGTAGAACGCGTCGATCAGGCGCGCGGCGCGCGGCCCGTTCGTGCCGACCGCGTGCATCTTGTTGCACGCGTAAGAAAAGCCCACGTGCGCGTCGGGGTCGCCGAAGCCGATCGAGCCGCCGATGCCGTGATGGCCGAAGCTGCGCATGTTCGGTCCCATGTACACCGCTTCCGGCGTGTTCAGCAGCACGCCGAGCGCCTGGTGGTACGGCCGGTCCTGCAGCGCCTCGGTCTGGTGATGCTGCTCCGTGATCATGGCCTCGAGCTGGTTCCGGCTCATCAGCGTGACGCCGGCCAAGCCGTCCGGCGAACAGACGGCTCCGTAGATGCGCGCGACGCCGCGTGCGTTGCCGTGGCCGTTGCCGCTCGCGATCTCGACCGTGCGCCACTCGGGTCTGTTCAGCGTCACGGCCCACGGCTCGGCCGGATTCTGCCTGAACGCGAGCGCGCGCAGCGACGTCTGGTCGGCCGCCTCCTTGGCGGCGAAGAGCCGTGCGTCCATGTTCGGCATGACTTCCGCCACGCACGCCTGCTCCGCCGCGCTCATGCCGCCGATGTAGTACTCGGCGTGCAGCGGTGTGGTGACCTCCGAGCGCAGGAACGGGCCGACCGTCTTGCCGCACACGCGACGCATGATCTCGCCCAGCAGGAAGCCCTGATGGTGCACGTGGTAGGCCGCCTTCGTGCCGATCTCCCAGAGCGGCTCCTGCTCCTCGAGTGCCTTCACGATCGCCTCGCGGTCCAGCATCGCGCCCGGCCACAGCGGATTCGTCGTGAGCACGGGCACGGCGGCCGTGTGATCGAGAAAGTGCCGTACCAGCGTCTTTTCCTTGCCGTTGCGGCCGTACTCCGGCCAGTACTGCGTCACGCGGGCGTTCGGATCGACGAGCCCGCGGTCGATCAGCATGTTGAAGCAGATGGCCGTGATGCCCTTGGCGACCGACATCATGCAGACGGTGGTCGGTGCGTCCCACGGCACGGTCATGGCGCGGTCGCGCCAGCCGCCCCAGATGTCGAGGACGGTGCGGCCGTCGAGCACGATCGAGCACGCGGCGCCGACCTCGTCCTCGACGCGGAAGTTCTCGAGGAACGCATCGACCACGGGCCGGAACTCCGGCGCGCAGGTGCCGGCGAAGCGATAGCGGGCTCCGCGCGCGTCGATTTGCGTAGAGATTTCCACGGGAGGTCCTTTGATATGCCGAGAGCCGGACCGCTGCTACCATAACAACTAAACGGCGGGCGTGTCAGCGCGCGCCGACAACAACGACGAGGCGTCGAGGCGGGGCGCTTGGCAACCACAACGACCGGGTTCCATCGGGAGTTCGACTACGTCGTCGTCGGCGCAGGCACGGCAGGGTGCCTGATCGCGAGCCGGCTGACCGAGAGCCCTGGCACTCGCGTCTGCCTGGTCGAAGCGGGCGGCTCGCAGCATCATCCGTTCATCACGATCCCGGCTGCGGTGGGCGCCGCGATCATGAGCCCGAAGTTCGGCTGGGGGCTCTCGACGGTGCCGCAGCCGGCGCTGCACGGCCGGCGTGTGCCGCTGCCGCGCGGCAGGGTCGTCGGCGGCACGGGCTCGATCAACGGCATGGCGTACTTCCGCGGGCCGGCTGTGGATTACGACGACTGGGCGGCGATGGGCAATGCCGGCTGGTCGTATGCCGATCTCCTGCCGTACTTTCTGCGCTCGGAGCACAACCCCGAGTACGCGGACTCGCCGTATCACGCGACCGGCGGCCCGATGGGTGTGAGCTTCCCGACGAGCCGCAATCCGCTCTGCGACGCGTTCAACGCGGCCATGGCGTCGCTCGGCTTCAAGGAGTTGCCCGACTTCAACGTGCCGGACCCGAACGGTTACGGCTATCGGCAGGGCACGATCTGGAACGGCCGGCGCGTCTCCACCGCGAGCGCGTACCTCGAGCCCGCGTTGAAACGCAGCAATCTCGTGCTGCTGGCCGAGACGCGCGCGCGTCGCGTGCTGCTCGAGGGCAAACGCGCGGTCGGCGTCGAGGTTCAGGCGCAGGGCGGCGTGCAGCGGCTGCGCGCCCTGAAGGAAGTCATCGTGTGCGGCGGCGCGTTCCACTCGCCGCATCTGCTGCTCCTGTCCGGCATCGGCGATGAGCGCGATCTCGCCTCCTGGGGCGTGACGCCGCTGCACCATCTGCCGGCCGTCGGGCGACACCTGAAGGATCACCCGGCCGCGCCGATCGCGATGGAGTCCGACGACCCCACGTCGTACGGTCATTCGTTCAAAGCGCTGCCGCGCAACGTCGCCGAGAGCCTGCGCTACCTCGTGACGCGGCGCGGCCAGTGGGCCAGCAATCTGTTCGAGACCAACGCCTACATCCGCACGCTGCCGGAGTCCGATCGGCCCGATCTGCAGCTCGTGTTCCAGCCCGCGCGGCGCAACCCGAAGCCGTTCCCGATTCCGCTGGGTCACGGCTTCGCGATCGTCAGCGTGTGCCTGTATCCGAGGAGCACCGGGCGCGTGACGCTGTCGGGCCCCGATCCGTTCGCGGCGCCGCTGATCGACCCGGCGCTCGGCAGCGACGAGACCGATCTGCGCACGCTGCTGCGCGGCCTGCGCATGGCGCGCAGGATCTTCGCCCACGATGCCTTCAGGCAGTACCGCGCGCGCGAGGTGTTGCCGGGCGCCGAGGTGGACTCCGACGACCAGTGGCTCGAGCACATCCGCCGCACGCTGACGACCGTGCACCATCCGGGCTCGACCTGCCGCATGGGCCCCGCGGGCGACAACGTCGTCGATCACGAGCTCAAGGTCCACGGGCTTCAGGCGCTGCGCGTCGCGGATGCATCCATCTATCCGCGCCTCGTGGGCGCCAACACGAATGCGAGTGTCGTCGCGATCGCCGAGAAGGCATCCGACCTGATCCTGGGCAGGCCCGCGCCGGCGCCCATCCGCACTGCGGCGTAAGGCGCCGACGGGGAAACGATGTCCATCGAAACCATGCGTACCTGGAAGATCGGCGATGTGGAGATCACGCGCATCGTCGAGGTCAACAACTGGGAGGACGACATCGCGATGCTGTTGCCCGAGGCGACGCCGCAGACCGTGCTCGCGTATCCGTGGCTGCAGCCGCACTACGCGACGGCGCAGGGCAAGATGATCATCTCGTTCCAGTGCTTCGTGATGCGCACGCCGACGGTGAGCCTCATGCTGGATACCTGCATCGGCTCGGACCGCAAGCGCGAGTTCGACATCTTCACGAACATGAAGAGCGATTTCCTGAGCGATCTCGCGCACGCCGGCTTCGATCCGGAGGAAATGGACTTCGTGCTCTGCACGCATCTGCATTTCGATCACGTCGGCTGGAACACGCGCCTCGTGGATGGCAAATGGGTGCCGACGTTCCCGAACGCGCGCTATCTCTTCGGGCGGCGCGAGTACGAGCACTGGAAGATGCTCAAAGAGACGCACGGCTATCACGACCTGAACCACATGTACGACGCGGTGCAGCCTGTCGTCGACGCCGGTCTCGTGGACCTGATCGAGCCGAGTCACAAGGTGTGCCCCGAGATCCGGCTGCGCCCGACGCCGGGCCACACGCCGGGACACGTCAGCATCGGCATCGAGTCGCGCGGCCGGCACGCGATCCTGACGGGTGACATGATGCACAACCCGATCCAGCTCGAGCGCCCCGACCAGGACGCCCGGTTCGACATGGACAAGGCGCGGGCCCGGCGCACGCGCCTCGAGTTCATCGACGATCTCGCGAACACCGACACGCTCGTGATCGGCTCGCACTTCAGCGATCCCACGGGCGGCTACATCGTGCGCGACGAGCAGGGTTGCCGCCTCGCACAGCAGCCGGCGCGGAAGAAGTAGTGGTGCAGGGGAACGCTACGGTCCGGTGGTGGCCGATCGTGCTGTGCGCGCTCTCCGTGCTGATGGACGGCTACGACGCGCAGATGCTCGCCATGGCGATCCCGCTGATGGCGAAGGAGTTCGGTGTGGCGCCGACGGCCTTCGCGCCCGCGGCGTCTGCGTCGCTCGCCGGCATGGCGATCGGTGCGCTGCTCTTGAGCCCGCTCATGGATCGCTTCGGCCGCCGGCCGCTGCTGATCGCGAGCCTGCTGCTGTTCGGTGTGCCGACGCTGCTCGCGATGAGCTCCGGCGGACCGTTCGAGATGATGCTCTGGCGTCTGCTCGCGGGCTGCGGGCTCGGGGCGACCGTGCCCGTCACGATCGCCATCAGCGCGCAGTTCGCGCCGGAAGGGCGGCGCGTGTCGATCGCCACGATCGCGGCCAGCGGCTTCGCGATCGGCGCGTCGTCGGCGGGCCTGCTCACGCCGCTGCTGGCCGCGCACTGGGGCTGGCGCGGCATGTTCGCGTACGGCGGCATCGTGCCCCTCGTGATCGCCGCGCTCGTGGTGCGCGGCATTCCGGATTCGCGGCCGGCGGTCGCGGCCGCAGTCGTGCGGTCGCGGGCGCCCGTGGGCGCGCCGCGCCTCGGGCTGATCTTCGCGGCTGGCACGTGGCGGCGCACGGTGCTGCTGTGGCTGCTGAACGCGCTGAATCTGTTCGCGAACTACGGTGTGGCGAGCTGGTTGCCGACGCTGCTCGTGCAGAACGGCTGGTCGCTGCCGGACGCGTCGCGCGTCATGGCCGTGCTGTCGATCGGGGCCGTCACGGGCAGCATCTACGTGTCGCGCTGCGTGGATCGCGGTCGCATCGTGCTCGGCTTCGGCGGCGCGTATCTGGTGGCCACGTTGTCGCTCGCGCTCTGCGCCACGAATCCTGCCGGGTTCTGGCTGTGGGCGGGGCTGCTCGTGATGTACGGCTTCGGGGCGATCGGCACGTCGCTGACGCATGCGCCGCTCGCGACGATCCTCTATGACGAGGAGGCTCGCGCCACGGGTGTGGGCTGGGCCAACGGCTTCGGGCGCGCGGGCTCGCTGTTCGGGCCGCTGGGGCTCGCCTGGCTCATGAACCAGCAGCTGCCACCGACGCAGGTGCTGGGTGCGCTGATGGTGCCGATGCTCGGGTGCGCCGCCTGCGTGCTGCTGCTGGTCTGGGCGCTGCGCGTCGAGAACCGCGCCGCGGCGCCGCAGGCCGCCTGAGGCACGCGAGGGCCGCCGCAGCGCGCCGCGGCCGTGAACGCCGCACAGGGCGCGGGTTGCTGCGCGGCGGGTCCAGCCAGTAGCATGAGCCGATCCAATGGAAGGATCGTGTGTAGTGGCGCCAGAACGATATCGCGCCCCGTGGCTGTTTTCCGCGCTCCTCGCCTGCCTCGTGATCTGTCCCGGCTCCGGGGTTGCGGCGCAGACGGAAGCGGCGGCGGACGCGTCTGCTCGCGCCGGCGAGCCCGGTCCGGAAACGCCCGCTCCGGCGCTGCCGATCGCGCCGCCCGATACCCCGCAGCCCGCACTCGCCTCGACCGCGCCCGAGGCGCCGGTCCAGGAGCCGGCCGTCGACGAGTCCGCAGCGCACGACGGCGCTGCGTCGCCGCCCGCGGCCGAGGAGTCGCAGTCCGAAATCGACAACGCCGGCGTGGTGGCGATGACGCAGGCCGGATTCGGCGAGGGCACGATCATCGCGGCGATCCAGGTGAACCCGACACACTTCGACGTGCGCCCGCGCGCGCTCGTCGAGCTCAAGAGCCGAGGTGTGTCGGAACAGGTGATCGACGCCATGCTCGCGGCCGAGAGCGCGAAGAAACACGCCGTACGCGCTGCCGATGCACGCGCCCCGGCGCCGCAGCCGATCCGGTCGGAGGAGTTCGCGAAGCTGACGGCGATGGTCGAGCAGCTGGCGGCCCGGCAGGAGGCTGCGGCGGCGACGCACCGCGAGCCCGACCCGCCCGCGGCGGTCGACCGAACGCCGCACGCCTGGATCGAGCGCGCGAGCGGCCGCACGGAGATCCCGCCCACGATCGCGCAGGTGGCGTTCACCGAGGAGCGCGACAGCACGCGCATGAAGACGTTGCAGGGCATCGGCAGCAAGGCGCTCGCGTTCGCGAACCCGGCGCTGAGCGGTATCACGACGACGATCGGCAACCTGTTCGGCTCGGACAACGAGCACCGCAGCGC
>DASZSB010000125.1:0-1776 GCA_035548835.1 Gammaproteobacteria bacterium | reverse complement strand
CGCGTCGACGTGGTGCTGACCGATCTGATGTTGCCGGGCATGAGCGGGATCGATCTGCTCAAGGCGCTCAAGACGCTGGCGCCGGACGCGGAAGCCGTGGTCATGACCGCGTACGGCACGGTCGAGAAGGCGGTCGAGGCGATGCGCGAGGGTGCATACGACTTCGTGGAGAAGCCGCTCAAGCGCCTGCAGATCGTGAAGACGGTGCGCAAGGCGGCCGAACGCCACGCGCTGCTCGCCGAGAACCGCACGCTGCGCAAGGAGCTGTCGGCGCTGCGCAACCGCGCGATCGTCGGTTCGTCGCCGGCGCTGCGCCAGCTGCTCGAGGTCGCGACGCAAGCCGCGCCGTCGACCGCGACCGTGCTCGTGCTCGGACAGAGCGGCACCGGCAAGGAGCTGCTCGCGCGCCACATCCACGAAAACAGCGGGCGCGAAGGCCCGTTCGTGGGAGTGAACCTGGCGGCGCTGCCCGAGACGATCGTCGAGTCGGAGCTGTTCGGCCACGAGAAGGGCGCGTTCACCGGCGCGGTCACGCGCCGCGCCGGGCGCATCGCGCAGGCCGAGCGCGGCACGCTGTTCCTCGACGAGATCGGCGAGCTGTCGGTGGCGGTGCAGGTGAAGCTGCTGCGCGTGCTGCAGGAAGGCGAGTACGAGCCGCTCGGCGGCAGCACGCAGCGCGCGAACTTCCGCTTGATCGCCGCGACCAACCGCGACCTCAAGGCCGAGGTCGAGGCCGGCCGCTTCCGCGAAGATCTGTTCTATCGCCTGAACGTGATCGCGATCACGTGCCCGACGCTCTCGCAACGCCGCGACGACATCCCGCTGCTCGTCGATCACTTCCTGCAGGCGTACTGCAGCAAGAACAACAAACCGCTGATGGCGGTGACGCGCGAAGCGATGGATCGGCTGATGGCGTACGAGTGGCCGGGCAACGTGCGCGAGCTCGAGAATGCGATCGAGCGCGCCGTGGTTCTGAGCAAGGGTCCGGCGATTGGCCCCGAGAACCTGCCGCGGCCGATCGCCCAAGCCGAAGCCACCGGCCGCGACCTTTCGTTCCCGGTCGGCACGCCGCTCGAGGAGATCGAGCGCCGCGTGATCCACGCCACGCTCACGCACACCGCGGGCGACAAGCGCCTGGCCGCCCAGCTGCTCGGCATCGCGACGCGCACCATCTACCGCAAGCTCGCGGCCGAAGAGGTCTGAAGGACCGCCTGCCATTTTGTCACGGCGCCCCGCGACGGCCGCACGGACTTTGTCAGCTTGTCTCAAGCCGGGCCCAATCCAGCCCCGGCCTCCCATGAATACGGTTGACGTTTCCGCTATTTAGCCCGAAGGCACGGCTCTTGCTGACCAAGCCCCCCGGAGGATTGCCTTGAACCTGGCTCTGCACGGCCGAAAGCTCTCGGCCGCGATCATCCTGACGACGCTGATGCTGTCCGCGCTGTTCCTCGCGCGCGGCACGACCAGCCTCGTCGCGGGCTCGCTGCTGCCTCCGCAGCCGATCGCCCGCGCCGGCAGCGCGGGTCCGGTGCAACCGCCGCCCGGGGCGCTTCCACCTGACGCGCACGAGATCCTCAAGCGCAACATCTTCGATCCCACGGTCGGTCCGCTATGGCCGCCGAAGCCGGCGACGACGACGGATTCCGAAGACCCAAACACCGCGGCGCCTCCCCCACCCAACCAGGAGTACGTGCGCGGCGAGAGCTATCCGCCGTGCGAGGGCGCGACCAAGGTCCTGGCGTCGCTCTACTCCGACAAGTACCCGGAGTGGTCGTT
>DASZSB010000124.1:0-11984 GCA_035548835.1 Gammaproteobacteria bacterium | reverse complement strand
GCACGCACGACCTCGTGTTCCCGAACAACGAGGGCAACCCTATGGACGCCGCCAACCTAATTCACCGAGGCTTCGAGCCCGCGGTGCGACGCGCCGGACTACGGAAGATCCGATTCCACGATCTCAGGCACACCGCGGCATCCCTACTGCTTGCAGCCGGCGTCGACGTGGTGGCGGTCTCCCGGCTTCTAGGCCACAGCTCGCCGATCGTGACGCTGAACGTCTACTCGCACGCGATCCCGAGGGAGCGAGCGGGTCTCACCGATCGGCTCGCCAGCCTTTTTGGTAGCAAACCGGTAGCAGACAACCAAGAAGGTGACAGTGACGACTCGATCAGCGAGCGTAAGCTGTTGAGTGGATTGGTGGGCCGTGCTGGGCTCGAACCAGCGACCAATGGATTAAAAGTCCAGTGCTCTACCAACTGAGCTAACGGCCCATATCGCGAATGCGGCCGCGGGACCCGCGGCCCGACCATTATAGCCGGCCCCACGGGCGGGACCTACCCGTCACCCCGTGTCGCGACGCGCTCAAACGGCGTACCGCGTCGGGTCTGCCACGCCGGCGGCCGCGAATCCCTCGCGCCGCAGCCGGCACGAATCGCAGCGGCCGCAGGCGCGGCCCTCGTCGTCCGCCTGGTAGCAGGACACGGTCAGCGAGTAGTCCACGCCGAGCTCCGTGCCGCGCCGCACGATGTCGGCCTTCGAGAACGTCACGAGCGGCGCGTCTATCACGAGCGCTGCGCCCTCCACTCCGCGCTTCGTCCCGAGCTGCGCGAGACGCTGGAACGCCGCGATGAACTCGGGCCGGCAGTCCGGGTAGCCGGAATAGTCCACGGCGTTCACGCCGATCACGATCCGGCCGGCGTCGAGCACCTCGGCCCACGCGAGCGCGAGGCTCAGGAAAACCGTGTTGCGCGCGGGCACGTACGTGACCGGGATGCCGGCCGTCGGCCGCTCCGGCACCGCGATGCTGCGGTCCGTGAGCGCCGAGCCGCCGAGCTCGCCGATCGGCAGCTTCAGCTCGCGGTGCGCCGCCGCGCCGAGCGCTTGTGACACGCGCCGCGCGGCGGCGAGCTCCGCGCGGTGGCGCTGCCCGTAGTCGAATGCGAGCGTGTAGCACTCGTCGCCGCGCGCGCGCGCAATCGCCAGCGCCGTCGCCGAATCGAGCCCGCCCGACAGCAGCACGACACTGCGCATCATTTCCCCGGCACGTTGCCCCAGAGGATCTTGTGCAGCTGCACCTGCAGCCGCACGGGCAACCGATCCTCGAGAATCCAGTCGGCCAGCGTGCCGGCCGGCAGCTCGCCGTAACTCGGCGAGAAGAACACGGGGCACGGGAACGCGTGCCTGGCGACGACGCCGCGCGCCCACTCGTAGTCCGCGCGGTCGCAGATCACGATCTTCACGGCGTCGTGCGCCGTGAGCAGTGGCAGGTTCTCCCAGCGGTTGCGGTGCGCCTCGCGCGAGGCCGGCGTCTTGATGTCCAGCACGCGGCACACGCGCGTATCCACGTTCGCGATGTCGATGGCGCCGCTGGTCTCGAGCGACACGTTGAAGCCGGCGTCGCAGAGCGCTCTCAGCAGCGCCGCGCAGCGCGGCTGCGCGAGCGGCTCGCCGCCCGTCACGCACACGTAGGGCGTGCCGTACTTGCGGATCTCGGCTTCGATCTCGGCGAACGTGCGCCACTCGCCGCCCGTGAACGCGTACGCGGTGTCGCAGTACTGGCAGCGCAGCGGGCACCCCGTGAGCCGCACGAACACGGTGGGCCAGCCGCTGAACCCGGCCTCGCCCTGGATCGAGAAGAAGATCTCGGTAACCTTGAGCCGCGGCGCCGCGGCTTCGTGCTCTGCCGCGGCGGCCACAGCGTTACCCCGGCTAGCGCGACAGCTGCTCGAGCCGCTGCGACGCGAGCCGCGCCGCCGTGGTATCGGGGAACTGCTTCATGACCTGTTGCAGCGAGACGCGTGCCGCGGCCTTGTCGCCGAGCTCGATCTGGCAGTAGCCGATCTTGAGCAACGCGTCCGGCATCTTCGCGGCCTGCGGGTACTGCGTGGTGACCTTCTGGAACTCGGGCAGCGCCTCCTTGAACTGGCGGCGCACGTAGTGCGTCTCGGCCAGCCAGTACTGCGCGTTGTCCGCGAGCGGGCTCTGCGGGAACGCCGTCAGGAAGTCGCGGAACGCGCGGCCCGCGTCCTCGTACTTGCGCGCCTGGATCAGGTCGAACGCGGCCTGATAGTTCTGCTGGTCGCTGCCGATGGGCCGTGCCGGCGGCGGCGGTGCAGCGGACGGTGCCGGAGCCTGCGTGCCGGCGGTCGCGGCCGGAGGCGCCGCCACCGGCGCCGGCACGACGGCCGCGCGCGGCGCCGCCTCGAGGTTCTGCAGGCGGCGGTCGAGATCCACATACAGCTCACGCTGGCGGTTGTCGCTGTTCGTGCTGTCGTAGCGCAGCTTGTCGAGCTCGCCGCGCAGCGCCTGGTTCTCGGCGCGCAGCTTCTGCACTTCGGTCGCGAGCTGAATCAGGCTCTGGTTGTCGAGCACGCGCTCGATGCGGATCAGCCGGGCCTCGAGATCCTCCACCTTGAGCTCCAGTGGATTCTCCCTGGCCGCCAGCAGCGTGCCGCCGTAACCGCAACCGGCGGCGACGAGCAAAGCGATCTGCAGACGTTTCATCGGCAGTGACCTCCTCGATAAGGACGCCGGCGGCGCGCGGTGCGCCGCCGGCGTGTCCCGAAATCAGCGCGGGTAGACCAGCTCGACGCGGCGATTCAGCCGCCAAGCTTCCTCGTTGCTGCCCGTGGCCGCCGGACGCTCCTCGCCATAGCTCACGGTCGTGATCTGATTGGCGGACGCGCCCTGCAGCAGCAGCGCGCGGCGCACCGACTGCGCACGGCGCTCGCCGAGACCGATGTTGTACTCGCGGCTGCCGCGCTCGTCCGTGTGGCCTTCGAGCCGCAGCATCACGGCGGGGTTCTTGGCGAGATATTGGCCGTGCGCCGCGAGCAGCGCGTTGAACTCCGGCTTGATCTCGGCCTGGTCGTAGTCGAAGTACACCACGAGCTGCTGCATGAGCCGCGCCTGCTCGGCACTGAGCTCCGACACCGAGATGCCGCCACCGCCGCCCTGTCCGGACGTGCTGGCATCACTCGAGCCCGACGTGGCGAGGTTGCTGGTGCTTCCACCGTCGCGGGTACTGGACTTGCTGCACGCGGTCACGCTGAACGCGGTCGCGACCAACACCATCCACAGAACGTTCTTCATGAAGGCTGATCCTTTAGGTAGGGCTGGAGAGATCGTGGTACATAGAATACTGCATTGCCAATCGCCGGGTTAAGGCCGCGGGAACGGTCCCCACACGGGCTCGCGCACGTCACCGGCCACGGACGCGATCTGCGTCTGGATCGTGCCGTCGGTGCTGACCGAAGCCAGCACGCCGCGGCCGTTCTCGCGCGTGGCGTAGATGATCTGCGCACCGTTCGGCGCAAAGCTCGGCGACTCGTCGAGCTTGCCCGTCGTGAGTATCCGCAGGTTGCCGTTCGACGCGTCGATCACGCCGATGCGGTACGTGTTGTTCTGGCCGTAGACCACGGCGATGTTCTTGCCGTCCGGGGACAGGCGCGGCCGCGCGTTGTACGAGCCCTCGTAGCTCACGCGCTCGGCGCGAGGCCGCCCGTCGACACCCACACGATACACCTGCGGGCCGCCAGCCCGGTCCGACGTGAAGTACACCGTGCGGCCATCGGGTGACCAGCTGGCCTCGGTGTCGATCGCGTCGTCGGTCGTGAGCTGGCGCAGCTGCTGCGTCGCCGTGTCGAGCGTGTAGACGTCGAGGTTGCCGTTGTCGTGCGAAAGCGTGACCGCGAGCAGGCGCCCGTCGGGCGAGAACGCGGGCGAGCTGTTGACGCCCGGCCGTGCCGACACGCGCTCGCGCGTGCCCGTGCGCAGCGTCTGCACGTAGATGGCCGACTGCTGGCCCTCGAACGACACGTACGCGAGCCGCCGGCCGTCGGGCGACCACGCCGGCGACATCAGCGGCTGCGGCGAATCGGCGACGACGCGCGCGTTCTCGCCGTCGGCATCCGACACGATGAGCCGGAAGCGGCGCGTGTTGTCGGCGCGGCGCTCCTCGCTGACGTAGGCGATCTGCGTGCTGAACACGCCCGGGATGCCCGTGATCTTCTCGAAGATCATGTCGGAGATCTTGTGCGCCGTCGCGCGCAGGTCGGCGCGGCCGGCCTGCAGGCGGAAACCGAGCGACTGCTCGCCGCGCACCACGTCGAACAGCTGGAACACGGCCGTGAAGCGGTCGGGGCTGTCCTCGGTGAGCTGGCCGATCACGAGGTAGTCGGTCTTGAGCAACCGCCAGCTCGGGAAGTTGACCTGCGAGGGCTGCGTGGGCCGCGAGACCATGTCGGTCAGCGGCAGCGGCGCGAAGCGGCCGCTGCTGCGCAGGTCGGCCGTGACGACCGCGGCGATGTCGTAGGCCGGCGGCGCCGTGCCCTGCCCGCCGAAAGGCACGATCGCGATCGGGACCGGCCGAGTGCCGGATCTCGTGATGGTGATGTTCAGCTGGGCGCTGGCCGGCGCGAGCCACGCGGCCGCCACCGCGAGCACGCTGCCCGCCACGAGCCAGCGCCGCCCGGCGGCGGCCACTCTACCGATCGATGCTGCGACTCCTGGCATCACGACTCCTTGCTTCTCGTTCCTGTGACTCGTTGACTGATTCAGATATCGGGCTTGAAACGGACGTTCAGATTGCGTTCGAACAGATTCGGGTTCGGCGGCCTCGGCAGCGGCGACGCGAGCTTCACGGCCGCCTCGATCGAGCGCTGCACGGCGTCATCGCCGTTGCAGGATGTGACGTGCACGTCCGCGACGTCCCCGGTCGGCAGCTGCACGACACTGACCATGCAGTCGAGCCCGGGCCGGGCCGACAGCGGCCGCGTCCAGTTGCGCTCGATCTTGTCCTGGATCATGCGGATGTACTGGTCGAGCAAGCCGGCCCGCGCGGCCTGCTGCGCGTCGGCCTCGGCGGCGAGCTGCTGCTGCAGCTCGTTCTCGAGCTGTTGCTGCTGCTTGCGCGCCAGGGCCTTGGCCGCGTCGTCGCGCGCCTTCTGCTCGCGCGCCTGTTTTTCCTTCAGCTCCTGCGCCTGCTTTTCCTTGGCCGCCTGGGCCTCTTTGGCCTTGCGCTCCTGCTCGCGCTTGGCGGCCTCCTCGCGGGCCTTCTGCTCCCGCACCTGCTTGTCCTTCAGTTCCTGCGCCTGCTTCGCCTTGAGCTCGACCTCGCGCTTCGCGGCCTCGTCGCGCTCGCGCTGCGCCTTTTGCTCCGCGTCGCGCCGCTGCTGCTCCTCGCGCTGCTGGCGCTGCTGCTCCTCGCGCTGCGCCTGCTGCGCCTTCTCGATCGCGGCCTGATCCACGAGCACGCCCTGGATCGGCGCCGGCGCTCCGGCCGGACGCTGCCACGAGGGCAGATGCACGCTCAGCGTCAGCGCGGCGACGACGGCGACGTGCAGCGCAACCGAGTAGACGATGGCCCCTTTGTGCTTGCGAGCCTGCATCGTGCGACGCTAGCGCCTCCGCCGCTGGCGCTGATCGGTGGCGCCCGTCGGATCGGTCAGGAAGCCGACCTTCTCGGCGCCCGCCTGCGACAGCAACGACATGCCGAGGACCACTCTGCCGTAGGCCACCGACTGGTCCGCCTTCACGAGCACCTGGGTCTGCGGGTTGCGGCGGAGCACGGCCGACGCACGCTCCACGACCGTGGCGTCGTCGATCGGCGCGTCGGTCTTGTCGCCGATGTTCAGGTAGAACTTGCCGTCGCGATCCACGGAGAGCACCAGCGGCTCGTTGTCCTGCGCCGAGACGGCCGCAGCGGCGGCTTTCGGCAGGTCGACGTTGATACCCTGCGTCAGCAACGGCGCCGTGATCATGAAGATGATCAGCAGCACGAGCATCACGTCGATGTACGGCACGACGTTGATCTCGGACAACAGGCGGCGCTTGCTGGTCTGGATCATCGCTCGACTCCCGCGGCCACGCGCTCGGCGCTCGTGGCCTCGCGCGGCCCGATGTCGCGACGCGCCGCGCTGCGCTGGAAGATGGCGGAGAGCTCTTCCATGAACGTGTCGTAACGCACCTCGAGCCGCCCCACCTGATCGGCGTAACGGTTGAAGAAGATGCCGGCCGGGATGGCGGCGAACAGGCCCATGGCGGTGGCGATCAGCGCCTCGGAGATGTGCGGCGCGACGACGGCAATGGTCGCGCTCTGCACGTTGCCGAGCGAGTAGAACGCGCTCATGATGCCCCACACCGTTCCGAACAGGCCCACGTAGGGGCTCGTGCTGCTGACGGTCGCGAGAAACGCGAGACTGCTCTCGAGCCGGTCCATTTCGCGCAGCCGCGACACGCGCATCGCACGCCGCGAGCCTTCGATGATCTGGTCGGGGCCCAGGCCCGACTCCTGCTTGAGGCGGCCGAACTCGCGGAACCCCGCCTCGAAGATGCCGGCCATGCCGAGTGGCGTGGCGTCGGCGCGCGCGATGTCGCGGTACAGCGAGCTCAAGTCCACGCCGGACCAGAAGCTGGTCTCGAACTGCCCCGCGGCCGCCATCGCCTGCTTCAGCACGCGCCGCTTGTCGATGATGACGGCCCACGACGCGATCGACGCGAGCAGCAGCAGCAGCATGACGAGCTGCACGACGAAGCTCGCATCGAGAATCAGCCTGATGATCGAAAAATCGCTACTCATGCGTTCAACTCACTCAAGAGCACGCTCGGCAGGCGTCGCGGTCTGCCCCGCTCCGCGTCCTTGCATGCAACCTCCGCCACCCCTTCGCATATCAGCTCGCCGTCCGGGTCGTTCAGCAACACCTGCTGGGCGAACCGCACACGCGCGCCGCGCGCCTCGGCCACGTCGGCCGATACGTACAACGTGTCGGACAGGCGCGCCGGCGCATGGAACCGCGCCTCGATGCCGGCCAGCACCAGCAGCACGCCGTGCTCCTGCAGCAACTGCCCGTGGTCGATGCCGCGCCCGCGCAGCCACTCGGTGCGCGCCCGCTCCATGAACCGGAAGTAGCTCGCGTTGTACACGACGCCCTGCGCGTCCGTGTCCTCGAGATACACCCGAACCGGCAGTACATACTTAGTCACGCGAACCCTTTGGCTGTTCCTGGCCGAACAGATCGCCCGTGTCCGCGCGCTCGCGCGATCCGGGCGGCACCACTCCGAAATGCAGGTACGCCGAGCGCGTCGCGATGCGACCGCGCGACGTGCGCTGCAGGAACCCTTCCTGGATCAGGTACGGCTCCACGACGTCCTCCAGCGTGCCGCGCTCCTCGCCGAGGGCGGCCGCGAGGCTCTCGATGCCGACGGGGCCGCCGTCGAACTTCTCGATGACGGCGAGCAGCAGCTTGCGGTCGAGCGTGTCGAACCCCAGCGGATCGACCTCGAGCAGATCCATGGCCGCCTTCGCGACGGCCTCGGTGACCGTGCCGTCGGCCTTGACCTGGGCGTAATCGCGCACCCGGCGCAGCAGGCGATTCGCGATGCGCGGCGTGCCGCGCGAGCGGCGCGCGATCTCGCGCGCCCCGGCGCCGTCGACCGCGAGGCCGAGGATGTGAGCCGTGCGCTGCACGATCTGCGTGAGCTCCGCGCTGTCGTAGAACTCGAGATGCTGCGTGATGCCGAACCGGTCGCGCAGCGGCGACGTGAGCAGCCCTGCGCGCGTGGTCGCGCCCACGAGCGTGAACGGCGGCAGGTCGAGCTTGATCGAGCGCGCGCCCGGGCCCTCGCCGACCATGATGTCGAACTGGAAGTCCTCGAGCGCGGGATACAGCGCCTCCTCGACCACGGCGCTCAGGCGGTGGATCTCGTCCACGAACAGCACGTCGTTCGGCTCGAGGTTCGTCAGCAGCGACGCGAGATCGCCGGGACGCTCGAGCACGGGGCCCGACGTGGTCCGCAGGTTCACGCCGAGCTCGTTCGCGATGATGTGCGCGAGCGTGGTCTTGCCCAAGCCCGGCGGGCCGAACAGCAGCGTGTGATCGAGCGCCTCGCGGCGCTGCCGCGCGGCCGTGATGAAGATCTCGAGCTGCGCCTTCACGCGCGGCTGGCCGATGTACTCGGCCAGCCTGCGCGGCCGCACGGCGCGGTCGAACGCCTCGTCGTCCTTGCCGGCGACGGGCGTGATCACGCGGCCGCGGTCGATGCTGTACGCCTCGCTCACCGCTCCACCCCCCGCTCACGGTGCACGCGCCGCAGCGCCTCGCGGATCATCTCCTCGGTCGTCAGGCGCACGGCGTCGAGATCCTTCAGCATGCGCACGACTTCGGCCGGCTTGTAGCCGAGCGCGAGCAGCGCGCCGTGCGCCTCGTCCTCGGCCGCGGAGCGGGCCGGCAGCGCGGCGGCTTCGGCGCTCTGCGCCTCGGGCAGGCGGTCGGCCATCTCCATGAGCAGCCGCTCGGCCGTCTTCTTGCCCACGCCGGGGATCTTCGTGAGGCTCACGAGATTCTTCTCGCGCACGCAGTTGTAGAACGCGTCGACGCTCATGCCGGACAGCACGCCGAGCGCGATCTTGGCGCCGACGCCGGAGATCTTGAGCAGGTTGCGGAACAGCGCGCGCTCGCTCTCGGTGAAGAACCCATAGAGCGCATGCGCGTCCTCGCGCACGATCAGATGCGTGACGAGCTGGATCTGCTGGCTCGTCTCGGGCAGCCGATAGAACGTGGACATCGGCGCCTCGAGCTCGTAGCCCACGCCATTGACGTCGATGGTCAGTTGCGGTGGCCGCTTGAAGATCAATGTGCCGCGCAGGAATCCGATCACTGCTCTCGCCTCGTCAACCTTTCGCCACGACTTGCAGCGCCGCGCGCACGCCGCGCTCGTTCGCATGACAGATGGCCGCCGCGAGCGCATCGGCCGCATCGGCCGCGATGGCCTCGCGCACGCCGAGCAGCATGCGCACCATGCGCTGCACCTGCTCCTTCTCCGCCCCGCCGCTGCCGACGACCGCTTTCTTGATGTGCCGCGCGCTGTATTCGTAGATCGGCACATCGGCGGCGAACGTCGCGCAGATCGCCGCGGCCCGCGCCTGGCCGAGCTTCAGGGCGCTGTCGGCGTTGCGGCTCAGGAAAACGCGCTCGATGGCCACCTCGGCCGGCCGGTACTCGCGGACGATCTCGCCGAGCGCCCGGAAGATGCTGCGCAGCCGGTCGCTGTGCTCGCCGCTCGTGCGGATGCAGCCCCACTCGACGACCGTCGTGCGTTTGCCGTCGAGGTCGACGATGCCAAAGCCCGTGATCTGCGAACCGGGATCGATGCCCAGTATCCGCACGCAACCGAGGGGCTTAACGGGGGGCGCCAACTGGATGGGGCTGGCCGCCGGCTCGCTCACCAGCGCACCTGCGATGAACTCGCCCACTTGCCATGCAGCCGCATGTCGCACCAATAGAGCGCGGCCGGTTCCCACGAACCGTCCGTCGTCTCGCCGCAAAACCCATCAACTCCGACGGTGGCCCCCGAGCCACCTCGGCCTATGATACCGGCGAAACCTCGAGAGCGTTAGCGGTTGATGCCGTGGATCGCGCGCTTGTCGGCGGAGAGCGACGCTTCGTGCAGCGACTCGCTGAGCGTCGGATGCGCGTGCACCGTGCGCTGGATGTCCTCGGCCGAAGCGGAAAACTCCATCGCGAGGACCGCCTCGCCGATCAGCTCGCCGGCCATCGGACCGACGATGTGCACACCGAGCACGTCGTCGTGCTCCGCATCCGCAATCAGCTTCACGAAGCCGACCGCCTGCTGCATGGCCTTGGCCCGGCCGTTCGCACCGAAGCTGAACGTGCCGACCTTGTACGGCCGGCCGCTGGCCTTGACCTCTTCCTCGGTCTGCCCGACCCAGGCGATCTCGGGTGCGGTGTAGATGACCGACGGAATCGTGCGGTAGTTGACCTCGGAGTGGTGGCCGGCGATCAGCTCCGCCACCATGACGCCCTCTTCCATGCCCTTGTGCGCCAGCATCGGCCCGCGCACGACGTCGCCCACGGCCCAGACGTTCGGCACGCTGGTGCGGCACTGCTCGTCGACCTCGATGAACCCGCGCTTGTCGAGCGGCACGTTTACGCCGGGGCCGAAGAGCCCGGCGGTCACGGGCCGGCGACCCACGGCCACGACGAGCGCGTCGACCTCGAGCTCCTGCGCGGCGCCCGCGGACTCGTAGCGCACCTTCACGACGTCGCCCTGGACGTTCGCGCCGGTGACCTTGGCGCCGAGACGGATGTCGAGCCCCTGCCGCTTGAAATTGCGCAGCGCCTCCTTGGCCACCGCCTGATCGGCCATGGCCAGGAACGTGTCGAGCGCCTCCAGCACCACGACCTCGGAGCCGAGGCGGCGCCAGACGCTGCCGAGCTCGAGCCCGATGACACCGGCGCCGATCACACCGAGCCGCTTCGGCACGTTCGCGAACGCGAGCGCGCCCGTGGAGTCGACGATGCGCTTGCCGTCGAACTTCGCGATGGGCAGCTCGATCGGAGTCGAGCCCGTCGCGAGCACGACGTGCCCGGCCGCGAGCGTCTCGACGCCCGCGTCCGTCGTGACCTCGACGCGATTGCCGGGCAGCAGCTTGCCGCGCCCCTTGAACGCGGCGACGTTCGCCGCCTTGAACATGGCTTCCACACCCGACGTCAGCTGCTTCACGATGCCGCGCTTGCGCGCCTGCATCGTCGCGATGTCCATGGTGACGCCGGTGGCCTTGATGCCGTGCGCCTCGAACTCGGAGTGCGCGCGGTGATAGAGCTCGGACGATTCGAGCAACGCCTTCGACGGAATGCAGCCGATGTTCAGACAGGTGCCGCCGAACGTGCGCACGCCCTCGTCGTTCTTGTAGTCGTCGATGCAGGCGGCCGTGAGGCCGAGCTGCGCGGCACGAATCGCTGCGGGATAACCGGCCGGGCCGCCGCCGATGACGACGACGTCGAACTTCTTGTCGCTCATTGTTGTGTCGGGTCCTGTGACTAAACTTCGAGAAGCAGCCGCGACGGATCTTCGATGAGATCCTTGATGTGCACGAGGAACTGCACGGCTTCGCGGCCGTCGACGATGCGGTGATCGTAGGTGAGCGCCAGATACATCATGGGCCGCGCTTCGATCCTGCCATCGACCACGACGGGCCGCTGCTGGATCTTGTGCATCCCCAGGATGCCGCTCTGCGGGGGATTCAGGATAGGCGTCGACATCAGCGAGCCGAAGATGCCGCCGTTCGTGATCGTGAACGTGCCGCCCGTGAGCTCTTCCATCTGCAGGCCGCCGCTGCGGGCGCGCTCGCCGAAGTCACGGATCGAACGCTCGATCTCGGCGAGCCCCGCGAACTCGGCGTTGCGCAGCACGGGCACGACGAGACCGCGATCCGTCGAGACCGCGACGCCGATGTCGAAGAACTCGTGGTAGACGATGTCGCTGCCGTCGATCGACGCGTTGACCAGCGGAAACTGCCGCAACGCTTCGATGCTGGCCTTGACGAAGAACCCCATGAAGCCGAGCTTCACGCCGTGTTTGGCCGAGAACGGCTCCTGATACCGCTGCCGAAGCGCCATGACCGCCGTCATGTCGACTTCGTTGAACGTGGTCAGCATGGCGGCCTGCTGCTGCGCCTGCAGCAGCCGCTCGGCGATGCGCGCGCGCAGCCGCGTCATGGGCACGCGCTGCTCGTTGCGCGACGGACCGAAAGTCTGCGGCGCCTGATCCGAAACGCCGGCTCGCGTGAGCACTTCGTGCTCGATGCCGACGGTCGTGGCCTGATGGTCGGCCAGATAATCGAGGACGTCGCCCTTCGTGATCCGGCCTTCCCGGCCCGAGCCGGCGATGGCCGCAGGATCGAGGTCGTGCTCCTCGACGAGCTTGCGCACGGCGGGGCCCATGCGGTTCGCGCTCGCGCTGCCGCGCGCGGCAGCGGCAGGCGCCGCGGTGCCGCCGGTGGCCGGCGCGCCCGGTGCG
>DASZSB010000123.1:0-1789 GCA_035548835.1 Gammaproteobacteria bacterium | reverse complement strand
TTCGAGCGGCGCACGGCGCTCGTTCGCCGCGCCGCGGGCACGCTGGCCGAGCCGCAGGTCGTGGCCGTGAACGTGGACGTGTTCTTCGTGGTCACGGCCGCGAATCGCGATTTCAACGAGCGCAGGCTCGAGCGTTACGTGGCCGCTGTGTGGAACAGCGGTGCCGCGCCGGTCGTCGTGCTGAACAAGGTCGATCTCATCACGGAGCGCGAGCCCCTGCTCGAGGCGATCGCGCGCGCGGCCATCGACGTGCCCGTGGTGTGCGCGAGCGCGAAGACGGGCGAGGGGCTCGAAGCGCTGCGCGCGTATGCGCAGCCGGGCAAGACGGTGGGCTTCATCGGCTCGTCGGGCGTGGGGAAGTCGACGCTCACGAACTGCCTGCTCGGTCGCGAACAGCAGGCGGTCGGCGAGCTGCGCAGCGACGAGCGCGGCCGGCACACGACCACGGGCCGCCAGCTGATTCAGTTGCCGGAAGGCGGCGTGCTGATCGACACGCCCGGCATGCGCGAGCTCGGCCTGCTGGACGACGCGGGCGGCGTGGAGACGAGCTTCGCCGACGTGCAGGCGCTCGCGGAGCACTGCCGGTTCCGCGACTGTGCGCATGCCGGCGAGCCCGGTTGCGCGGTCGCGGCGGCCGTCGAGCGCGGCGAGCTGCCGGCGGAGCGGTTCGCGGGCTACCGCAAGCTCGTGGCGGAGATTGCGGCCACAGAACGCAAGCGCGATCCGGTGCTCGCCGGCCGCAGCAAGGCCCGTACGAAGGAAATCAGCCGCGCACTGCGCGCCCGTGCCAAGCTCGACCCGAAGCTCAAGCGCGACGACTAGGGCGGCGCGTCATCGGACTCGCACGGGTGTCCGCACCGTCTTTCGTTATTCGTCGCGGGTGGCGATCAGCATCTTGCTGAACGTGCCGTCCTGGTTGAACGCGGCGTGCTTGTACACGCCGCCGATGTGCAGGATCGTGCCGATGATGATGACCCGCGAGCACCACACGTGGATCGTGTGCGCGATCGTGAACAGCGTCATGTTCGCGGAGAACGGGCCGGGAATCGTGAACCAGCTCCACACGTGGATCGCGTCGCCGCGCGCCCATACCAGCGTCGGGCCGGACAGCAGCATGGCCGCGACGCAACCGATGATGAGGTAGTGGGTGTACTTGCCGATCTCGTAGAACAGGCCGGCCTGCGTCGGCATGGGCCCGGGGTGCTTGATCCAGAAGCGCCAGACGATCCGCGCCCACAGCAGCGCGTAGGCCGAGATCGCAATGGACGTGTGCAGGTGCAGCGTCGCGAGGGACCCGTTCTGACGGTCGGCATTGATCGAGCTGCCGATGAACCACAGCGTGAGGATGATGATCGCCGTGATCCAGTGCAGCGCGATCGACAGCCAGCTGTAGCCGTTCTTCGGGTCGCGTAGACGCATGGGGCAGCGATGATACCTGCAAACGCCGCAGCGCCAAGACTTGATATTTCTGAAGGGTCCGCGCGCGTCAGCGCAGCAGGAACGTCAGCAGGAACCACGCGAGCTTGAAGCTCACGAGCTTCAGGCCCTTGCGCGCTTCGGCGGGCGAGAGACGCGCCGTCATGGGCATGGCGCCGAATACCTTGCCCTTGATCAGCAGATCGTTGCCGCTGCGCTCGAGCGCCTCGATCTCCATGAGCTTCGAGTTGTCGGCGGAATACAGCGTGATCATCTAGCGCTTCCCGACTTTCGCGAAGTCGATCTTGAGGTCGTCGAACGCGCGAAACGCGGCCGCGCGGCCGGCGCCGAACACGCCGCCGCCCGGGTGCTG
>DASZSB010000122.1:0-5503 GCA_035548835.1 Gammaproteobacteria bacterium | reverse complement strand
TACGTCCCTGTAGGCTGCGTCGGCGACGTCCTGTCGCCGACGCTGCCGAGAGGGCGCTCTCACGCCGACGTCACTCTCATGTGTGCGGTGGGCGGGCTCGCTGTGGCGTCGTGAGCGCAACTGCGCAAAACCTGACACCGGCCTCAGGCGTTGAGCTGATGGCGCGGGTAGTCGATGCGAAAGTGACCGTCGCCGAGCAGGCGCGTCAGCTGGTCGCGCAATTCGCGTGTGAGACGTACCGACCACGCCTCCCCGAGCGTCAGACGCGCTTCGGCCTGCGATGCGCGGTACTTGATGCAGATCTCGCAACGCCCGCGCGTAAACGGCTTCAGCACGCCCTGCAGCTCGCGGACGAACTCCGGCCCGCTCCCCTGCGGCCACAGGATCGTGAGCCAGCGCGCGTGCTCCTCGATCGCCTCGTCCACCGAGCGGATGTGCTTCGCCTGCAGCCGCCAGCCGTTGATGAAGTCGTCGAAGCGCAGCTGACCCTGCGCGATCAGCACCGCGTGCTTGCTGATCAGGTGCTTCGCCTGCGCGAACACCTCCTCGAACATCGTGACCTCGATGCGTTCCGTGTCGTCGTCGAGCACCACGGACACACGGTTGCCCCGCCGCCGGATGTCCATGACGACACCGGCAATCGTGGCCTCGCGCCTGTCCCGCCACGACGTGGACTGCGCCGGCAGGTTGCCGAGCTTCTTCGCGATGGAGCCGCCGGTCAGCTTCTCGCAGTCGGCGGCCACGTCGTCGAACGGGTGACCCGTGAGATACAGGCCGAGGCTCTCGCGTTCGGCTTCGAGCTTCTCGCGCTTGCTCCACTCGCGCACCGGCGTCAGCACGTGCGCGAGATCGGCCTCGTGGTCGTCGTCGCCACCGCCGAACAGCGCCGTCTGCCCGGCGGCCTGCGCGTGCATGGATTTCTCCGCCAGCTGCAGCGCGTTCGGAATGGCCTGCATCAGCGTGGCGCGATTCGGCCCGAGCGCGTCGAGCGCGCCCGAGCGCACGAGCGCTTCGAGCACCCGCCGGTTCAGTTTCGTGAGGTCCGTGCGCCGGCAGAGATCGACGAGGCTCCGGAACGGACCGTGTGCATCGCGCTCGCCGACGATGGCTTCGACGGCGTTCTGCCCCACGCCCTTCAGCGCACCCAGCCCGTAGCTGATGCGCTTCGGACCGGCGACCGTGAAGGCGAACACGGAGCGGTTCACGTCGGGCGGCTCGAGCGTGATGCCCATGCGCTTCAGCTCGTCTTTCAGCACGACGAGCCGATCGGTGTTGTCGAGGTCGGCGGTCAGCACGGCCGCCATGTAGGCCTCGGGGAAGTGCGTCTTGAGCCACGCGGTCTGGTAGGCGATCAGCGCGTAGGCCGCGGCGTGCGACTTGTTGAAGCCGTAGCCCGCGAACGTCTCCATGAGGTCGAAGATGTGGCTCGCGCGCGCGGGCTCCACGCCGCGCTCCGTGGCGCCCTTGACGAAGACCTCGCGCTGCTTCGCCATCTCCTCGGGCTTCTTCTTGCCCATGGCGCGGCGCAGCAGGTCCGCGCCGCCGAGCGTGTAGCCCGCGAGCACCTGCGCGATCTGCATGACCTGCTCCTGGTACAGGATCACGCCGTAGGTGGGCTTCAGGATCGATTCGAGCCGGGGATGCAGATAGTCCGGTGGCTTGCCGTCGCGCCGGTGCTTGCGCTCGATGAACTCGTCGGCCATCTGCATCGGGCCCGGCCGGAACAGCGCGACGATGGCCGTGAGGTCGTCGAACCGGTCGGGCTGCAGGCGCTTGATCAGATCGCGCATGCCGAGCGACTCGAGCTGGAACACGGCGGTCGTGCGGCACTGGCGCAGCAGCTCGTAGGTCTTCGGGTCGTCGACGGGAATCGCGTCGACGTCGACAGGCGGCTCGCCGCGCTCGGCGCGCGCGCGGTTGATGGTGGCCACGGCGCGGTCGATGATCGTGAGGGTCTTGAGCCCCAGGAAGTCGAACTTGATGAGGCCGATGGCTTCGAGATCGTCCTTGTCGAGCTGCGTCAGCAGCGCGCCGTCCGCGTCGGCATACAGCGGCATGTACTCGGTCACGGGCTGCGGCGCGATCACGACACCGCCCGCGTGCGTGCCGATGTTGCGCGAGAGCCCTTCGAGCTGCCGCGCGAGATCGATGAGCCCGCGAATCTCCTCGTCCTGCTCGTACGTCTTGCGCAGCTCTTCGTCGTCGGCGATGGCCTTGTCGAGCGTGATGCCGATCTCGAACGGAATCAGCTTCGCGACTTTGTCGACGTAGCCGTACGGCATGCCGAGCGCGCGGCCCACGTCGCGGACCACGGCCTTCGCCGCCATCGTGCCGTACGTCACGATCTGCGCGACGCGCTCGCGGCCGTAGCGATGCGCGACGTACTCGATCACGCGGTCGCGGCCGTCGATGCAGAAGTCGATGTCGAAGTCCGGCATCGACACGCGCTCGGGGTTCAGGAATCGCTCGAACAGCAGGTCGTGAGCCAGTGGATCGAGATTCGTGATGCCGAGCGAGTACGCCACCAGCGAGCCGACGCCGGAGCCGCGGCCCGGCCCCACCGGAATGGAGTTGTTGCGCGCCCACGCGATGAAGTCCGCCACGATCAGGAAGTAGCCCTCGAAGCCCATCTTGCAGATGACTTCGATCTCGCGGTTCAGACGCTCGTGATAGGGACCCGCGGCCTCCGGCGCTATGCCGAGCGCCGCGAGCCTCGCCGCGAGCCCGGCCGTGGCCCGCGCGCGGATGTGGTCGCGTGGCGACGAGCCGTCGTCCACCTTGAAGTCCGGCAGGAACACGCGTCCGATCTCGACCTCGAGCGAGCAGCGACGCGCGATCTCCACCGTATTCGCGACGGCCTCGGGCAGATCGGCGAACAGCCGGGCCATCTCCGCCGGAGACTTCAGGTACTGTTCCTCCGTGTAGGCGCGCGGCCGCGAAGGATCGTCGAGCGTGACGCCCTGGGCGATGCAGACGCGCGTCTCGTGCGCCTCGAAATCGGCGCGTGCGAGGAAACACACGTCGTTCGTGGCCACCACCGGAACGCCGTTCGCGGCCGCGAGCTCCACGGCACGCGCGATGTACTCGTGCTCGCCGGGCCGGCCGACCCGCTGCAGCTCGATGTAGAAGCGTCCCGGCAGCAGCGTGAGCCAGCGGCCGAGCAGATCCTTCGCGCGCGCCGTGCGCCCGGCCGAGAGCGCCTTGCCGACGTCGCCCTGCTGGGCGCCCGACAGGCCGATCAGCCCATCGAGCGCGGCGGGCTCGAGCCACTCCTGCAGCAGCACGTGCCGGCCGGCCACGGGACCCAGCACCGCGCTCTTCGTGAGCAGCGCGGACAGGCGCTTGAACCCCGTCTTGTTCTGACAGAGCAAGGTGCAGCGCACGGGTTCGCGATCCTCGCGCGACTCGGCGATCCACACGTCGGCGCCCATGATCGGCTTCACGCCCTTCTCGAACGCGAGCTTGTAGAACTTCACGAGCGCGGAGACGTTGCCCTGATCCGTGATCGCGCACGCCGGCATGCGCAGCTCCGCCGCGGCGTCGACGAGCGCGTCGACGCGCACGACGCTATCGACGAGCGAGTACTCGGTGTGGACGCGGAGGTGGACGAACGCGCTCATCGGGCATGCTCACCGCCGCTGCCCCGCACGGGCGCAAACGACACGCGGTGGATCGCACACGGCCCGAACGTCGCCAGCGCCTTCAGGTGCGCCGCGGTCGCGTAGCCCTTGTTCTCGTCGAAGCCGTACTGCGGGTAACGGCGGTGCAGGCGGCGCATGAGGCGGTCCCGGCACACTTTCGCGAGGATCGACGCCGCGCTGATGACGGGTACCAGGTTGTCGCCGTCGATCACGGGCTCCGCGAGGTAGCGGCGCGCGTGGCCACGAAACGCCGGAATCTGCCGGCCGTCGACGCGGATCAGCTGTGGCACGAGCGGCAGGCGCAGCACGGCGCGCTCCATCGCGAGCAGCGAAGCCTGCAGGATGTTGATGCCGTCGATCTCCGTGTGACTCGCGCTCGCGACCGCGAACGCCTTCGCCTTGCGCCGGATCTCGGCCGCGAGCCGCACGCGCTGCAGCTCGGTCAGCAGCTTCGAGTCGCGCAGGCCCTCGATGGGCCGGGCCGGATCGAGCACCACCGCCGCCGCAACGACCGGACCCGCGAGCGGCCCGCGCCCCGCCTCGTCGACGCCGCAAATGTCGGCGTCCTCCGCAACGAAGGCGAACGACTGCGATGCCCCTCGGTTCATCTGGCTTCCCGTACCAGCTCGAGCACCTCGCGCGCGGCCGCTTTGCTCGCGTCGCAACGCAACTGACGATGGATGGCGGTGCAGACATCATACCAGTCGGGCGGCAGACCGGAGCCGTCGAGCGCCGCGAGCACCGCGGGCCCGAGCACGTCCGCACGCACCTGCCCCTGCACGAATTCCGGCACGATCTGCTTGCCGGCCAGCAGATTCGGCAGCGAGAAGTGCGGCAGCTTCGACATGCCGAGCCGCCGCACGAGCCAGTACGACAGCGGCACCATGCGGTATGCCACGACCATCGGCCGCTTGAACAGCAGCGCCTCGAGGCTCGCGGTGCCGGACGCGGTCAGCACGACATCGGCCGCCGCCATGATCTCGCGCGCGCGATTCGGAATCAGCCGCGCGAACGAGAGGTCGGCGCCGCCCGCGGACGCGCGGAACAGCTCGCCGAGCGAATCGCTCGCGAGCGCCACCGCCACGTTGAGGTCGGGCCGGCGCTCGCGCAACCACGCGGCCGTCGCCACGAACGGCGCGGCCAGCCGCGAGACCTCGCTGCGCCGGCTCCCGGGCAGAACGGCCAGCACCGGCTGGTCCGCCGGCAACCCGAGCGCGGCGCGCGCAGCCGGCCGGTCGGCCGTCAGCGGAATCATGTCGGCCAGCGGATGGCCGATGAACTTCGCGTTGACGCCGTGCGCGGCGTAGAACTCCGTCTCGAACGGCAGCAGGCACAGCACGAGATCGACCGCGGCGCGGATGCCGCGCACGCGATACTGCCGCGACGCCCACACCTGCGGGCTGACGTACTGCACCGTGGGAATTCCGGCCTGCTTCAACGCGGCCGCAGCCGGCAGATTGAAGTCCGGCGCATCGATGCCGATGAACACGTCGGCGCCGCTGGCCGCGATGCGCTCGATGAGCCGCCGGCGCAGCCGCAGGATGCGCCGCAGATGCGGCAGCACCTCGAAGAAGCCCATGACCGACACTTCCTCGGCGCGGTTCCATGGCTCGCAGCCCGCGGCCACCATGCGCGGGCCCGCCATGCCGAAAAACCGGACGTCCGGAACCCGCGCGCGAACCGCCTCGATCAGGCCGGCGCCGAGAGTGTCGCCCGAGGCCTCCGCGGCCACGACTGCGATGCGCAATGGTACGTTGCCGGGCATCGTCAGTGCCGCCGCGCGTCTCGCGCCACGCCCGGCCGGGCCTAACGCGCCACGCCCCGCGAGCCGCTGCGCAGCGAATCGATCAGGAGCTTCAGCT
>DASZSB010000121.1:0-23707 GCA_035548835.1 Gammaproteobacteria bacterium | reverse complement strand
CGAGCGAGCGCTCGCGCTCGCGCCGGACGATCTACCCACGCTGAAAGCCATCGGGGCGCTGCACGCGTACTGGGCAAAGAAGCGGCCGGATTCGGCGGAGTGGCCCAAAGCGATCGCAGCCTACCAGCGCGCCCTCGTCGTCAGACCGAACGATCACGACGTGCTGAACGATCTGTACCGCACGCAGTTCGACGGCAGAGATTTCGCGGGTGCCCGTGATACCGCCACGGTGCTGAACGGTCTGTACCCCAACCGCTCTTACTTCATGCTGGATCTCGCGGACGCGCAGCGCGAGCTTGGTGACACCGCGAAAGCGCTCAGCACTTACCGCAGCGTCGCAAAGGCCGCGGACGAGTATTCAGAGGCGCTCTACCGTTCGGCGGTGGGGCTTTGCAAACTCGGCAAAGCGCGCGACGGGCTGGCCCTGTTCCAGCAGGACGTCAAGAACCGCAAGATGTCGAGCAGCACTCTCGATAGCTACAACGAGTGCCGCAAGGCGGCGGGCCGCCCGCCGGCAACGGATGCGGACCTGCGCAACGGCACGCTGTGAGCTCTTGGCGTGTGAGATCCACGCCGCGGGCGGCAGCTCGTGTTGCCACAAACGCGAGATGTTCGAGCAGGATGCGTTCCCGGCATTCATCGATCGAATGAAGAGCGGCTGTGGTGCAAGTAGCGGCCGCTTCTGGCCGAGAGCCGGCTGGGAAGGTGCGTGTTTGGCCGTCTCAGATTCCGCGGAAGCGGCTGTTCCTGAAGGTGCGTGCTAGCTTCTGAAGTTTGAGACTCGATTCGGCCGGCGGAGTTGGATGAGCATTCGCGACCGTGCAGCTCTCTTGCTCGTTGACGTGCAACCGGACTTCATGCCGGGCGGCGCGCTGGCCGTCACGGACGGCGATGCCATTCTGACGCCGCTTGCGAAGTTGCTCGCTGCTCGTCGATTCTCGCTCGCGGTCGCCACACAGGACTGGCATCCTGCGGGCCACATCTCATTCGCGAGTCGCCACCCAGGGCGCAAGCCCTTCGATCACATCTCGCTCTATGGGCACGACCAGGGGCTCTGCCCCGATCACTGCATCATGGGCGTGCCAGGCGCAGCGATTCATCCGCAGTTGCCTGGGCCGCTCATCGACGCCATCGTGCGTAAAGGCACGCAGCGCGAGGTCGATTCGTACAGCGGGTTCCGTAACAACTGGGATGCGACAGGGCGGCGCGCCCCGACGGGTCTTGCTGGCCTCCTGCGCGAGCGGGGTATCACCGAGGTCTACGTATCCGGGCTCGCGCGCGACGTCTGCGTGAAGTGGACGGCGTTGGATGCAGCCGATCTCGGCTTCTCGACAACGGTGGTCTGGGATCTTACGAGGGCCGTGAATCCCGCGAACGATGAGCCTGTGCGGGGGGAGCTCACGAGTGCTGGAATCAAAATCGCAGAATTCCGCGATCTGATCTAGAGCGCAGCCGCTTCTGGCCGAAAGCGGACCCACGATCCGCTCCAAACCGGACGTTCGCGTATGACCAGAATGCGCTCGAAACGCGTCGCCTTCCGGTTGTGTCCAGCACCGTGGTCGCCCGGTCGTTCAGAGGTCGAAAAAACTGGACACACGACAGCACGATGTCCTGGAAGGCGCGCCTCGCTTGATCTGCGAATCCCTCCGGGCGCGCCACATCCCGCCGGTCCATTCCGGACACGCAGAGCTCGCTCGGACAGCGCATGCTGAGCGCCTGGCGGGGCCGCTCACGATTGCAGTGGGCGATTCGTCGAGCTGATCCTCCGGCTCTCTCAGGGCCGTTTCAGCGGGAACCGTGCGATGCGATCGTCATTGCTGCCCACCCACATGACGTCGCGCATGCGCATGGCCGAGCTCACGCCTTGCATCGCGGCCGTTTGATCAGCGCCGCCGAGCCGCGAGAACGTCAGCGTCTGCGGATCCACTTCGAGCACCGACCAGCCCGTTCGACAGCTTGAGCCTCTGCACGCCTCGGGCGCCACGTAGTTCGGGCCCGCCGTCAGGAGCTTGCCGTCGCTGGCCCAGTGGACGTTGTCGGGAGAGATGGGCAGCGCCACGCCACGCTTCTCCATCGGCTTCGCGCGCCGGTCGAAGCGCACCACTTCGTGAGTACCCATCTGCGCGACGAACACGTAGCGCTCGTCCTTCGAAACGTCGATGCCGTTCGGCAACGACATCTCGGTGCCATCGAGCGGCAGCAGCCGGCCGCCCGGATGCCATTCGAACAGGCGGCCCGTGATGCCGACGGGCACGCCTTCCACTCGCTTCCAGTTCGCGTCCCGCATCCTGGTCGTCACGAAGCCGCCATCGCCAAGCCGTGCGACGCTGTTGAAGTAACCATCCTGCTGCAACAGGACGCAGCCCACCCACGTGAGAGCGGGCGTCGAGCTTCGCAGGTCGAGAGTGTAGATTTCGATGGCTTCGCGCTCACCATGGCTCGTGGTGAAGATGCTGAACCGGCGCGGCGAGGTTTCGGCGAGGCTGAGACCATGCACGTCGAACGCCTGCAAATTCAGCGGACCCGGACAATCGGGGTACGCGCGGGCGTCGTGCTCCAGCTTGAACGCGGCGCTGTGGATGAGCTCCGCTTGCGTGCCGGCCGCGGCGTCGACGAGATACATGTGACCCGGCGCCCGGTGACCAGACACGAGCAGGAGACCCGTGGACCCGAGCGTCAGCACGTCCTCAGGGACCACGAGACCACAGAGATAGGTGAGCCCCTGCTCGTCGTGGCAGCCGGGCGCAGGCGCCGCGGTTGCGCCGGATGCCGGTGCCGTGCCACCCGCGTTCTGTGCGCAAGCCGCCGCCGCAGCGCCGAAGCTCGAAAGGACGACGGCAACGGAAACCCAGCGCTTCATCGTCATCATGCTGCTCCCCCCGGGACGCCAAACACGCTATAACTCGCCGTGGTTCGCGACCACCCTCGGTCACCGCGGCGGTCCAGCCGCCGTCGACGTCGTACTCCGGTATCCCCGCCCGCGACGGCCCTAGCGGTAATGCGCGAGGCTCGTCAGAAACACCGTGACGTCGCGGAACGCCGCCGATCGCGTGATCGGCACGTGCAGCAGCTGCTGCCCGAACACGACCGCACCGCCGATGACGAGCCACGTCTGCACCATCAGCAGCGTCATCCAGCTGATGAACGTGACGCCGTGCAGATGCACGACCGGCGGCATCGTCTTCGGATCGTTCGTGAGGTAGCGCTGCAACGCGGCGAGACCGAAGCCGCCGAACACGTAGGTCGCCATGACGAAGGCGGTCCAGAAATAGAACGACAGCCGCAGGCTCTTTCTCGTGGCGAACTCGGCCGGAACGCTCGACATTGTGAAGCCCCCCCCGGTGCCCGAACGAGTCTGCCGCCTGTCGCCCCCCGTCGCAAGCGCGCACCGTACACGTCGCCGGTGCGCAAGCGTCACGCGGCTGTAGCACACGCGCGTTACGTTGTGCGCAGGTCCCGCCGATGCTGATCTTCAACGCCTACTGGATGCTGTTCGTGCTGGCCAGCGTTGGCCTGCTCATCGCTCGGCGCGTCGACCGCCTGCGCGAGCGCTGAACGCGTCGGAACTCGCCTCTACCGGCCTCTCGCCGCCGGCAAGGCGAACGTATAGATCGCGTTTCCCGGCCGCCGCCCGCCGCCGCTCGTCGCCACCGCGATGTACTGCCGTCCGTTCACTGTATACGTGACCGGCGAGCCATCGAGCGGCGACGGCAGCCGGGTCGTGAACAGCACGTTGCCCGTAGCAGTCTCGAGCACGTACATATGCCGCCCCTGATCGCCGGCCACGGTGATGCCGCCGTCGGTCGTGAGCGCCGAGGTCGATGGCGCGGTGTCGAGCGGCAGCTGCCAGCGCACGCGCCCCGTGTCCACGTGCATCGCGATCAGCGCACCCGCCTTGTCCGGCATCTTCGGATGGCGCGACGACGGCCCGCTCTGCACGCCGTTGAACGGCGGGTTGTTGCCGTACACGGAAGGCTCGTTGAGATTTTCCTTCTCCACGTGATCGAAGTACGTGGATTTCTGGCACGCGGGATGGATCGGGATGATCAGCGCCGCGGTGCGCGGGTCGTACGACATGGCCTGCCAGCCGCGCACGCCCTGGATGTCGGGGCAGAACTCGATCTCCACACCGCTCTTCGGCAGCATGCCGGGCCGGTACTCGACGCGCCCCGTCTTCGCGTCGACGTTCACGAGCGTCTGGTAGCCCAGATCGTGCGCCGCGACGAACGCGCCTGTCGTGCGATCGAGCTGCCAGAGGATGCCGAGCTTGCCCATCTTGTACAGCGACGCTCGGCCGCCGCGATCGATCAGCACGCTCTCGAACACCTCGTCCATGTCGTGCGTTTCGCCGGGGACGAACTGGTGGTACCACTTGAGCTTGCCGGTGTCGGGATCGATCGCGAGCGTGCTGTTCGTGTACAGCGCGTCGCCGTCGGTGCCGCGCGAGATGCGCGCCCAGGGCTTCGCCTGCGCCACGCTCCAGTAGACGAGGTTCGTCGCCGGGTCGTAGCTGCCCGGAATCCACGCGTCGGCGCCGGCGCGCAGCTTCAGCGGCAGATCGCCCCAGCTGTCGCCCCCGGGCTCGCCGGGCCGCGCGACGGTAGCTACGCGCCACAGCTCGCGGCCGGTGTCGAGATCGTGAGCGGAGATGAAGCAGACGTCGTCCTTGTAGCGTTCGCAGCCGGTCATGCCCGCGATGACCTTGCCCTTCACGACGATCGGACCGCTGCTGTAGCGGTAACCGAGCTTCTCGTCGGCCACCGCCACGTCCCACGCGACCTTGCCGGTCGCGGCGTCGAGTGCCACGAGGTGCGCGTTCGGCGTCGCCAGGAACACGAAGCGGCCGCCGATCGCGATCGAACGGAGTCTGCTCGTGAGGCTGATGTTGGGGTTGCGGTCGAACTTCTGCGCGTACTGCCACACGAGGTCGCCGGTCGCGGCGTCGATGGCGTGCACGACGCCGTCGGCCTGCGCCACGTACATCACGCCG
The DNA here is from genome assembly GCA_035548835.1 of Gammaproteobacteria bacterium. Classification (GTDB taxonomy): domain Bacteria; phylum Pseudomonadota; class Gammaproteobacteria; order Steroidobacterales; family Rariloculaceae; genus FEN-1219. Next base: position 18,717 of record DASZSB010000121.1, on the reverse strand, counting down.
TCGTGGACCACGGGGCCGGCCTCGTTGACGCCAGGCGCGAGCGCCCAACCCCACTGCAGCGTGAGCTGGCCTGCGTTGCGCGCGTTGATCTGCGTGAGCGGGCTGTGAGCCTGGCCGTCCAGCGTGCGCCGCCAGTGCAGCCACTCACCGGGTGGCGGGCGTTCGAGCAGCGCGTCGGTGACGGGGGTGACGTTCCGGACCTGCGCGGCCAGCGGCCACGCGCCGACGAGCAGCGCGCAGGCTGCACCGCAACGAATCCACTGAAGCATTCGAGGCCCCCGGGTTGGCGGGCCGGCCCGAGGCGTGGGGCCCCGCGGTCCGGACGCCGCGGGCGTGACGGTTACTTCTTCTTGGCCTGCTCGACCAGGTAGTCGACGGCGCCCATGATCTCGGCGTCCGAGAGGTCCACGCGGCCGCCCTTCTGGGGCATGAAGCCGTTCTTGCCCTGGAAGCCGGTCAGTGCGTGCTGGTGCAGCGTGTCGATGCCCTGCGCGATGCGGGGCGCCCAGGCGGCGGCATCGCCCAGCGGCGGCGCGCCGTTCAGGCCCGGCGGGGCATGGCAGGCGATGCAGGCCGCGTTGTACACCTGCGGGCCGGTCAGCGGCGCGGCAGCCGGCTTCGGAGTGGCGACGGCGGCTGCCGCGGCGGCCGCCAGCTCGGCGTCGCCGGCCAGCAGCACGTGGCCGACCGGTTTGATGCGTGCGGCCACGGCGGCCTGTACCCGCGGGTCGGCCGCGATGTACTTGCCCTGCGTGTCGATCGCGATGGCGCGTGCGAAGAAGAAGATGCCGACGGCCACGCCGATCAGAATGCCGATCACGAGCATGAAGCTGTCGAAAAAGTGCTGGTCCTGATCGCGCACGCCGTGTTCCTCGCTGAATCCGGCCGCGATTATAGCGACTGCGACCGGCGCCGAGGTAGTGCCGGAGGTCGCTTGACGCCGCCGCGGTGGCCGGGGGAGGCTCGATTCGTCGCCCGTGGCCCCGGAGGCCCCATGCCCCAGAACGCCGCCCTGCACCTGACCCATACGCTGATCACGGCCGGCATGCTCGGCGTGCTGTATGCCTTCCTGGCCGCCACCGTGATCCGCTCGCGGATCCGCAACCGCGTGAGCTTGGGCGACGGCGGCCACCCGGAGCTGCTGGCGCGGATCCGGGCGCATGGCAATTTCGGCGAATACGTGCCCTTCCTGCTGATCCTGATGGGTCTCGTGGAGCTCGCCGGCGGCAGCCCCACGTTCCTGACCTGGTCCGGCGTGGCGCTGGTCGTGCTGCGCGTGCTGCAGGCCGTCGGCGTCTGGAAGCGCGTGGCGCCGCAGCCGCTGCGCATCGCGGGCACGGCGGGCACGTTGTTCCTGCTGGTGTACTACAGCGTCTGGGCCATCGTGATCGGCTACCACCACGTGTAGCGTGCGCCGGCCGCGCCCGGCGCTGCTCGTTCGGCAGCGGCAAGGCCAGCGCACGTGCAAGCGGAGCCGCGAGCACGAGCGTGCGATGCGCGTGCCTGGGTGTTCTCGGCGGCTACTTCGTCTCGACGACGTCGGTCGTCAGCGGTCCGGTGCCGAACACCTGGATCACCGCTTCTTCGTCCTTGGCGCCGTCGTAATGCGGCTGGCCGGCGAAATGCGCCACGTAGCTGCCCGCCTTCACGGGCACGGTGCTCGCGGGATCGAACTTCGTGCCGCTGCCGACCCACCAGGTGCCCGAGATCACGGCGAAGAACCGGTCTGTGTTGTGCACGTGCGGCCGGCTGAAGTGGTTGCCGGGCAGCCATTTGATCCGCATGACGTACGGACCGGGTTTGCTCGGGTCGCCGAACAGCACGGCCGTCTCGCTCGTGCCGGCCGCGCTCCGCACCCATTTGATTTCACCCGGTGGAACCACGAGGACCGCCTTCGGATCGACGTCGGCGCGCGTCGCGCCGACCGTGGCCGCGGCGGCGGCGACCAGACACAACCACTGCAACGTCTTGCGCATGCTCCCCCCTTCGGGCGGGCGGTCGCCCGCCGCTGCTGCCCGCCACGGTAACACACGCGTAACGCCGCGGGCCCGCTTGACCTCGCCGCGAAACGGGCGGAGCCTTGCCGGCCGGGGGAGGGACGCCGGTCAGCACTGAAGGCCGCAGATGCTCCGCAAGCAGCCCGAAGTGAAGCACCACGACACCGCCGACCTGCGGGAGCCCACCGCAGACGAGATTCGCGCGCAGCTCGAACGCATCCTCGGCAGCCGATGCTTTCAGCAGGCCGGCCGGTCCTCGAAATTCCTGCGGTTCGTCGCCGAGCACGGCCTCGCGGGTCAGGGCGAGCGTCTGAAGGGTTACACGATCGCCGTGGAGGTCTTCGGTCGCCCGGCGGATTTCGACGCGCAGAACGATCCGCTCGTGCGCGTCGAAGCCGGCCGGTTGCGACGGCGCCTGGCGCAGTACTACGCGGGCGAAGGCCAGCGTGATCCGCTGCGCGCCGAGTTGCCGCGTGGCAGCTACTCCGTCGTGTGGTCGCATGCGCCCCTCGAACCGGGCCCGAAGGTCGTGATCGTGCCGCCGCCTTCGACGCAGGCAGCGCCCGCGGCGCGTGCAGAGGCATCGGCGAAATGGCGGCGCCGCCAGCGGGCCGCGCTGCTCGGCGCACTGCTGGTGGCGACGGCCTCAGTCGTGGTGGTGCGGGAGCTCGAGCCGTCGCGCGATGCTGCGGATCGGGGCGCCGTGCCGCAGGCGATGGCGACGGACGGCAAGCCGGCGATCGTCGTGCAGCCCTTCGATGATCTGGGCCCACAACCGAATCTGCGGGGACTGGCCGAAGCGCTGACGGAGGAGACGTTGCTCGCCTTCGACGAGCCCGAGCTGTTCGTGATCGCCACGGACACGCGTGCGCCAGCGTCGCAGCCCGATCTGGGCGTGCCGGGGACCGAGGGTGCGCAGTACGTGCTGAGCGGCAGTGTGCGGGACGTCGGGGACGGCGTGCGGATCACCGCACGCGTTCTCGCGGCCGGCACCGGCGCGCAGCTGTGGGCGACGGCGTTCGACGAGCCGAGCGGCATCAGGCGTTCGGCGCCCGACCAGGAACGCATCGCGCGCCGGCTCGCAACCGTCGCGGAGCCGTATGGCCCGATTTTCGACGCCGAGGTGGAGCGCGTGCGGCAGCTCGCCGACACGGCATTGCGGCCGCGCGACTGCGTGGTGAAGTACTACGACTATCGCCGTCGCCTCGATCTCGCGGCGCACGGCGCAGCCTTGGCCTGCTTCGAGCGCGTCACGAAGGCGGGCGCCGCGCCGGCCAGTGCGTGGGGCGGTCTCGCGCTCGTGCTGGCCGACCGCTATGCGTACGGGTATGGCGTTCCGCCGGCGGCAGAGGCTGCCGCGGCGCTCGATCGTGCACGCGAAGCCGCGCGCACGGCGATGGACATCGACGGCGACGACGTGCTCGCGAACCTCGCGCTCGCGCAAGTACAGTTCTATGGCGGCGAGGACTTCAGGCGTGTCGCCACTCGCGTGCTGGCGCGCAGGCCGGAGCACGCGCAGGCGCTGGCGTTGCTCGGCACGTTGTACGTCTTCGCGGGCGAGCCCGAGCGCGGGCTGCCGATGGTGGATCACGCCATCGAGCTCACGGCGAAGCCGCCCGCATGGCTCTACGCGACGCGCGCGCTCGGGGCGTTGCGCATGCAGCGCACCGAGGAAGCCATGGCGGCTGCGTTGCGGATCGATGCGCCGGATTGGCCGCTCGGCCAGCTCGTCGTGGCCGCGACCGCGGCGCTCGCGGGTCGCGGTGACCTGGCCGAGCGCGCGCGCCATCGGCTGCTTGCGCTCGACCCGCGCGCCGCCGAGGCGTTGCCCGCGCTGCTCGAGCGCTGGCACGTGGATGCGGCCGTCCGTGCCGAGCTAGCGCGCGGCTTCGCGGCCGGGGCGACGCGCGTCCGGTAGCCGCGGCGGAGCGGCAGCCCGAGCATCTTCAGCTTCGATCGCGGCAGCGCAGCTGCAGCGCTTCCGCCACGTGCTCGGCCGTGACGTGTGCGCTGCCCGCAAGGTCCGCGATGGTGCGAGCCACCTTCAGCACACGCAGCGCGCTGCGTGCGGAGAGCTGCCAGCGATCGGCCGCGCGCTTCAAGAGCTCGCGCTGCTCGGGTCCGAGCTTCACGACGCGCCACAGCCCCCGCGCGTCGAGGCGCGCGTTGAGGCGGCCGCTGCGCTCGAGCTGCACGGCGCGCGCGGCCGTCACGGCTTCGCGCACGTGCGCGGACTCGCTGCCCGCCGGCGGCTCCGCGATGTCGGCGAACGCCACGCGCGGCACCTCGATGTGCAGATCGAACCGGTCGAGCAGCGGCCCCGAGATCCGGCCCGTGTAGATCTCGAGCTTGCCCGGCGAGCAGCGGCAGCGATCCGTGCCGTCGCCGCGGAAGCCACAGGGGCACGGGTTCATCGCCGCCACGAGCTGGAACTCCGCGGGAAACGCGAGCTGCTCGTGCACGCGCGAGATGCGCGCGACGCCGCTCTCGAGCGGCTCGCGCAGCGCCTCGAGCGCCGTGCGCGAGAACTCCGGCAGCTCGTCGAGAAACAGCACGCCGCGGTGCGCGAGCGAGATCTCGCCCGGCCTCGGCCGCGTGCCGCCGCCGACCAGCGCCTGCGGCGACGTGGTGTGGTGCGGCGCGCGGAAGGGCGGCGTCAGGGTGGGCTCGGCCGTCGCGAGCTCGCCGGCCACGGACGCGATGCTCGCGACGTGCAGCATGTCCGCATACGGCAGCGGCGGCAGCAGCCCGGGCAGCCGCTCGGCCAGCATGCTCTTGCCGCTGCCCGGCGGGCCGATCATGAGCAGGTTATGGGCGCCCGCCGCCGCGACGGTGAGCGCGCGCTTCGCGAACGCCTGGCCGCGCACGTCGCCGAGGTCCGGGGCCGTGCCGGGTCGAAACGGCTCGGTCCGGGGCTCGACCTTCGGCAGCGGCTCGCCGCCGTCGAGGTGCTGCACGACCTCGGTCAGGTGCTTCGCGACGTGCACCTCGGCGCCCGGCACGAGCGCGGCCTCGGACGCGTTCGCCGCGGGCAGCACGAGCGCGCGGCCGGCCTTTTGCGCCGCGACCACGGCCGGCAGCGCACCGGTGATGGGCCGCAGGTCACCGTTCAACGACAGCTCGCCCAGGAACTCGAGCGCCTCGGTGCGCCATTTGGCCTGCCGGTCGGCCATGATCACGCCGAGCGCGATCGGCAGGTCGAAGCGCCCGCCCTGCTTCGGGATGTCGGCGGGGCCGAGATGAGCGGTGATGCGGCTGACGGGGACGGGGTAGCCGGAGCTCGCGAGTGCCGCGCGCACGCGGTCCTTGCTCTCGCGCACGGCGCCGGCGGGCAGCCCCGTGACGGCGAACCCCGGCAGGCCGCTGGCGAGGTGCACCTCGACCGTCACGAGGTACGCGTCGAGGCCCGCCTGCCCGCGGCTTAAGAGGCTCGCGAGCGCCATGCGGGGCACCACGCCGGGGCGCGGTGCGGCCGGCGGCAATTACTTGTGCGACAGGGCCTTTTCGAGCTCGGCCAGGCGAGCCTCCATGCTCTCGAGCTTGGCGCGCGTGCGCTCGAGCACCGCGCGCTGCAGATCGAACTCCTCACGGCTCACGAGCTCCATGCGCTCGAGCCCCGCCTGCAGCAGCGTCTTGAAGTTCCGCTCCAGGTCCTGGCCGAGCACCTTCAGGTTCTGCGGCACCGACGCCGCCAGCTGCCGGGCGAGCTCGTCCAGGCTGAAACGGGTCGATTTGTTGTCGTCCATTGCATCGTCCTCCGCAGGCGGCGGGCCAGTGTCGATTGTCGCGAATCGAGCCAGAAACTCGATCATATCGCCCGCCCGCCCCGGCACCTAAGATTTGACTTAATGCCCCGGGGTGGCGTAGCTATTTGGGCACGCGAAAAGGGGAAATGAGTCACGCGGGGCCGGAAGAGGCGCTGTTAGACTCGCGTGAACGCGATCACCCTTTTCGCCGGAGATCACTGACGTGCGTACAGCTCGCTGTGTCCTGTTGCTAGCGTTGCTCGCCGCGGCCGCTCATGGCGCCGAGGTCTACCGGTCGAAGAATGCCGATGGCACGGTCACCTACAGCGACCGCCCCACGGGGTCGAACTCCGAGGCCGTCACCACGATCACGACGCCGCACGCGAACAACACGCAAGCCCCGGCGCGCACGGCGCGTCCGAGCGGCCCGGCGCCCGCGTCCGGTCGCGCCGCGCCCGAGGCGCCGAATCCGCCGCAGCCCCTGCCGGCGGGTCCCACCTCCGACGAGCTGCGCGCCGAGCGGCAGAAGAACTGCGACATCGCCAAGGAGCGCCAGCAGCGCTACGAGGTCTCGCGCCGCCTGTACCGGACGAACGAGAAGGGCGAGCGCGAGTATCTGGACGACAACGCAGTCGCCGAAGCCCGAGCCAAGGCGGCACAGGATGTCCAAGACTGGTGCGGCTGAACGCGCGCACGCGGCGCCGCAGCCCTTAGCGCCGCCCGCCAGTCCCGCGCCCGACCCCGTCCCCGAAGAGCCGGCCACGAGCCGGCTCGATGCTTCCGGCGACGACTTCTTCATCCCCGATTTCTGCGCGGCGCGCATGGTGTTCGCCGTGGTGCTGCTCTCCGAGCTGCTGGCCGTCACCTTGAGCCTCGCGCGGCCGACGGCCGATTTCCTGTCCGAGCTCGCGCGCGTGTCGATGTTCCTGCAGTGGATGGGTCTCACGAGTGCCGCGCTGCTCTGCTACCTGCGGTCCCGGCTGCGCGCGCTCACGATCGCGCAGAGCTCGCTCGCGGTGTTCGGCGTGCTGCTGACCAATACCGTCGTGATCTCGGTGCTCGCGCTGTGGTTTGGAACCGGGTTCGACACCGGCGCTGCCGCGGCCGTCGCGGCGCAATCGGCCTGGCCGTTCGTCGCCCGCAACGCGGGCATCTGCGTGATCGTGACTGCGCTGCTGCTGCGCTACTTCTTCGTCACGCACCAGTGGCAGACGCACGTGCGCGCCGAAGCGCGCTCCCGCATCCAGGCGCTGCAGGCCCGCATTCGGCCGCATTTCCTGTTCAACAGCATGAACACGATCGCGGCGTTGACGCGCAGCGATCCCGCGCGTGCGGAAGAAGCCGTCGAGGATCTCGCGGACCTCTTCCGCGCCACGCTGCGCGACTCGCACAGTCCGCTGCGCCTGAAGGAAGAGCTCGAGCTCACGCGCATCTATCAGCGCATCGAGGCGCTGCGCCTCGGCGAGCGGCTGAAGGTGACCTGGGACGTGGCCGGGCTGCCGATGCGCGCGCTCGTGCCCGGTCTCACCGTGCAGCCGCTGCTCGAGAACGCGATCTATCACGGCATCGAGCCGCTGCCGGGCGGCGGCACGGTCACGATCGCCGGGCGCGTCGCGAACGGGGAGATCGAGCTCGTCGTGACGAATCCCGTAGCGCCGGGGCGCGGCGCCAATGACGGCCGGCCGGGCAATCGGCTCGCGCTCGACAACATCCGCCAGCGTCTGACGCTCGCCTATGGCGGCGAGGGAGTACTCAGCGTGGAGCAATCCCCTGATCAGTACCGCGTCACGGTCCGCTTTCCGTACACCGAATGAGCGCCGCGCTGAACGTCCTGATCGTCGACGACGAGCTGCCGGCCCGCGAGCGGCTGCAGCGGCTCGTGGGCGAGCTGCCGGGCTGCGCGGTCGCGGGGGTGTGCGCGAACGGCCCGGACGCGCTGGCCCTGACGGCCAGGCTCGATCCGGCCGTGGTGCTGCTCGACATCCGCATGCCGGGCATGACGGGCATCGAGGTCGCGCGTCACCTGGCGGCGCTCGAGCGTCCGCCGGCCGTCGTGTTCACGACGGCCTACGACGAATACGCGCTGCAGGCGTTCGAGGCACAGGCCGTGGGCTATCTGCTGAAGCCGGTGCGCCGCGAGCGCCTGGAGCAGGCGCTGAAGCACGCGTCGCGGTTGAGCGCATCGCAGCTGCACCGGCTCGCCACGCCTCCACAGCCCCTCGCCGCGCGCCAGCACGTGGCCGTGCGCGTGCGCGACGAGCTGAAGCTGATTCCGGTCAAGAGCATCCGCTACTTCGAGGCGGACCAGAAGTACGTGACCGTGCGCCACGCCAATGGTGAGGATCTGCTCGACGAATCCCTGAAGCAGCTCGAGGAGGAGTTCGCGCAGGAGTTCGTGCGCGTGCATCGCAGCCTGCTGGCGGCGATCGCGCACATCGAGGCGCTCGAGCGCACGGGCGAGGACAGCTACGTGCTGCGGCTGCGTGGGGAGACGCAAGTGCTGCCGGTCAGCCGGCGGCAGGTCGCGGAGCTCAAGCGGCGGCTACAGTCGTCCTAGGCTTTCGGCTGCGAGCGGCGCGAGTCGAGCCACTCGATCAGCGGATCCCACTGCTCCCAGTCGGGCCATGCGAGGTACGGCGGCAGCTCGTGGATGCCGAGCCCGCGCTGGTACGCGCGAATGTAGTTCTGCGCTTCGCGCAGGCTCGCGACGTAGGGCACCTTGAGCCGCGACAGCACGGCATCGAGCTCCTCGAAGATCAGCGTGTTCTCCTTCACGCGGTTCGCGACGAGCGCGGCCTTCGCCTTCTTCTCCGCGACCTTGCCGATCTCCAGCAGCTCCTCGACGAAGCGCTCGGCCGCCTTGATGTCGATCGGCGAGGGCAGCACCGGCACGACGATGGTCTCGGCCTTGCGCACGAGCTCCGTCAGGTCCTTGCCGCGCGTGCCGGCCGGCGAGTCGATGACCACGTACTCGGCGCTGCGCGGCACGTTGCGCAAGCCGCTCTCGAATCCCGGCACGCCGGTGATCGGCGCATAGTCCTCCGGACGCTGCTCGAGCCAGGACAGTGCGGACGCCTGGGGATCGTAGTCCACCAGCGCCGTCGCATAGCCTTCCGACGCGAAGTAGGCGGCCAGGCTCGTCGCGATGGTGCTCTTGCCGCAGCCGCCTTTGGCGTTGGTCACCAGGATGTGTCGCATGGGCTCTCCGGGGGGGATGCGTGTTGTTGTTATCGGGTTGCGCAGCGTGCGCTCATAAAATATCAGGGTTATGACAAATCTCCAACGCCGGTGCGGTTTCTCACAGGCCGAGTTCGTCCCACAGGGCATCGACCTTCGCGATCACGTCGGGCCGCATCGAGATCGGGCGCCCCCACGTCCGATCGACCTCCCCCGGCCACTTCGTGGTGGCGTCGATGCCTAGCTTCGAGCCAAGGCCCGCCACCGGGGACGCGAAGTCGAGGTAGTCGATCGGCGTGCGCTCGACGAACGTGCTGTCGCGCTGCGGATCGACACGCGTCGAGATGGCCCAGATCACGTCGGCCCAGTTGCGCGGATCGATGTCGTCGTCCACGACGATCACGATCTTCGTGTACATGAACTGTCGCAGATACGACCAGATGCCGAACATGAGCCGCTTGGCGTGGCCCGGGTACTCCTTCTTGATGCTGACGACGGCCACGCGGTAGGAGCAGGCCTCGCTCGGCAGGTAGAAGTCCACGATCTCCGGGAACTGGGTCTTCAGGATCGGCACGAACACGTCGTTCAGCGCCAGTCCCAGGATCGCGGGCTCGTCCGGTGGCCGGCCGGTGTACGTGGTGTGGTAGATCGGGTCCTTGCGGTGAGTGATGCGCTCGATCGTCATGACCGGAAAGCGCTCCACCTCGTTGTAGTAGCCGGTATGGTCGCCGAACGGGCCCTCGGCCGCCTCGTCGCCGGGCTCGATGTAGCCCTCGAGCGTGATCTCGGCGTTCGCCGGCACCACCAGGTCCGAGCCGAGACATTTGACGACCTCGGAGCGCTGGCCGCGCAGCAGGCCGGCGAAGGCGTACTCCGACAGCGTGTTCGGGATCGGCGTGACGGCCGCGAGCGTCGTGGCCGGGTCTGCGCCGAGGCTCACGGCTACCGGAAACCGCTGACCGGGGTGCTGCTGCTGGAACGCACGGAAGTCCGTTGCGCCGCCGCGGTGCGCGAGCCAGCGCATGATGATCCGGTTGCGGCCGATGACCTGCTGGCGGTAGATCCCGAGGTTCTGCCGGTCGTGCAGCGGGCCGCGCGTGGTCGTGAGTCCCCAGGTGATCAGCGGGCCGACGTCCTCGGGCCAGCAGGTCTGGATGGGCCAGGCCGAGAGATCCACGGCGTCGCCCTCGACCACCTCCTCCTGGCACGGCGCGCCGCGCACGTGCTTCGGCGCCATGTTCAGGATCTCCTTCAGCAGCGGCAGCGAGCGCCAGGCCTCGCCGATGCTGCGCGGCGGCTGCGGCGCGCGCAGCGTGGCCAGCAGCTGGCCGAGCTCGGTCAGCGCCTCGCGGCTGTCGGCGCCGATGGCGGCTGCCACGCGGTCCTCCGTGCCGAACAGGTTCGTCAGCACGCGAATGCCGCGCGGGCTCGCATTCGTGAACAGCAGCGCAGGGCCGCGTCTGGCCAGCACGCGACGTGAGATCTCGGTCAGCTCGAGCGCGGGGCTGACCGCGGCGCCGATCGACTTCAGCTCGCCGCGCGTCTCGAGGTGCGCCAGGAACTCCCGCAGGTCGCGGAATACGCGGGGCGGTTTCGACCAGATGGAATCCACTATAATTTGCCTCTTGGTTGAACGGCCCCACATCCCGGTCGACGCGGCAGCTGGCCGCGACATTAAATCCGCCCTAGCGCATTGCCAACCGCCATGAAGCTCGCGTTCACGAAGATGAACGGTCTAGGCAACGACTTCATGGTCGTCGACTGGCCCGCCGACCGCCCCCCGCCCACCCCCGAGCTCGTCCGGCGCTGGGCCGACCGCCGGCTCGGCGTCGGGTTCGACCAGCTGCTGCTGGTGGGGGGCCGCCCGCCCGCGACCGGTGACGCGAGCTACCGCATCTTCAATTCCGACGGCGGCGAGGTGCAGCAGTGCGGCAACGGTGCGCGCTGCCTCGCCAGTTTCCTCGCACCGCGCTTTGGCAGCGAGCTCACGCTCGTGAGCCCGGCCGGCCCGGTCGCGGCCAGGGTCGTGGGCCCCGATCGTGTCAGCGTGGAGCTGGGGGTGCCGGATTTCCGGCCCGCCGCGCTGCCGTTTCTCGCGCCCGAGCAGCGTGACCGGTACCGGCTCGACGTCGCGGGGTGCAGCGTGGAGTTCGGCGCTGTCTCGATGGGCAACCCGCACGCGGTCATCGCCGTGGACTCGGTCGATGACGCGCCGGTCGGCACGCTCGGCCCCGCGCTGCAACGCCACCCGAGCTTCCCCGAGAGCGTCAACGTCGGATTCATGCAGCGCGTCAGCGACCGGCGCATACGTCTGCGCGTGTACGAGCGCGGCGCCGGCGAGACGCTGGCCTGCGGGACTGGCGCCGCGGCGGCCGTCGCCGTGGGGCGCCAGTGGGGCCAGCTCGCGGAGGAAGTCGTCGTGAGCTTGCCCGGGGGGGAGCTCGTCGTCGCCTGGCCTGGACCGGGCTCGCCACTGTGGCAAACTGGCGCCACCACGGCCGTGTACGAGGGAACCATCGAGCTATGAGTCAGCAGCAAGGCGGTGCAGCGGTCGGCACGCCCCCCGGCGACACGTTCGCGGACGACGGGGTCGCGGAGTACCTGAAGAGCCATCCCGATTTCTTCGAACGCCATCCGCTGCTGCTGCTGTCGCTCAAGCTGCCCCACCGCACGGGCGGTGCTGCGATCTCCCTCGTCGAGCGTCAGGTGGCCGTCCTGCGGCAGCGCAACGCGCAGCTCGAGCGGCAGTTCAAGGATCTCGTGGCCGTCGCAAAGCAGAACGACGCGCTCGTCGAGAAGATCCACCAGCTCTCGTTGAAGCTCATGCGTGCTCCGAGTCTGCCTGCGCGCCTCGAGCAGCTCGAGACGGGGCTGCGCGAGGATTTCGCGGCCGAGCGCGCCGCGCTGGTGCTGTTTCCGTCGGCGCCGGCCAGCGCCGTGCGCGAGGGGTTCGTGAAGCGTCTCGCGCCCGACGATGCCGATGTGCGACCGTTCGCCGCGTTCGTGCGCGCCGCCAAGCCACGTTGCGGCCCGTTGCGCGATCGGCAGAAGAACATCTTCGATCAGGACGCCGACCTCGTGAGCTCGGCCGCGTTCGTGCCGCTCGGCGCCGAGTCGAGCCTGGGCTTCCTGATCATCGGCAGCCGCGACGCGGATCACTTCCACCCGGGCAAGCGCATGGATTTCCTCGCGCGGCTCGGCGAGCTGCTGGCCGTGGTCCTGTCGCACGAGCAACTCTGAACGTGGGGCAGCAGGAGCTGGCCGCGTTCCTGACGCGGCTTTCGACCGAGCGGCGGCTGTCGCCGCACACCGTGACGGCATACGAACGCGACTTGCGTGCGTTGCTCGCATTCTGCGCGCGCGAAGGTATCGAGCATTTCGCGAGGCTCGATTCGTTCGCGGTGCGGCGGTTCGCGGCCGAGAGCCATCGCAAGGGCCTGAACGCGCGCAGCGTCGCGCGCCGTCTCTCGGCCGTGCGCACGTTCCTGAACTACCTGATCGAAATGGGTGTCGTGAAGTCGAACGCCGGCGTGCACGTGCAGGCGCCGAAGCCGGCGCGCCGGCTGCCGGCCACGCTCGACGCGGACCAGGTCGCGAGTCTGCTCGCGATCAGCGGCGACGACCCGCTGACGTTGCGCGATCGCGCGATGCTCGAGCTGTTCTACTCCTCGGGGCTGCGCCTCGCGGAGCTCGTGAGCCTGAATCTCGGCGACGTCGACGCGGCCGATCGCGTGGTGCACGTCGTCGGCAAGGGCTCCAAAGCGCGCATCGTGCCGGTCGGCAAGCAGGCGCTCGCGGCGCTCGGCGACTGGCTCGCGGTGCGCGGCGAGCTCGCGCGCCCGGGCGAGCTCGCGCTGTTCCTGTCGCGCCGCGGCACCCGGGTGAGCCCGCGCACGGTGCAGCAGCGCGTGAACGAATGGGCGCGCAAGCAGGGGGCGCCGACCGGCGTGCATCCGCACATGCTGCGGCACTCCTTCGCCACGCACGTGCTGGAGTCGAGCCGCAATTTGCGCGCGGTACAGGAGATGCTCGGTCACTCGAGCCTGTCCACGACGCAGATCTACACGCACCTGGACTTCCAGCACCTGGCTCAGGTGTACGATCAGGCGCATCCGCGCGCGCGCAAGCGCCCCGAGTAGCCGCCGCGGCGCCTCGTGCGCCGCCCCGCAGAGGTTTCACGCATGGAAAAGCTCCACGCCACTACCATCGTTTGCGTGCGCCGCAACGGCCGCGTCGCGATCGGCGGCGACGGCCAGGTCACGCTCGGCAACCAGGTCATGAAGGGCAACGCGCGCAAGGTGCGCCGTCTCGGCGACGGCAAGGTGCTGGCCGGGTTCGCGGGTGGGGCGGCAGACGCGTTCGCGCTGTTCGAGTACTTCGAAGCCAAGCTCACGAAGCACGGCAACCTGCTGCGTGCGGCGATCGAGCTCGCGAAGGACTGGCGCACGGACCGCATGCTGCGGCGGCTCGAGGCCGTGCTCATCGTGGCGGACGCGCACAACTCGCTGCTGGTGTCCGGCACCGGCGACGTGATCGAGCCCGAGCAGGACGTGCTCGCGATCGGGTCCGGCGGCGCGTACGCGCAAGCCGCGGCGCAGGCGCTGATCGAGAATACCGCGCTCGAGGCGCGCGCAATCGTCGAGAAAGCGCTGACGATCGCGGGCAGGATCTGCATCTACACGAACACGTCGCTCACGGTGGAAGAGCTGTAACGCCATGTCGATGACGCCGCGCGAGATCGTCGAGGAGCTCGACAAGCACATCATCGGCCAGCACGACGCCAAGCGCGCCGTCGCGATCGCGCTGCGCAACCGCTGGCGCCGCGCGCAGGTCAAGGAGCCGCTGCGCAGCGAGATCACGCCGAAAAACATCCTGATGATCGGCCCCACGGGTGTGGGCAAGACGGAGATCGCGCGCCGGCTCGCGAAGCTCGCGCACGCGCCGTTCATCAAGGTGGAGGCCACGAAGTTCACCGAGGTCGGCTACGTGGGTCGCGACGTGGACTCGATCGTGCGCGATCTCGTCGAGATGGCGCTCAAGATGACGCGCGAGGAGGCCATGGCGCGCGTGACGGAGCGCGCGGCCGACGCGGCCGAGGACCGGCTGCTCGACGCGTTGCTGCCGGGTGTCACCGACGACGGCCGCGACACGCGCCAGCGCTTCCGCAAGATGCTGCGCGAAGGCGCGCTCGACGACCGCGACGTGGAGATCGACGTGGCCGCCGGGCCGCTCGGTGTGGAGATCATGGCGCCGCCCGGCATGGAGGAGATGACGCAGCAGCTGCAGGGCATGTTCCAGAACCTGCGCGAAGGCCGCTCGAAGCGGCGCAAGCTCAAGGTCAGGGATGCGCTGAAGCAGCTCACGGAAGAGGAAGCCGGCAAGCTCATCAATCAGGAAGACGTGAAGATGCAGGCCGTGCGCGCGGCCGAGGAGCACGGCATCGTGTTCATCGACGAGATCGACAAGATCGCGCGCCGTGCCGAGGCACACGGCGCCGACGTGTCGCGCGAGGGCGTGCAGCGCGACCTGCTGCCGCTCGTCGAAGGCAGCACCGTCAGCACGAAGTACGGCATGGTGCGCACGGACCACATCCTCTTCATCGCGTCGGGCGCCTTCAGCGTCGCGAAGCCTTCGGATCTCATCCCCGAGCTGCAGGGCCGCTTCCCGATCCGCGTGGAGCTCGCGGCGCTCGGCGTCGACGACTTCGTGCGGATCCTGACCGAGCCGTCGGCGTCGCTGACGGAGCAGTACCGGAGCCTGCTCGCGACCGAGCGCTTCGACGTGACGTTCGAGCCCGGCGGTGTGCGCCGGCTTGCTGAGATCGCGTTCCAGGTCAACGACCGCAGCGAGAACATCGGCGCACGGCGCCTGCACACGGTGCTCGAGCGGCTGCTCGAGACGGTGTCGTTCGAGGCGGCCGATCGCGCGGGCAGGAGCGTCGTGATCGACGCGGCCTACGTGGACGCGCAGCTCGGCTCGCTGCTCACGAACGAGGACCTGAGCCGCTACATCCTGTAGAGGTGATGCCGATGACCGAGCTGCAGATTCCTCCGCCGACGGACTTGAAGTACCACAAGCGCTCGCGCGATCTCGAGGTGCGCTTCGCCGACGGCATGAACGCCCGGCTTTCGGCGGAATTCCTGCGCGTGCACTCGCCGTCGGCCGAGGTCAAAGGCCACGCGGCCGGCGAAGGCATTCTCGTGACCGGGAAGGAAACCGTGGCCATCAAGAGCATGGAGCCCGTCGGGCTGTACGCCGTGCGCATCGTGTTCGACGACGGCCACAACACGGGCCTCTACACGTGGAACGCGTTGTACGAGATGTGCGCCGAGCACGACCGCAAGTGGCAGCGTTACCTCGAGCGCCTGGCGCAGGCCGGCAAGACGCGGCGGCCCGAGCCCAAGTGGGCGCAGTGAGCGACCGGGTGGTACGCGCTCGTCGCGCGCACGCCGGCCTTATACACTAGGCCCATGCAGCAGAACGACAAGCCGCGCGAGGCGGACTTCGGCTACGAGCGCGTGCCGTGGACCGAGAAGAAGGCCCGCGTGCGCGGCGTGTTCGACTCCGTCGCCCCGCGCTACGACCTCATGAACGACGTCATGTCGGGCGGGCTGCACCGGCTCTGGAAGCGCTTCACGCTCGCGAAGACGGGACTGCGCCCCGGCCAGCACGCGCTCGACGTGGCGGCCGGCAGCGGCGATCTGGCGATCGGCATGGCGCGCCAGGTCGGCCCCACGGGCCGCGTGGTGGTCACGGACATCAACGCGGCCATGCTCGCGGAAGGCCGCGATCGCCTGCTCAACGAGGGCATCGTCGGCAACGTGCAGTACGTGCTGGCGGATGCCGAGAACCTGCCGTTCCCGGACAGTAGCTTCCACTGCGTGACGATCGGCTTCGGTCTTCGCAACGTCACGGACAAGGACGCGGCGCTGCGCTCGCTGTACCGGGTGCTGAAGCCCGGCGGCCGGCTGCTAGTGCTCGAGTTCTCGCACGCGCACCTGGGCCCGCTCGCGCCTCTGTACGAGCTCTACTCCTTCCAGGTGCTGCCGCGCTTCGGGCAGCTGCTGGCGGGCGACGCCGACAGCTATCGGTACCTGGCGGAATCGATCAGGAAGCACCCGGATCAGGAAACGCTGAAGTCCATGATGCAGAGCGCGGGCTTCGAGCGCTGCGAGTACTTCAACCTGACCGCCGGCATCGTGGCGGTCCACGTGGGCTTCCGCCTCTAGCACGACCCGCCATGTCGATCATTGCGCCCCTGTTGTCGTTCGTCGAGCGCGAGCTGAATCGCCTGGTTGGCGAGTCGACCGCGGCCGCGGATCTGCTGGCGCGCCTGAACGGCACGAGCTTCGCGGTGTACGTCGAAGGCGTCGGCGTCACCGCGGCGCTGCACGCGCGCGGCACGAAGCTGCACGTCGACACGCGCGCCGACGGCGCCACGGCCACGCTGCGCGCGACGCCGTGGGACATCATGAAGCTCATGCGCGCGGAAGGTGTGAGCGCGGTGAAGCGTACGCATGCGAGCCTGAGCGGCGACCTGCAGGTCGCGGAGCGCTACTCGCAGCTGCTGAAGCTCGCGCGGCCGGACATCGAGGACGAGCTCGCGAAGTGGATCGGCGACGTCCCCGCGCACGCGCTCGGCGAGGCGGCACGCGGCGCCGGTGCGTGGATCGCGCGCGCCGCAGGTGCGCTGCGCATGAACACGTCCGAGTACCTGCAGGAGGAGAGCCGCGCGCTGCCGGCCAGGCTCGAGGCCGAGGCGTTCTACGCCGACGTCGAGCGCCTGCGCGACGACGTCGAGCGCGCCGCCGCGCGGCTCGACCGGCTCGCCCGCACATGAGCATGCCGCTGCGCCGCATGCGGCAACTGCTGCGGCTGTTCGTGATCCAGCGCGTGCTCGTGCGCCACGGGCTCGACGAGATCGTGTGGCGCGCGCATCTGTTCAGGCCCATCGCGTGGCTGCGGCGCCTCTTGTCTTTCGGCCGCAACCGCCAGCCGCTTGGCGTGCGGCTGCGCGAGGCGCTGGAGGAGCTGGGGCCCATCTTCGTGAAGTTCGGCCAGGCGCTGTCCGTGCGCCCGGACCTGCTCTCGCCCGAGGTGGCCGCGGAGCTTGCGAAGCTGCAGGATCAGGTGCCGCCGTTCCCGGGCGACCAGGCCGTGGCGCTGCTCGAAGCCGCCTTCGGCCGGCCGGTCGGGGAGCTCTTCGCCGAGTTCGACCGCACGCCGCTGGCCGCCGCCTCGATCGCGCAGGTGCACGCGGCGCGCCTGCCGGACGGCAAGGCCGTGGTCGTGAAGGTGCTGCGGCCGAACGTCGCGAGCCTGATCCAGCGCGACATCGAGGTGCTGTACGCGATCGCCGCGTTGGCCGAGGCCTACTGGCCCGAAGCGCGCCGGCTGCATCCGACCGAGGTCGTGGCCGAGTTCGAGAAGACGCTCGGCAACGAGCTCGACTTGATGCGCGAGGCCGCGAACGCGGCGCAGCTCAAGCGCAACTTCGCGGGCTCCGAGCTGCTCTACGTGCCGGACATCTACTGGGACTGGTGCCGGCCGAACGTGCTCACCATGGAGCGCATCTTCGGCATCCAGGTGGACGACATCGACGCGCTCAAGCACGCCGGCACGGACATCAAGCGGCTCGCCGAGAACGGGGTCGAGATCTTCTTCACGCAGGTGTTCCGCCACAACTTCTTCCACGCGGACATGCACCCCGGCAACATCTTCGTCGACGTGACGACGCCGGCGCGGCCCGTATACGTGGCGGTCGATTTCGGGATCGTCGGCACGCTGGACGCGCGCGACCAGCATTATCTCGCCGAGAACTTCCTCGCGTTCTTCCGCCGCGACTACCGGCGCGTGGCTACGCTGCACGTGGATTCGAGCTGGGTGCCCGCGGGCACCCGCGTGGACGAGCTCGAAGCGGCCGTGCGCGCCGTGTGCGAGCCGATCTTCAACAAGCCGCTGAAGGACATCTCGTTCGGCCTGGTGCTGCTGCGCCTGTTCCAGACCGCGCGCCAGTTCAACATGGAAGTGCAGCCGCAGCTGGTACTCCTGCAGAAAACGCTGCTCGCGATCGAGGGCCTGGGAAGGCAGCTCTACCCCGAGCTCGATCTGTGGAAGACGGCCAAGCCCGTGCTCGAGGAATGGATGCGCGAGCGGCGCGATCCGCGCACGCAGCTGAAGCAGCTCGTGGCGGCGTGGCCCGACATCAGCGAGGACCTCGCGATGCTGCCGCGCATGCTGCACCGCGCGGTGCGGAAGCTGGACGCCGACGCCGCGGCCGAGCAGCGCAGGCAGCGTGCGCCCGGCGCCCAGGGTGACCGCCGGCGCGCCACGCGGCTCGAGCAGCTCGTGCAGGGCGGCGCGCTGCTGATCGCGGGCGTGCTGTGGACGGGCTTGGGCTCGCCGACGTGGCTCGGCTGGGTGGCCGCGGCGCTCGGGCTCGTCGTGCTCGCGTTCGCGCCGCGGCGCGGTTGAGCCATTTGTGACGAACCGCTGCTCTCCGCGATGCCGGGCTGCGTCAAAGTGATCGAGAACCACCTCGGCAAGGCGTTCATCAAGCTTCACGGTGTCCAGCAGCAAGTTCCGCCTCACTCTCCGCCGGCACATTCCTGAGCATCGTAGTCGCTACGCAACCACCGACTCCGCCGACAACAACGCCTCGACCACGAGTCCGCTGATCCGGTGATCGGCCCGCGGCGATCGCGCTCACGAGAGGAATCCCTCCGCGGAGGGATTTCGCCCCAGCATGGTGCACGCTTCCGGGGAAGCGTGAGCGATTGCCGCGCCCGCCGGGTGAT
>DASZSB010000120.1:0-2830 GCA_035548835.1 Gammaproteobacteria bacterium | reverse complement strand
GGTCGCGACCTTGCGCGACGTGTTCAGCGGCCGGCTGGCCACGACGACCGCGCTGCTGACGATCCTGAGCAGTGCGACGATCTTCGCGTACTGGGGGCTGAATCTCTGGGTGCCGGCTTTCCTGTCTTTGCCGCCCGAGCGCGGCGGGCTCGGCTTCGACGCGACGTGGACCACGGTCCTCGTCGTCACGATGCAGCTCGGCACGTTCCTGGGTTACGTCGCGTTCGGTTACGTCGCGGATGCGATCGGCCGGCGCAGGAGCTTCGTCGCGTTCATCCTGACCGCGGCCGTGCTGACGCTTGCCTACAGCGTCACGCACGATCGCTGGCTCTTGCTCGGTCTGGGTCCGCTCGTGGCCTTCTTCGGTACGGGATTCTTCTCCGGATTCGGCGCGGTGACGGCGGAGATCTATCCGACATCGGTACGGGCCGTCGCGCAGGGGTTCACGTTCAATGTCGGCCGGTTCGCGAGCGCCGCGGCACCGTTCATGGTGGGCTCGCTCGCACGGGACCACGGGTTCGGGCCGGCGTTCGCGCTGCTGGCCGGTGCGCTGCTGATCGGTGCGGCCACTTGGATCTGGTTGCCGGAGACGCAGGGCCGCGGTGTCGCGTGATTCACGGGTATGCGGGCGCAGAGATCGGGTCGTGGGCAAATCCGCGATGGGTCGTGCGGAGTCGTGTGTCCCGGTAAGATCGGTACAGGTCCCACTCGACAGGAGAATCCTGCCATGAGCGCCTCGGGCCATCGTTTCCTTCGACTGCGCACGCGCGCGGCCGTGTTCCTGGGTCTGCTGTCGGGCTTCGCGGCGGCGCAGGCCGCGGATCCCGCGGTGGCGACGGCCGCGCGTGCAGCGGATCTGCGAGCCGTGCGGGCGCAGCTCGCCGCCGGCGCGGATGCGAATCTGCCGGAGAAGGACGGCACGACGGCCCTGCTCTGGGCCACGTACCACGCGCTTCCGGACATGGTGTCCGCGCTTCTGAAGGCCGGCGCCGATCCGAACGTCGCGAACAGGTTCGGCGTCACGCCGTTGCTGCAGGCGAGTCGCTACGGCGACGCGGCCCTGATCCGGCTTCTGCTGGCCGGTGGCGCCGAGCCGGCGCGCGCGGAGCGCGATGGCGAGACGCCGCTGATGGCGGCGGCGCGCACCGGCAACGTTGCGTCGCTGCAGGTCCTGCTCGACGCCGGCGCCGACGTGAACGCGGTCGATGCTCTGCAGCACGAGACGGCGCTGATGTGGGCCACCGCGGAGGGTCACGCGGCCGCCGTGGACCTGCTGCTCAAAGCGGGCGCCGATCCGAATCGCAAGGCGCGCGTGTCCGAGCTGACGAAACGCAGCCCGCGCGCCGATTTCCCGAGCGGTGGGTTCACCGCGCTCATGTGGGCGGCACGCAACGGCAACGACGCGCTCGTGCATCGTCTGGTGGATGCCGGCGCGGACGTCAATCTCACGAACGGCGACGGCGCCACGGCGATGATGCTCGCGATCGTCAACGGTCGCTTCGACATGGCGGCCACGCTGCTCGATCTCGGCGCGGACGCGAACGACGGCTCGCTCTACTACGCGGTCGTGATGCGAGATGCGCCGACGGATTGGCGCGCGCGTGACGGCTCGCGCCTGCGCCCCCAGCATCCGAACAAGCTCACGTCCCTCGACCTGATCGCGCGGCTGCTGGACAAGGGCGCAGACCCCAACAAGCCGTTCGCGGGTCAGATGCACTCGAGCTCGATGTGCTGCGATACCCAGGGTTCCGGCACGCCGTTTTTCCGCGCCGCGGTGGCGGCCGACGTCGAGTCGATGCGGCTCATGATCGCGCGCGGCGCCGACCTCGAGTGGTCCCCGAAGCCCGTGGCGGGCGCGCCGCCGATGCCGTTCGGCGACACGACCGGCCTGACTCCGCTCATGGTGGCCGTGAACGGCGGCAAGGGTCTGCTGATGGACGGCGGTCCCGGCGACGTGCGCGAGGGCAGGATTGGCGAGTTCCGCGAGCCCGGCAACCGCAATCCCGCCGATGCCGTGCGAGTGCTGCTCGCCGCCGGAGCGAATCCGAACGCGAAGAGCCCGAAGGGCGACTCGGCGCTGCACATCGCCGCGCACGACGGGCGTCTCGAGCCGATTCGGGCGCTGATAGAGGGCGGAGCGTCGATCGATCTGCGCAACGCCGCCGGGCTCACCGCGCTGCAGCTCGTGGAGAAGATGGGGCCGCGCAAGCTCGACCCGATTGCCGAGATGATCGGGCTGTTCGACGATGGAGCCCAGCCGAAGGAGACGGCCGCGTTCCTGCGGCAGATCATCGCGGAACGGTCGGCGGGCGCGCGCAGGAATTAGCGCCGGCGTGGGAGCTCAGACGGCGCCGAAGCGGAAGCTCGAGACCACCACGCCGCCGAACACGTCCTCTTCGTGATACGGACAGTCGCCGGCTTCGTCGTGAGCGGCGCCGACCGCGACCATCAGCGGCAGCAGATGCTCCTCGCGCGGATGCGCGAGACGCGCCGAGGGCGCCTCTCGCCAGCGCAGCAGCTGCGCGTCCCGTGTCGCAGGGTCGCTCGCGACGAGCGTCTGCTGCAGCCAGTCGTCGAACGCTTTCGACGGCGCTCGCGCCTCCGGGCCGAGCATCCGCAGGTTGTGCCAGCTGAGCCCGCTGCCGACGATCAGCACGCCGGAGTCGCGCAGCGGCGCCAGCGCACGGCCGACCGCGAGGTGTGCGGCCGGGTCGAGCCCCGCGCGCAGCGAGAGCTGGACGAGCGGCATGTCCGCTTCGGGCCACAGCACGGCCATCGGCACGAACGCGCCGTGGTCGAAGCCGCGCGCAGCGTCGAGGATCACCGGCAG
>DASZSB010000119.1:0-3917 GCA_035548835.1 Gammaproteobacteria bacterium | reverse complement strand
GCTGCGCGGGACGACCGGCGAGCTCGTCTGGCATTTCCAGTTCACGCCGCACGACACGCACGACTGGGACTCGAATCAGGTGCCGATCATTGCCGACACGCCGCGCGAGCGGCGCCTGCTCTGGGCGAATCGCAACGGCTTTTACTACGTGCTCGATCGGGACACCGGCAGATTCCTGCGCGGCGCACCGTTCGTGCACCAGAACTGGGCGGAGCGACTCGACGCGAACGGCCGGCCTGTGCTGCTGAACGTCTCCGCCGGCATGGACGGCCGGCTGATGTTCCCCGGGGCCCGGGGCGGCACGAACTGGTGGCCGGCGAGCTTCGATCCGCAGCTCGAGCTGATCTTCGTGCCGGTCCTCGAGCAAGGCATGGTGTTCTTTCCGACCCCTCGTAGCCGACCGACCGACGCGGGGCGCGCGTTTTACACGGCGGTGCGCGCGCTCGATGCGAGTACCGGCCGCCTGGTCTGGGAGCACCGGTATGCCCCGCGCGTTCTCGGGGCTGCGGGCAGCGGCGTGTTGTCGACGCGCGGCGGAGTCGTTTTCGCCGGGGATCAAACGATGTTCTGCGCGCTGGATGCGAAAACGGGGCGGGAGCTGTGGTCCATCGAGACGGGCGGCGTCGTGGCCGGCGCACCCGTGACGTACGCGGTGAACGGCGAGCAGTTCGTCAGCGTGCCGGCCGGCGCATCGCTGCTGACGTTTGCGTTGCCGGCCATGCTGTCGCGCTGAAGGTTTGCGTCCGCCTGCGCTTACCCGCGGCGCCTGTCCGTTGTCCGTCCGAGCCAGCGCGATGACCGTCAACCGGCGGATTCTGCGAGAATTGCGAGCATGAGCCACGTCCTGCACTACTTCTACGATCCTTTGTGCGGCTGGTGCTACGCCAGCCACCCGCTGATCGAGGCCATCCGCACGGTGCCGGGACTCGCTATCCGGATGCATCCCGGCGGCATGCTGGCCGGCGTGAATCGGCAGATGACCTCGGCGGCGTTGCGCGAATTCATCCTCGGGCACGTCCGGCGCATCACGGCGATGACGGGGCAGCGCTTCACCGAGGCGTACACCGATCAGCTCCTCGGCGATCCGACGGTGATTCTCGATTCCGAGCCACCGACGGGCGCCATCCTCGCGGCGGTCGAGCTCGGGTGTGACGGTCTGGACGTGCTCGCGCACATTCAGCGCGCGCAGTACCTCGACGGACGCCGCGTGTCCGAGCCGGCGACACTCACGGAGCTCGCCATCGAGCTTGGACTCGATCGCACGGCCTTCACCGAACGGCTGCATTACTTGCGCGGCACCGCCGTGCGCGACCACATCGAGCGCAGCCGGCGCTTCATGCGTGAAGTCGGCGGGCAGGGTTTCCCGACCTTCGCGCTCGAAACGGGCGGACGGCGCGAGCTGCTCGACAACGCGCAGTGGCTCGGCCGCCCGGACGCGTGGCGCGCGGAAATCGAGCGGCGCGTGCGGCGAGCGAGTCATTGAGTCGCGACGACCGCCTGCACGGGGCCCGGGTGTCGGGCGCCGATTCGCGACGACGCTCTGCGCGGACCCGGGCGCGATCGCGGGTGGATGGGCGCCGATGAAGCCTCGTGATCCAATCATCGCGCTGGTCTCCGCGCGTGCCGCTCGCCATCTCGACGAGGATCAGGCGCCGCTCGAACGAGCGTTGCGAGAGGCGGGCGCCGAGGTTCGCATCGCGGACTGGGACGATCGCGATGTCGAATGGCAGGCGTTCGACGTTGCAGTGCTGCGGTCGACGTGGGATTACACCACGCGGGTCGACGAGTTTCGCGCCTGGCTCACGCGCGCATCCGCGCTCACTCGACTCATCAATCCCGAGCCTGTCGTTCGCTGGAACATCGACAAACACTACCTCCTGGATCTGCAGGCTGCCGGTGCTCCGACGATTCCCGCGACGTTTGTCGAGCCGGGGCAGGACGCGCGTGCGGGGATTGCAGAGGCGCTCGCGCGGACGAGCTCCGCAGAGATCGTCGTGAAGCCGGCGGTCGGCGCCGGCTCGAAAGATGCGCAACGTCACGCGCGCGCGAACGTGGACGCGATGTGCGATCACGTGCGCCGCTTGATCGACGCGGGCCGCAGCGCGATGTTGCAGCCGTACCTTGCGTCCGTCGATGAGCGCGGTGAGACGGCGCTGCTCTTCTACGACGGGCAGTACAGCCACGCGATCCGCAAAGGACCCATGCTCCGAGCGAACGAGGAACAGAACCCAGGGTTGTTCGTGAAGGAGGACATCAGCCCGCGTGTGCCCACTGAGGCGGAGCTGCGCGTGGCCGAGCGCGTTCTGGCAGCGATCCCGAGCGGTGTGCCGCTGTACGCGCGCGTCGACTTGCTGATCGACGACCGAGACGAGCCGCGGCTGCTGGAGCTCGAGCTGACCGAACCGTCGATGTTCTTCGCACACGCGCCCGGCTCGGCCGCGCGCTTCGCCCAAGCAATCCTGAAGCGGCTGCGATAGCAACCGCCAGCGCTCAACGAGCCGTCGCGGGTTCCATTAGCGGCGGAATGTCGTTTGCTGCACGCTACGGGACACCGTGACCACTTACGACCACGACGATCCCGGCCGTCCCATCCCCGAGAGCCGCCCCGACGCGCTCGCGCTCTATCACCTGCTCGCCAGGCTTCTGGACGAGGCATTCAGCCTGCCGGGCACCAAGTGGCGCTTCGGCCTCGATCCGCTGCTTGGGCTCGTGCCGATCGCCGGCGATCTGCTCAGCGCCGCCATCGGTACGTTCGGGGTCCTGCTGGCCGGCCAGCTCGGCGCGCCACCCTCGCTGATCACGCGCATGCTGCTGAACCTGCTCGTCGACACGCTGATCGGCAGCGTGCCGTTCGCCGGCGACTTGTTCGATTTCGGCTTCAAGGCGAACACCCGCAATCGCCTGCTTCTCGAGCAGTGGCTCGCGGAGCCGCGCCGCACGCAGCGCACGAGCCGCATCGTGCTGATCCTCCTCGTCGTCGGAGCGCTCGCCGTGATCGCCGGCATCGTCTGGCTGGTTGCCGCCGGGGTGCAGGCACTGTTCGGTCTCTTTCGCTGAGACTTTGTGTACTGTAGCGACTTCCATGCGGGGAGGTCGCCCATGGACGAGACAACACGAAGAAGCGCGTTCGAGGCCCTGATGACGCGCGGGCACGCGCTGTGGTGCCGTATCCGCGACATTGCCGCAGTGCTGAAGATCATCCGCTTCAGCTTGCTCGTGCCGGCAGTGCTCATCGTGGTGCTGGTCGCGAGCGATCAGCTCACCGACATCCTGCGAGCCGTGGGCGAAGACGCGCGCCGCGGGCAGATCGCGAGCCTGCTGCTCGCGGCAGCCTTCGAGGCACTCATCGTGTGGTACACGGCGCGCACGATGCTGCGGTTCAACTTCGAAAGCATCCCGGCATCGCAGGCGTCGGTGCTACCGAACCTCAAGCGTTATCTCCCGCGATGGCTGGCGGTGCTCGTGCCCACCGCGATCGGCGTGCGAGTCCTGTTGCTCGCGAAGGGCTCGGCGTACCCCGCCGCGGTGTACGTGCTCGCAGCGGCGCTGCTCGCCATCGCGGTAGTCGTGGGCGTCTATGTGCACGGCCGCCGTGTTTTGGCGCGCGTCCACCCGCGCCTTGCCGTCTTGGCAGAGCAGGTGAGCACGGAGCGACGGGACCTTCGGTCGTGGAAAGACCTGCCTCGTACGACGCGGTTCGTCATCGTGCTGCTGCTCATCGCGAACGCGGCGTTGATGCTCCTCTATGTCGTTCGACCCGTCGCGGCGATCGGCGCGCCTGCAATCCTGGTGTTGGCGTTGGGATTGATCGCCGTCGTGGGCAGCGCCTTCGTCTACATGGGCAACCACTACGACGTGCCGGTGCTGGTGCTGCTGCTCATCTGGGTCGTGATCATCAGTCCGTTCAACGACAACCA
>DASZSB010000118.1:0-14250 GCA_035548835.1 Gammaproteobacteria bacterium | reverse complement strand
CACGCTGGCCGAGCGCGTGCCGGCCGGTGAGTTCAGCGCGCCGGGCGTGCCGGGGCCGCTCAAGGTTCCCGCGATGTGCCGCGTGGCGGGGGTGGTGACACCGGCCATCAAGTTCGAGGTGTGGCTGCCGGAAGGCAGCGGCTGGAACGGCCGTTTCCAGGCGGTCGGCGGCGGCGGTCTCGCCGGCGTCATCAGCTACTCGGCGCTGGCGGAAGCCGTGAACGGCGGCTACGCGTCGTCGTCCACGGACACGGGGCACGAGGCGAGCGACACGGCGAACACCTGGACGCTCGATCGGCAGCGCGTCACCGACTACGGCTACCGCGCGATCCACGAGATGACGGTCAAGGCCAAGGCCGTGATCGACGCGCACTACGGCAAGGCGCCGGAGTACTCGTACTTCAACGGCTGCTCGACGGGCGGCCGCCAGGGCCTCATGGAGGCGCAGCGGTATCCCGAGGACTACAACGGCATCATCTCGGGCGCGCCGGTCAATCGCTTCACGAACCTGCACATGGGCCAGCTCTGGACCGCGCACGCCACGCTGAAGAAACCGGGCGCCGTGCTCACGCGCGACGACCTCGCGAAGGTCAGCGCCGCGGTGCTCGCGCAGTGCGACGCGGCGGACGGCGTCAAGGACGACATGCTGACCGATCCGCGCACGTGCAAGTTCGATCCCGGCACTCTGCAGGGCTTCAGGCCCGAGCAGATCGAAGCGCTGCGGATGATCTACAAGGGCGCCGTGAATCCGCGCACCGGAGTGCAGATTTACCCCGGCCTCGAGGTCGGCGGCGAAGGGCCGCAGCCCGGTAATCCCGGCTGGAGCCTGATCATGAACGGCAAGGAGCCGTTCGCGATCGACGTGCCCGTGCTCGGCGGCATGGGCTTCGGCAATCTGCAGTGGGACTGGCGCACGTTCGATTTCGATCGCGACGCGGCGCTCGTCGACGCGAAGCTGTTCGGAACGCTGAACGCCGTGAACCCGGATCTCTCCGACTTCAAGAAGCGCGGCGGCAAGCTCATCGTGTACCACGGCTGGAGCGACCCCGGCGTGATGCCGCAGCAGACGCTCGACTACGTGGCCAGCGTGCGCGAGTTCGCCGGCAAGTCCACGGGAGGCGACGGCGGCGCGTACCAGGACGAGTTCATGCGGCTGTACATGCTGCCGGGCGTGGGTCACTGCCGCGGCGGCGTCGGCCCCGATCAGGCCGACTGGATCGGCGCGCTCGCGGGCTGGGTGGAGAAGGGCAAGGCGCCGGCAAGCATCGAGGCGCGCCGCGAGGATCAGGGCAAGGTGGTCATGACGCGGCCGCTGTGCCCGTATCCGCAGGCGGCGAAGTACAAGGGCAAGGGCGACACGAACGACGCGAAGAACTTCGAGTGCGCGCCGCCCAACCCGCGATAGAAAGGAGCGACGCCCAACCGGTCTCGAAGCACCGTTAGACCGGCCGAGCGCCGCTCAAGGGGGTCAGTGTTTCGGTGGGGCGGCGCAGGTGCGCACGCCGAGCACGGTATACAGCGGGCACCAGCCCATCGCGGCGGTCAGCAGCGGTACGATGCCGATCCAGCCCCATGGGGTCTTCGGCCCGACGAACACGAGGGCGATCAGGGCGAGGCCCACGACGATCCGGATGATCTTGTCGGCGTTTCCTACGTTGCGGTCCATGGCGCTCCCTCCTCGAAACTGGAGGCAGCTTAGCCCCGGGTGCGGCCGGGGGCTGCTCGTAGTTGCCGCAATCGCGGCTGGGCAGTTGACCCGCGGCCCGTTGGCGGGCGAGCGTAGGGCCGTCGCGCCCGCCGAGGGTGGGCGATGGAATTGGTAGCCGTCCCGAACGGGGCGGCGGGTTCGAGGGAGCATTCACGCACATGGCTACGATCAAAGACGTTTCGATCATCGACACCACCACGGCCAAGGCCAGGCAGGTGCCTTCCGGGCTCGAGCGGCTGGTATGCGGGCCCGAGCTGACCGGGGCGAAGACGCTCACGGTGTACCGGCGCACGATCGAGGCCGGCAAGTCGCTCGACGTGCAGGCGGGCAACGACTACCACCTGCTGTACGTCATGCAGTCGCCGAAGCAGGGCACGCTGCAGTACAAGGGACAGTCCCATGCGGCCGAGGAGGGCGCCGGCGCATTGCTCGTGCCGGGCGAATCGGCGCGCATCGGAGCGGCGGGCGCGAGCCTCGAGGTGCTGCACATGGTCGTGCCGAAGCCGCCGGCCGCGGTCGAGGACGGCTTGCCCGGCGGGCCCGGCTACTTCTTCAACCGCAAGACGCTGCGGGGCTTAAGCGATTCGAGCGGCGGGCGCGTGCGCCGCTTCTGCGCCGAGTCCGCCGTGCGGCTGCTCGACGGCAGCCGTCTGACGCCGACGAACGCGATCCAGGCCGGCGAGATGCACTACCACGAGGGTGGCTCGTCGCCGTACCACATGCACAAGGGCACGCCGGCAAACCCGGACGGCGCCGCGCACGTGTACATGACGTTCAAGGGGCGCGGCAAGGTCGAGGTGGGCGACACGTCGCAGGAGATCGAGCCCGGCACGCTCGTGTTCTTCCCGCCCGGCGTGCCGCATCGCCTCCGCGCGCACGGCGGCCCGCTCGACTACTTCGAGATCCAGGCGTGGCGCAGCTTCAAGACCACGATCCTGAGCGAGGAATCGGCGGCGGGCCTCAAATGGTTCTACGAGCCCGAGAAGCCCGGCGCGGCGCGCGTGGAGTGGAACCAGAGCTAGTCGTGCGCGCCTACCGCGCGTTCGCGGCCGGCTCGATCTTCAGCAGCGCGCCGCGATCCTCGTCGGTCAGCACGTACAGCAAGCCGTCGGGGCCTTCGCGCACGTCGCGGATGCGCTGGTGCAGGTCGGTCAAGAGCGGCTCCTGGCCGACTTCCTGCCCCCTCTCGTCGAAGATCACGCGCAGCAGATGGCCGTTCCCGCTGCGGCCCATGGAGCCGATGAACACGTTGGCGCGCCACGCCGGGAAACGGTCGCCCGTGTAGAACGCGAGGCCCGACGGAAAGATGCCCGGAACCCAGAACATGAGCGGTGACGTCATGCCGGGCCGCACGGGTGTCGCGGTCAGCGAGGCGCCGCCGTAATCCACGCCGAACGTCGCGAGCGGCCAGCCGTAGTTCGCGCCCGCGACGAGCACGTTCAGCTCGTCGCCGCCCTGCGGGCCGTGCTCGTCGGACCAGAGCGCCCCGGTCGCAGGATTCAGCGCGAGGCCCTGCGGATTGCGGTGGCCGAGCGTGTAGATCTCCGGCGCGTAGCCCGGCTTGCCGACGAACGGATTGTCCGGCGGCACGCTGCCGTCGTCGCGCAGGCGAATGACTTTGCCGAAGTGGTTGTTCGTCTCCTGGACGCGATCGAGCTGCACGCGGTCGCCGAGCGTGGCGTAGAGATACCCCTGGCGGTCGAACGCGAGTCGCGCGCCCGTGTCCGCGTCGCGATTCGTCCACGCGTTCGCGACGAAGATGTCCTTCACGTCCTTCAGTGCATGTTGCTCGAGCCGGCCGCGTGCGATCGCGAGAGTGGAGGCGCCGTCCGCGCGACCCTTCACGTAGATCACGTACACCCAGTGGTTCTCGGCGAACTTCGGGTGCAGGGCGACGTCCTTGAGTCCGGACGCCACGACCGCATGCACGGCCGGCACGCCGGCGATGGGCTCGGGATCGAGCCGGCCGTCGTGCACGAGTCGCAGGCGGCCCGCGAGCTCCGTGACCAGCGCATCGCCGTCCGGCAGGAACGCGAGCCCGAACGGACGCACCAGATCCGCAGTCACGACCGAGACGCGGATCCGCTGCTGCGCCGTGTCGAAGGTCCAGGGGCCCGCGCCGAGCGGCGGCGAGGGGTGCTGCAGCGCCTCGCGCGCCGTGGCCGGTGGCGGCGTGGCCGCAGCGTGATCGCCGCGTTGTGCGAAAGCGCCGGTCGATGTGAGCGACGCGGCGAGCAACAGGATCGAACGGCGTGTCACGTGAATCCCCCAAAATCGGTTGCGCGGCGCGGACTATTGAGTGACGGTCACGTGCCCCGCGTCAATGGCGACGCTCTGGATCATCGCCGGCAGCTCGAACTGCGAATCGATCCCGAAGCCCTGCGGCCGGTCCGGCGTGCGCGTGTAGAAACGCAGCAGCTCGTCCACGACGCGCTTCGGCACGGGGATGCCGCCCACGGTGGCGGATTCGAGGTGCCCGGTGCCGCTGCCGTTGGCCGCCACGAGGGTGCCGGTCGCGACGACCTCGAGCGTGCCCGTGACGAACGAAAGCGGATCGAGCAGCCCGCGCGACTGCGACAGGCGCACGGCGTCGAGATCGACGATCGCGCGCGCCGTGACCTTGCCGCCGGCGCCGGTCGCGATGCGCGGTTCGGCGATGCCCTTCGGCAGGACGTGCGGTCCTTCGATCTGCAGATAGGCGTTCACTTCGCGGTCCGTGAAAACGGTGCGCAGGGGCTTTGCGCCCGGCGGGCGCGGCTTCACGCCGGCCTCCTGAATCTGCGCGACCTTGGCCGCCATGCTCGCGGCCGCCACGTGGGTGGCATCCTGCGCGAGGGCAGGTGCCAGGGTGAGCGGCGCCGCAAGGAGCAGCGTCAGGTGCAGACGAAGTGTCGACGTCACGATCGGGAAGGGGCTCGATGCGGTGTGGTATGGGCCGCGATTATCCGCCTACACGGGGTGAACGCGGCACACTTTTCGCAGCAACACCGGCAGCCACAGCAGCAGAAGCCCGATACCGATCCACGCGGGGATCCGGACGAAGATGTTGTTGCCGCTGGAGTTGAAGGCATGGCCCATCAGCATCAGCAGGGTGGCCGGCACGCAGGCGACGAGCCAGATCAGGCTCAGCACGCGCGCCGCGCGGATCACGCTGCCCCGCGCGAATACGCTGTAGACGAGAAACGCGAATGCGACCGCCACGAGGGGCGCGTAGAAGAGCAGGATGAAAAACAGGCTCAGGCCGGGGACCGGCTGCCAGTTCAGGGTATCGCTCGACAGCAACTCGCTCAGCACCGGCATTCGCTGGTTCCGTTGACGTTGCTCCGGCCGGTCTTGCGGTGGGGCGCCCGGAGAGGTCAATCCGCTGCCGAGTGCACGAACACGGCGGCACGCGGAGCTACGCCGTCAGATGCGCGAGCGGCGCCACCTTTGCGCTGTCAGGGAACACCGTGCGCTCGAGCGCCGACTCCGGCACGCCGAAGCGCTCCGCGAGCACGCCCTTGAACACGCCGCGCAGGTCCGTGGTCGGCTTCAGGTCGCGATTCTCGTAGAGGTCGCGCGCCGCGAGCCCCGGCCAGTCGGAGAGCACGCGCCCGCCCTGCACGTGGCCGCCCGCGAGGAACGCGACGCCGGCCGTGCCGTGATCCGTGCCGCGCGTGCCGTTCACGGCCACCGTGCGGCCGAACTCCGTCACCACGAGCACCGTCGTGTCGGCCCACACGGGGCCGAGCTCCGTCTTCAGCGTCGCAATGCCGCCGTCGAGCCCTTTCAAGCGCGTGGCGAGATTGCCCTGCGCGCCGCCCTGGTTCGCGTGCGTGTCCCAGCCGCCGACGTCGATGACGGCGATGCGCGGGCCGTCGGGGCTCCTCAGGAATCGAGCGGCTGCACTGACCAGCGGCGTGACGGCTTGCTGCGCGCCGCCGCCCATCTTGCCGTTCGCGGCGTCGCCCGCGATCGCGCGTGCGTCGAGCGCCTCGTTGAGCTTCGACGCGAGCGGCGGGTCGACCGCCTCGTACATGCGCCGCACGCGCGCGAGCAGGTCCTCGTCGGCATCCGGCAGCCGCGACGGTGCCCAGGTGCTCACCTCGACTTCGCCGCGCAGCACGAGCGGCACGGTGTCGTTCAGCGCCACGGCGCCGCGCTTGTCGCCCGCGCCGTGCATCACGGCCAGCGCGCGGTTCAGCCAGCCGCCGTCGGTCGCGGCGGGCGAGAGCTTGCCGGCCTCGAGCACCTTCTGCGCGTCGAAGTGCGAGCGCTCGCGATACGGCGTGGCCACGGCGTGCAGCACCGCGAGCTCGCGCGCCTGATACAGCGCGTGCAGGTTCGTGAGCGAGGGGTGCAGGCCGAACGTGCCATCGAGCTTCAGCACGCCGCCCTCGGTGCCCGGCGCGCCGAGCGCGAGCGGGCCGCGCAGATTCGAGTACTGCGCGTCGCCGTACGGCGCGCAGGCTGCGAGCCCATCCAGCGCGCCGCGCAGGATCACGAGCACGAAGCGCGAGCTCTTCTCCGCGGCCGCATCCGCGAGCCGCACGAACGGGGCCAGCAGCGTGAGCTGCACGGAAGTGCGAAGCAGGGTGCGTCGATCGAGCATCGCGCTATCTCCTCTGGAACTCGGGGGCGGAGAGCAGCAGCGCCAGCGCCTGGCCGCCGCTCTCGGCGTTGCGGAGGCCGGCGAGCGTGCGCTCGTCGGTGGTCGATGGCAGCACGGCCGCGGCGAGGTTCTGTGCGTTGCGGCGGTCGCCCACGCGCCGGCCGACAGCGCCGGCCCATTCGACGCGCTTCAGCAGCGCGTCGCCGCCGTCCCACGCGGCGGCCGTGTCGGGCCAGCCCGCGGGCGAGCCCGGCGTGTACGGGCGCTGGCCGAGCTCGGTCAGGAAAGGGATCAGCGCCTCGGGTTTCTCGGGCACCACGTTCAGCGCGCGGTACGTCGAGATCACGAAGTCGTGCGGTGCCTTGTACTTCGCGAACGGCTCGCGCCAGCTCTCGTCGGCGGCGATCAGCTCGCGGTACACGGGCATGAGCTCGCCGTCGTGCTCAAGATACGTGGCGGCCAGGCGTTCGACGAGCGTGGCCGGCGGCTCGTCCGCGACGAAGTGCCGCGCGAGCTTCGTCGCGAGGTGGTGTGCCGTGGCGGGGTGCAGCGCGAGGCGTGTGAGCACCTGCTCGCCCTCGGCTGCGCCGCTCTCCTTGACCTTCTGCCCCAGCACCGTCTTCGCGCCGGGCTCGTGCATGATCGGGCGGAAGAAGAACTCGCCGGGGTTGCCCGTATCGCCGAAGCGGGCGGCGCGCTGGCCGCCGAGCCCCTGCGGGCCGAGCGGGCCGCCGATCGACCAGCCCGTGAGCACCTTCGCGAACTCCGTGACGTCCTGCTGCGTGTAGCCGCCGTCGACGCCGAGCGTGTGCAGCTCGAGGATCTCGCGCGCGAGGTTCTCGTTGAGTCCGAGCTTGCGGCCGCGGCGGCGCGCGAGATCGGCCGCCGTGGAGTTCGCGCCCATCGACGTCGTGTTGTCGAGGTAGAGGTTCATGCCGGGATGACGCTCGGCCGCGAAGAGCAGCGTGCGGAAGTCACCCAGCACGTGCGGACGGATCGCCTCCTGCTCGTACAGGCCGCAGATGGGGCCCACGAGCTGCTTGTCGGCCGAGATCGCGAAGTGATTCGACCAGAAGTGCACGAGCCGCTCGACGAACGGCGTGCCGCTCTCGATTGCGCGGCGATGCCGGTCGTTGACCTGGCTCACGTAGTTCTCGCGCACGAAGGTGCGGAACTCGGCGATGGCCTGCTCGTCGATGCCGGAGCTCCTGGCGGGCGCGTTGCCGTCCTGCGCGCTCGCGCCGTTCTGTCCCTGCACGAAGCTCGCGCGCAGCTTGGCGGCGGCCTGGCGCGCGACGCGCAGCTCGCGGAACTTCAGCAGCACGGCCGCGGAGGCCGGCGCTCCGGTGCCCGCGGCCGCCGCGTTCTTCGCGGCCGCGTCGAGCTGTGCGCCGAGCCACCCGCGTGGATCGTTGCCGATGGCGGCGCCGTCGCCGGGCTTGGCGCCGAGGCCGAAACGGTTCGCGGCAATGGCCGCTTGGGGGGTCAGCATCGGGGTCTCCCGCTGCGCTCCATGGCGTACAGCATACCGAGAGAACGCGGGGCGCCACGGCGGGGTTTACACGGCCCCGCCGATCCCGCGCGGCCGTTATGTCGCGAATGCGTGCAAAACGGCCCGAAACGGGTCGCGACGCGGCACGGCCGCGCGTCGCACTGTGCCCGCTCGGAGGTCGTGCAGGGAGGCACTCATGACGCTCGGAGCCCGCATCGCATTCGGCGTGTCGCTGGTCGTCAACGCGGCGGCACTGTACCTGCTGAGCATCAGCGCGCCGGACGCGGGTGGCGTGCCGCCGCCGGTGTTGACGGAGATGTCGCCCGCGGACGCTGCGTCGCCGGCACAGAGCGCCGGCGACGCGCGAGGCTACCGCGACGCGCTGCTAGCGCGCGGCCTCACGCTCGAGGAGACGAAGCCGCTCGTGCTTGCGGCACTCGTGGCGGCTTCGGCGGCGGCGCGTCATGCCGAAGGCGCGGACGAGTACTGGCGGTCGGGCTATCCGGCTTCCGCCGCCGCGAGCGTGCGCGAGCGCAGCGCCGCGGCGGATCGCGTGCGCGCCCAGCTGCTCGATCTCTACGGCGCCCAGGCCCGCCATGAGGCGGCGTTCGCGTGTCTCTTCGCGCCGCTCGACGTGCGCTATGCATTCCTCGAGCCGGAGCAGCAGCTCGCGTTGCAGAAGCTGCAGCTCGCGCGTCAGGTGAAACGTGCGGAGGGCGCGCCCGCTGCGATGCCCGCGGCGCCGGGCGCGGCGGAGCAGGGCGTCGCGCGCGTGTCGGCTACGGCGGAAGCCTTCGCGGAACTGCGGACGGCGCTCGGAGCGGAGGCCGCGTTGCAGTATCTGTATCGCTTCTCGCCCCTGGCCGATCAGCTTCGCTCCGCGGGGCTCGATCTGTCGGACGCGGAGTTTCGCGGCGCGTTCGGCGCTCTGCTCGAGTTCGAGGCGAAGCCGGCCGATCCGCAGACGTTCACGCGCGCCCGTGATTCGCTGCGCGCGACGCTCGGCGACGTGCGCTTCAATCGACTGTGGGCCGCGCGCGATCCGCTGTTCGGCGTGCTCGCCGCTGCAGGGAAGCAGCGGGGACTCGGCGAAGACGCGATCGTCGCGGCCTACACCCTCTTCAACGACGCGCAGGATCGGTTCGCGGCTGCGGCCGATCGATTTGCGGCTCTCGACCCGCCGCGCGCCGCAGCCGAGCTGCGCGCCATCCAGCAGGACATGCAGCAGCGGCTCGAGAGCCTCGTCGGTCAGGAGGCCGCCGACGCGCTGTTGCACGCGTCGACGCGGCACTCGATCTCGATGCAGTCAACGTCAACCACCAACCTAAGGGAGTAGGGCAGTGAGGACATCCATTCGCTTCAGGCAGATTGTTTGCGGGCTCTCCTGGATCGTCGCGCTCGCGTGCGTACGCGTCGCGAGTGCGTACGTGCCGCCGCCGTCCGCGCCGACGGGCAGCGCGAGCGGTGCCTATGCCGTGACCTGGTCCGGGCAGTGCTCGGGCGAGTGTCTCGCGGTGTGGCTCGAGGAGCGCGTCGGCTCCGGCGCGTTCAACTACGTCGGCACCGTCTCGCCCACGGCGTTCGCGGGCAAGGCCGCGGGCCAGTACACGTACCGTGTCGCGCAGATGCTCGGCAACTACTACGTCGGGTACTACGGCATGGACTACAGCGCCGAGGTCACCGTCACGGTCGGCGCGGCGCCGCCGCTCGATCCGCTGCTGACGCAGCGCGGCTATCAGTACCAGACACGCGTCGGCGACCTCGACTACGACGGCCGGCGGGATCTGTACATTCAGCGCGTGTCGGGCGGCGTGGCCAACAGCGGCGTGCTGGACCGGATCATCGTGCAGCAGACCGCCACGCCGGGTCAGTACGCGCTGGTGCCGCCGACCCCGGCCCAGGTTGCAGCAGCTGCGGCGTGGCCCGTGTCGTCCGCGCAGGTGGCGGTGGAGGACATCAACGTCGATGGCTTCGTCGACGTCACGGTGAAGGGCGTGGCGGGCGCGCTCGGGGTGCCGGGGGCTGCGAACCTGATCGTCTACTCCCCCGGCGTGCCGTTCTCGGCAGTGCCGAAGGGTTTGCGGACCGTGGACGCCGGCCTGCTGCAGTTCGTGGGCGACATGCTGGATTACGAGGTCGACAGCGGCTACTTCGCGAACAACGCGCCGTACGTCTACTACACCATCTACTACTCCTGGTCCACGTGCAGCAACGGCTTCGTGGGCAGCGACGTGTACTACTGGGATGCGACGTCCGGGTGCATCACCGTCTATCAGGCCGTGGGCGGCTACTATCAGGACTACTCCGGGTTCTCGAGCGCAGCGGTGGCCATCGCGGATGCGGCGACGAGCGCGACCAGCGGCCAGTCGACGACCACGGCGGCCGTCGACGCCATCGACCGCGCGGCCGAGGGCGCGCTCAAGACCGCGATCGGCGGCTGGCGCATGGAGGAAGTGCTCGGGACCTCGGGGGAGCATACGAATTCGGATGCACGCCGAGCGATGGAAGTCATCTGGTCGATACTCGGCGTTGCGCGCGCCGAGGCCGACGAGGTGCGAACGACGAAGGCTCCGGCCCAAGTGCCGCGCGTGCCGGGTACGATCTACGTCACGAAGCGCGCGCTCGGAACACCATGGACCTTGCATGTTGCGCTGGAATACACGAGCCCCGTCAGCGTGTTCCGCTCGATCAGCGCCTACGACTCCGACGACAGGGTGACGGTCGACGGGCGTCTGATCAGTGAGAAGAACTGGTTCAAGGACGTGCCCGCGCTGATGATGACCGTCAGCGAGGTGCGCCGTTCACCGGCGTACCCGAGCAACGATGCGTACTGGCTGCGCCTGCTCGCCGCGGATACGTCCTACGTCGACGGCAGTCTCGCGTACGATCTCGTGCCGAGTGTCGGCAAGGGGGGCTACAACTGCGCGAGCTATGCGCATGGAATCCTGAACGCGACCGGCGGGGTTGCCGTGAACGTGCCTGAGAGCGGCAATTGGACGAACATGTGGGGGTGGGGCGTGCCCGTCCCGCCGGCTTCTTTCAACTAGGCGGAACGGCGAAGAACACTGCCGGGAGAGGGGTAACCAGGCAATGAGCAGCGACGAACGTAAGCGGCTCGTGATCGGCGTCGTGGCGATCGTGCTGGCGTCCTCGCTGATGCCATTCGCCGACGACACCACGCCGTTGATCCCGGTACCGACGCACAACTTCGTGGCGTACCTGTTTCTGTCATGGGGTTACTTGCTCGTGCTCCCGGCAGTATTCGCGGTGTCTTACTGGGCGTTCGGCAAGCGAGGGACGTTCCGCGCGCTGGTGCTCGGCGCTGCGTTGTCGATCGCCGTGCTGAACGCGTACTGGATCGCGGATCGCTGGGAGATGGGGCTCGATTATCCCGGCGCGCGCGTTACACGTGCCGTCGTGATCGAGAATGCGCTGATGTTCGCCGGTGTCATTGCCCTTGCTGGCGTCGGCGTCCTGCGCGGCTCGCGTGCGATCAGCAGCTACGCCTACATCGCCCTGTTCGTCGCGCTCGGTTGGTGTGCGTTTCCCTTGCTCGGTCGGGTAGATCTCTGATGTTCGCGATAAGGTTGACGTGGGCTTTGGCGACGCTCGCGTTCTTTCTGGGCGTGAGCGCGCTCATGGTGTCGGCGCGTGTACGCACGCTCCCGCGTGGTCGGGCCACGGTTCTGGCTGCGGCGTGGCTCATCGGTACGGGCGTGACGGGCGCGCTGGGTGCGCGACAGTACGGCGTCATCGCGATGCTGCCGGCCGCGTTCGCGACGGCGTTTGCGCTGCTGGTCTGCTACCTCGTGGTCGGTCGGGGCTCGGTCCGCGATACGGCGTCGGTCGTGCTCCTCGTGTGCGTGGCAAGCGTCGTCGCCACCATCGCGCTCGTGGTCGCGTTGCTGGCGGTGCTCGCCGCCTTGGGGATCGACGGCCCCTGACCGGCGGCGTAGCATCGCGCGAAACCTCTGGGGGGAGGATCTGCATGCGCTCGATGCTCGCCACGCTCGCGGCCGTGGGTTCGCTGTGCGCGGCGTCGGCCGTGCACGCCCAGGCCGGCGGACCCGGCACTCCGTGGCGTGGCGCCGGGCCGCAGCCGTGTTTCGGCGTCGATGACTACGCCGTCCGGTGCGCGGCGCCGGCGCGCACGATCGCGATTCGTGCCGGTCGCCTGTTCGACAGCAACACCGGCCGGCTGCTCGGCGATCAGGTCGTCGTGATCCGGGGTGATCGCATCGCGGCCGTCGGTGCGTCGGCACAGACGCCCATTCCCGCGGGTGCCGAAGTCATCGATTTGCACACGGCCACGGTGCTGCCGGGCCTGATCGATGCGCACACGCACATGTTCAACGAGCCGCGGCCCGGCATGTCGCGCGAGCTCTCCGCGTTGATCGCCGTGCAGAACGTGCAGTCCGATCTGCGCGCGGGCTTCACGTTCGTGCGCGACATGAGCAGCCATGGCAACGGCTACGCCGACGTCGACATTCGCAATGCGATCGACAGAGGGCTGATCGACGGGCCGCGCGCGCAGGTGTCCACGCGCGGCATCCGCTGGGGCGAGCCCGGCTCCACGGCGCCGGCAAATCCGCTTGGCCCCGCCATCGTGCACGACGTGGACGAGGCGCGTGCTGCCGTGCGCGACCAGATCGAGCACGGCGCGGACTGGATCAAGCTGTTCCCCGGCGGGCCCTATTCGTTCCAGCCGGACGGAACCGCGAAATACGTGGTTACGTACCCGTTGCCGGTGCTGCAGGCGCTGATCGACGAGGCGCATCGCCTGGGGCACAAGACGGCGTGCCACGTGCTCGGCGGCGAGGGACAAAGGAACGCGATCGTGGCGGGATGCGACACGATCGAGCACGCGTTCGGTCTCGACCAGGAGCAGGCGAAGCTCATGGTGCAGAAGGGGCTGTACTACGATCCCACGTTCCAGCGCTATCTCGAGCCGTACCTGGACGACAACGACGACAAGGCCACCGGCGGCAAGTACCGCATGAGCAAGGTCTTCGCCGGCGCCGTCACGCTCGCGGCGAAGACGCCCGGCATGAAGATCATGCTCGGCAGCGGCGTGGACGGCGCCACCTACGTGCACGGCACGCAGGCCCTCGACTTCGAGGCACTGGTCAAACGCGGTGGGCTGACTGCCGTGCGCGCGTTGCAGGCCGCGACTGTCGTGAATGCCGAGGTCATGGGCGTGCTGGACCGCGTCGGCTCGCTCGAGGCCGGCAAGCTCGCCGACGTGATCGCGGTGGCCGGCGATCCGCTGGCCGACATCACGGAACTTAAGCGCGTGCAGTTCGTGATGAAGGGCGGCAAGGTGATTCGCGACGACACGAGCCGCTAGCGCGGCGCGCGTTCACGCGGCCGTCAAAGGCTCCATGGCCCAGTGGATCAACGGCAGCTCGAGCGGGATCGATGCGTCGGCGTGATTCGGCACGACCCGCGGAGTGATGTGTCCCGGCGGCCGTGCGGTGTCGAGCTCGGCCGAGTACACGAAACCGTTCGTGGTGCCGGGAATGGGCTGACCGCGTTGCAGTGCCCGACACAGCGCCGGCAGCTCGCCCGCCGCGTCCGCATACACCTCGACGCTGACGCCGTCCGGGTTCACGTCGCCGAGCGTGACGGGCACCGTCACCTGCAGCCGTGAACCGTCGCGGCGCGCGGTGCTCGCGCCGATCCGGATCTCGTGCCAGTGTTGCGTGAGGTTGCGCGTCCACTTCTCGAGCGCCGTCGCCGTTGCCTGGGGCGCGCGATTGCGCCTCAGGAACAGCGCCATCGCGGGCTCGTAGAGGGTTCCGAGGTACTCGCGGATCATGCGGTTGGTGCTGTAGAACGGCGCGAGCTCGCGCAGGCTCGTGCGCACCCTGGCCACCCATTCGGCGGGAATGCCGTCTGCGTTGCGCGCGTAGAACAGCGGCACGATCTCGGTCTCGAGCAGGCGGTACAGCGATTCCGCTTCGGCGGCATCCCGCTGCTCCTGCGTCGGCGCTTCGCTGAGCGGAATCACCCAGCCCGAACGCGGGTCGTAGGCCTCGGCCCACCAGCCATCCGGGATCGAGAGGTTCAGCCCGCCGTTCACGAGCACCTTCATGCCGCTGGTGCCGCACGCCTCCTGCCGTCGCCGCGGAGTGTTGAGCCACACGTCCACGCCCTGCGTGAGCTCCTGCGCGATCGTGATGTCGTAGTCCTCGAGGAACACGACCCGCTGACGCGCGCCCGAGTGGCGGATGAAGCGGATCCACTGCGAGATCAGCGCCTTGCCGACGCGATCGTCCGGGTGGGCCTTGCCCGCGAGCACGAGCTGCACGGGCCGGTGCTGGTCGTGCAGCAGCGCGAGCAGACGCGCGGGGTCGTGCAGCAGCAGATTCGGCCGCTTGTACTCCGTGAAGCGGCGCGCGAACCCCAGTGTCAGCACGTTGGGATCGAGAATCTGCTCGACCGAGCGGTCGGGATCGA
>DASZSB010000117.1:0-8293 GCA_035548835.1 Gammaproteobacteria bacterium | reverse complement strand
AAGCGCTGCCCGCACGTCCGCCTCCTGCGGTTGGCTGTTGCGGTTCAGCAGGTCGGCCGCCGTCATGATCATGCCGCTCGCGCAATAGCCGCACTGAGCCGCCTGTTCATCGATGAAGGCCTTCTGCAGCGGGTGAAGCTTATCGAGCGTGCCGAGCCCTTCGAGCGTGGTGACCTCGTTGCCTTCGATCGAGCCGACCGGCGTCACACAGGAGCGTGTCGCCGCGCCGTTGACGAGCACCGTGCAGGCGCCGCATTGCGTCATGGCGCAGCCGTATTTCGCGCCATTGAGCTCGAGGTCGTTGCGCAGCACGTAGAGCAGCGGCGTGTCCGGCTCGGCATCGACCGAGTGGGTCGCCCCGTTGACCTTCAACCTGATGACCATTATGGGCCTCCTCGTAGGGCGGCGGCGGCGTGCGTCCCGGGCTAGGCTTTTCTCACGAACTCCGTCTTGAGTTGCATCGCACCGATACCG
The DNA here is from genome assembly GCA_035548835.1 of Gammaproteobacteria bacterium. Taxonomy (GTDB): domain Bacteria; phylum Pseudomonadota; class Gammaproteobacteria; order Steroidobacterales; family Rariloculaceae; genus FEN-1219. The sequence continues at coordinate 7,819 of DASZSB010000117.1, read as the reverse complement.
TCGATGCGGCAGTCGATGTCGTGATCCCCTTCGACGAGGCGGATGTTCTTGACCTTCGTTCCGCCCTTGACGACGAGCGACGAGCCTTTCACTTTGAAGTCCTTGATCACTATTACGCTGTCGCCGTCGCGTAGCACGTTGCCGTTGGCGTCTTTGAAGACGCGTTCGTTTTCGGCCCCGGCGGCCGAGGCTTCGACCCCCACATGGCGAGACCATTCATGGCCGCACTCGGGGCAGACGAACATTTCTCCGTCCTCGTAGGTATACGACGACTTGCATTGCGGACAGCCGGGCAACGAGCTCATCGAACCTCCGCCTCGTAGACGTCGGGCTTGAAGCCAACGATCACGCGCCCGCCGATCTCGAGCACCGGCCGTTTGATCATCGACGGCCGCGCGGCAAGCAGGCGCAGACCGTTGCGCTCGTCGAGTTCGGCGGTCTCGCTCGGCGGCAGCTTGCGAAACGTAGTACCCGCGCGGTTGACGAGCGCTTCCCAGCCAACGGCGCGCGCCCAACGCTCGAGCCGATCCGCGTCGATGCCGGCCGCTCTATAGTCGTGAAACGCGTATGCGACACCGTGGGCATCGAGCCAGGCTCGTGCCTTCTTCATCGTGTCGCAGTTCTTGATGCCATAGAGCGTTGCCGCCATCGTACTCTCCTTCGCTCGCATTGCGGCCGAACTCTTGGGCGCAAACTCACGTCTCGGGCACACGATGATGGCCGCTAACTTCTAACCTAGCGTGCTTCCCGACAGAAGGGTAACACTTCATTCCGTGCTCGATCGCCACGGCCTCGTCACTAGGCGTAAGCGGCGCAGGCGGGCCGAGGGCACGTACCTCGCGCCGTCAAGGACTTCGGCCCCCCCCGCGCGATCCGCAGCGGCACGGCGCTGCCGGAAGGCCGGAAGGGATAGCACGCAGCACGACGGTTGCGCCGGCGACCACAGCCGGCGCGGTCTCGTGTTCGCGACACGCGGGTCGCGATAGCGGGACGGCCGCGCGTCGGGGCACTCACTCACGACGTCGCCGCGCCAACGAAATCAGGCGCCTGCGCGACACGTCGTGCATGGCACGGCGCTTGCTCTCCTCGTGGCAAGGATCAAATCCGCAGGAGAAGTTCGATGAAGAAAATCCTCACGGGCATCGCCTGCGCGCTGTTTCTGTGCGCCACGAGCGCGCTGGCACAAGTTCCGCACGTGCTCGGCGTCTGGGAGTTCGACCCGCAGGCCTCTGAGCTACCGAAGAGCTTTCTGCTCGCGTCCGAAACGCGCAGCTACGATCTGCGGGACGACGGCTACCTCGTCAACGTGGCGATCCGCAAAGCGCAGAACGGGCACCCTGACTTCATCCAGGTTGTTTCGAAGAGCGACGGCAAGGACTATCCGCAGTATCAATCGGTTCCGCTCGCCGAGCTCCAGATCAACGGCACGAAGACGCCCCTCACGTACTCCGAAACCGTGCTCGACGAGCACGCAGTCAACATCGTCATGAAGTACGGCGACCGCGTCATCATTAAAGGTGTGCGACGCGTGGCGCCAGACGGCAAAACGATGCGGATTGACCTCACGGCCATCGATCAGAACGGTAAGGAGACGCCGTTCCTTCAGGTCTTCAACAAAGCCAGGTAAATCGCCACTCGCAATGGCTACGCATCCGCGGCTCAGGTTTTCCGGGGGAGTCACGACATGGACCGGTTCGAGAACGCCCAGCGTCAGCGCCAGTCGACGAGCACGATCGGTCTGGCAGATTCCGTGGGACGCGATTTGCGCTATTCGTTTCGCAGCCTGTTGCGCCGGCCCACGTTCACGCTCGCGGCCGTGCTCACGCTCGCGCTCGGAATCGGCGCGAACACCGCGGTCTTCAGTGTCGTCAACGCCGTGCTGCTCAAGCCGTTGTCGTACCCCCAGTCGAACGAGCTCGTGAGCCTGCAGCACGTCGCGCCCGGTTTGAATTCCGGCGCGCTCGGGTTGTCGCCGGATCTCTACTTCACCTATCGCGACGAAAACCGGACCCTCGAGCACCTCGGAGTCTTCGGAGACGGCGGAGCGACCGTAACCGGTGTCGGCAACCCCGAGCAGGCGCGGACTCTCTTCGTGTCGGACGGCGTGCTCCAGGCGCTCGGTGTTCAGGCGATGCTCGGCCGGTGGTTCTCCGAAGCCGACCATGCGCCGCAAGCGGCCGGTACCGTTATCCTGACCCATGCGTATTGGCAGCGGAAATTCGGCGGCGATCCGGGCGTCATCGGCCGGAGCGTGTCGATCAATTCACGCCCCACGGAAATCGTCGGCGTAATGCCCGCCGGATTCCGCTTCCTCAACATGACGCCCGAGGCCGAGCTGATACTGCCGATCCAGTTCGATCGCAGCCGATTGGTTCTCGCAGGATTCGGCGGTTTGCAAGGCATCGGCCGGCTCAAACCCGGCGTGACGCTCGCCGACGCGCAAGCGGACGCCGCGCGCATGCTGCCGATTTGGCTCGAGGCCTGGCCGGCGCCGCCCGGCGGCGCCCAGCGCGACGCGATCGCGAACTGGCGCGTCGCACCGGCGTTCGTGCCGCTCAAGGACACGGTCGTCGGCAACGTCGCTAACACGCTCTGGGTGCTGATGGGCACGATCGGTGCGGTGTTCGCGATCGCCTGCGCGAACGTCGCGAACCTCATGCTCGTGCGGGCGGACGCTCGCCGCCAGGACCTCGCGGTGCGCGCAGCACTTGGCGCCGGCCGCGGACGCATCGCGAAAGAGCTGCTCGTGGAGAGCACGGTGCTCGGCGCACTCGGCGGCGCCGCAGGGCTCGGGCTCGCCTATCTCGGGCTGCGACTGCTCGTTGCGCTCGGACCGACGAACCTGCCGCGCCTTCAAGAAATCTCAATCGATCCGTCCGTGCTCGCGTTCGTGATCGTCGCCTCGCTCGTGTCGAGCGTGCTGCTCGGCTCGATCCCGGCGTTCAAGCACGCGGCTCAAGCCGCGGCGCCGCTCTCGGCGGCCCGCGGCGCGACCGCGAGCCGCGAGCGTCATCGAGCGCGCAACGCGCTCGTCGTGGCGCAGGTGGCGCTCGCGCTCGTGCTGATCGTCTGCTCCGGCCTGATGTTCCGCACGTTCAGCGCGCTGCGAGATGTCGATCCGGGCGTCTCGCGGCCCGAGACCGTGCAAGTCGCCCGGATCTTCATCACTCCGGGGATCAGCACCGATCCGGAACGCACCACGCAAATCCAACGGCAGATCCTCGATGGGATCGCGGCGATACCGGGGGTCGAGGCCGCGTCGTTCGGCTTCGGCGCGCCGATGGAAGCCGGGCGCACGCCGGCAGGCCCGTTGTACGTGGAAGGCCAGCGCTACGAGGCCGGAGAGACGCCGCCGACACGCCGATTCCAATACGTGGCGCCCGGTTACTTCGCGACCGTGGGCACGCAGATGGTCGCGGGGCGCGACATCACGTGGCCGGATATGGACGCGGGCGGCAAAGTTGCCGTGATCTCCGAGGGTCTCGCGCGCGAGCTTTGGGGCGAGCCCGCGGCCGCGCTCGGCAAGCGCGTCCGCGAATCGCGGCCGGATGCACCGGGCATCTGGCGCGAAGTCATCGGCGTGGTGCGCGACGTGCACGAGGACGGCGTCAGCCTGGACGCGCCGCGGCTCGTCTACATGCCGGTGCTGAGGGAGAGCTGGTTCGGGCAGCCGAAAGCCGGCATGCCGGCGATCGCCTACGTCGTGCGCAGCGAGCGCGCGGGCACGGCGAGCCTCGCCGCCGAGATCAACCAAGCCGTGTGGGCGGTGAACGCCGATCTGCCCGTGTTTCTCGTGCGTACGCTTCAGGATCTGTACGCCGGCTTCCTCGCGCAGACGTCGTTCACGCTCGTGATGCTCGCGATCGCCGCTGCGATGGCGCTCGGATTGGGAGTCGTCGGCATCTACGGCGTGATGGCGTACGTGGTTTCGCAGCGGACGCGCGAAATCGGAATCCGGCTCGCGCTCGGCGCGCAACCGACCGCCCTGAAGCGGATGTTCGTGCGCGACGCTCTCGCGCGGGTGGCGATCGGAGTCGTCGTCGGGCTCGTAGCCGCGTTCGCGTTGACGCGCCTGATGTCGTCGCTGCTGTTCGGCATCGGTCCGCTCGACGCGCCGACCTATCTCGCGGCGCTCGGCGTGCTGCTCGCCGCGGCGGCACTTGCGAGCTACGTGCCGGCCCGCCGCGCGGCCAGCATCGACCCGGTCGAGACGCTGAAGACGGAATGATCGACTGTACCGACCGTCGAATCGGTACACAGGTGATTGAGTGTCCCGACTCCTAGGGTTTTCGGTTTGCGCGGCCGTGCGCAGCGAAGATCAGCCGCGCGCAGTTGTAAGCGCGGAACCCGAGCAACGGCGCGGGTTCGACTGTGCATCGGTGCGAGATCGTGCACATCCACAAGCAGTGAATTGGCGCGCCCGGAGAGACTCGAACTCCCGACCCTCAGGTTCGAAGCCTGATGCTCTATCCAACTGAGCTACGGGCGCGTGCGGACGATTGTAATGGAGCGCGCGGCTCGCGCCCTACTCCTGCGGCGGGGGCCCGCCGCCCGGCGGGCGGCCAAAGTTCACGACTTCCTTGCCGTCCGGCAGCGTCGCGCGCAGCAGCGTGCCGCCGGGCTCGCCGCTCTTCAGCGGCAGGATCACGGCCTTCACGTGATCGCCGGGCTTGAACGTGCCCTTCGACCAGCCGCGGCGGCCGAGATAGTTCGGGCTCATGCCCTCGAGACCCCAGCGGGTCACGCTGCCGTCGGCGTTCTTCACGTTCAGCCAGGTCCAGGTGTGCGGATTCGTCCACTGGAACTCGACGATGTCGCCCTCGATCGTCTTCTCGTGCTCCATGTCGAAGACGCTGAACGAGTGGTGCGCCTGCGCGCCGCCCGCGAGCCCGAGCGCACCGAGCGCCGCCGCCCATGCCAGCCACGCGCGTCCGTGACGAATCTGCGTGCTCATTTCTTCACCTCGTACTGCAGGTTGATGCCGGCCTTGCCTTCTTCGGTCGTGAAGTTGCGGTTGTTCTGCTGGCACACGTACTCGGCCAGCGTCCAGTCACGGTGGCGGCCGTACGCGCGCGTGGTGGTCCACGGCTTCGTCAACGCCTCCGGATCCGTGATCGTCGTCTCAATCTCGAGCCGGTCCGGTGCCGCGAGGCGGAAGCGCTCGACGATGCGCATCTTGTCGCTGTGGCGCAGGCCGAAGTTGCCGAGCGCGGTATCCGTCGTGAAGCCCACGGTGTCGACAACCAGCGTGTCGCCTTCCCAATGGCCGATGGAATGGCCGTTGTACGTGAGATCCGGGTCGTCGGGGTGCTTGCGGCCGTCGGTGAAGATCTGCCGCCACTGGCTGTAGGCCTCGGCGATGATCGTGATCTTGCCCGGCGTGAGCAGGATCTCGATCGGGTACGGCTGCGTCATGACGCCCGGCATGCCGGGCGGCACGCAGTTCGCGGCCGGCGAATCCTGGATCTCGCCGCGCTTCTGCGCGTCCTGGTAGCTCTTGAGCTTGGCCGCGTAGGCCGGCGTGAGCGACGGCCCTTCGGCCGGTGCCCCGCGCGGGCCGCCGCCGAACGTGATCTCCCAGAGTCCCGCAATCTCGGGCAGCTTCGCGAGCGCGGCGTAGGCCGCCGCGTCCGGCGCGGGCTGCGCGAGCACCGCGGCCGCCGGCACGGCCAGCGCGACCGCCGCCACCATTTCCCTGAACCGCATCTCCGTCCCCCCCTCTACGAATCCTGCGGCCGCGCGCCGCTCAGTGCTGCGCGGTGAACCCGATCACGAACGTGCGCCCCGGCGCGGGCTCGTAGTACTGGCCGTTCGAGGCGTTCACGATGACCGAGCCCACGTACGTGCGATCGAACAGGTTGTCGACGCGCATGAACTCGTTGAAGCTCCAGCCGCCGTGCTTCTGCTGCGCGAGCGACGCCCGCCAGTTGAACAGCGTATAGGCCGGCGCGGCTTCGTCGTTCAGATCCGTCGTGTAGATCCTGTCGGTCTTGTGCATCTCGAGCGCCGTCGAGAAGCCCGACGGCTTGTGCGACTGCCACAGCAGCTCGCCGAACAGGAACTGCCTCGGCACGCCCGGAATGCGATTGCCGTTCGGCACCGCGAGATTCGGCACGGTGCAGGCCGCGGACGTGCCGCACGTCAGGAAGGCGTTCGCGAACTCGGCGCGCAGCGACGTGTAGGACAGCGACGCGCTCAGCTTCTGGTTGAAGCGCGTGTCGTACGCGAGCTCGAAACCCTCGCGCAGCGTGCGATCCACGTTCTGGAACACCGACCGGCCGGCCTGGTTCACGAGCGTCACGATCTCGTTCTGCGTACGCGTGCGAAACAGCGCGGCCGTGACGCGCGTCTTGTCGTTGATGACGGCCTTCATGCCGAGCTCGCTGTTGCTGGTCTCGGCCGGACGCAGCCCGAAGTTGAAGCCCGTGGCCGTGGCCGACACGGAGCGGTAGGCCAGCTCGGCGAACGTGGGCGTCTCGAAGCCGCGGCCCACGTTGGCGTACACGTTCACGCGCGGGCTCACGCTTGCCACGATGCCGACCACGGGCAGCGTCTTGCTGTAGCTCACGCTGCCGCTGTCGTCGCCGTTCGTCGGCGTGATGAAGTGATCCTGCGTCGTGAACTCCACGTGGCTGCGCCGCACGCCCGCGTGCAGCGCCCAGCGGTCGGCAAAGCTCCACTGCATCTGCGCGTACGGATCGAGGTTCGCCACCTTGTTGTCTTCGTCGCGGCCGAGCGCGCCGGAAACGCCGGCCGCGTTCGTGAAGCCCTTGCGCGCCTCGTACATGACGTCGTAGTTGACGCCGGCACTCAGCGTGAACGGCCGGTTGTTGATCATCGTCTGGCGCGTCCAGCGGAAATCCTCGCCGCTGAAGTCGCGGCCGAGATCGACCACGCCGCGGCCGGCGAAGGTCAGTGCCAGCCATTGCGTCACGTCGCGCGTGCCGTAGTAGCCGAGCACGCGGATCGTGTCCGTGGCCGAGAGCGCGTGCTCGAACACCACGCCCGTCTGCGAATTGCGGATGTCCTTGCGCGTGTTCTGCGCGATGGCGCCGTTGCCCGCCTGCTCGCGGTCCGTGTTCATCTGCGCGAGCGTGAGGCCCAGCGGGTCCTGCGTGTCCGGCTGATTGAGGTAGTTGCCGATGAACGTCAGGTGCGAGCGGTCGCTGAGGTCGAGGCGCACCTTGCCGTTGAACGTCTCGCGCGTGGTCGCGCTGTGATCACGGAAGCCGTCGGTGTCGAACCGATCGACGTCGAGGATGTAGTTGGCCTTGCCGGCTTCGCCGCCGATCTTGGCACCGAGCCGCGTCGTGCCGAACGAGCCCGTCCAGAGCGAGGTGCTGATGCCGAAATCCTTCGGCCCGTCCTCCGTGAACACGCTGATCACGCCGCCGGACGAGTTGCCGTACAGCGCCGAGAACGGTCCGCGCATGACCTCGACGCGCTGCGCCGAGGAAAGATCGACGTTCGCGGCCTGGCCGCTGCCGTCCGGCATCGTGAGCGGCACGCCGTCCGTGTACAGACGCACGCCGCGGATGCCGAACGTGGACCGCGCGCCGAAGCCGCGGATCGAGATCTGCAGGTCCTGCGCGTAGTTCTGGCGCGTGTTGGCGACGACGCCCGGCGAACGGCCGACGGTCTCCGACAGATTGACCTGCGGCTGACCGTCCTGAATGGTGTTCTTGTCGAACGCCTCGATGGATACCGGCACGTCGAAGCTCGACTGCTCCACGCGCGTCGCCGTGACGACGATCGTGTCGCGAAGGGAGACGTCGGGGATCGCTTCCGACTGTGCGTGCGCTTGAGTACCGATCACGAG
>DASZSB010000116.1:0-14008 GCA_035548835.1 Gammaproteobacteria bacterium | reverse complement strand
GCCGCTCGTGCTCTCCCAGGCCAGCAGCGGCCTGATGCCGGGCTCGGTCCGCGCCAAGGTCGTGCATGCCGCGCCGAACGCGCCGGCCGTCGACGTATACGTGACCGACCCCGCGGCCGATCTGGCACAGACGCCGAAGCTCGGCAGCTTCGGGTTCGGCCAGGTGCTCGGCCCCGCGACACTGCCGTTCGGCACCTATCGCATTCGGGTGACGCTGCCGAACCAGCCGGGCACCGTGGTGTTCGACTCCGGCAGCGTGGCGCTGAATGCGTCGGAAGACCTGCTCGTCGCGGCGGTCAAGAACACGGGGCCGGGCTCCTCTCCCGTGAGCCTGCTCCTGACCAGCCCGAGCCGCGCGACCACCACGGAACTCAATGACGTCGGCACGCCGGCCCAGTTCCGCGTGATTCACGCCTCCCCCGACGCACCGGCGGTCGACGTCATCGCCAACAACGACTGCGCGCACCCGCTGCTGAGCAACGTGCCGTTCCCGGCCTTCAGCGGCTACCTGTCGGTTCCGCCGGCGACGTACAACGTCAAGGTCACGGCCGCAGGCAATTGCGGGGCCATCGTGATCGACGCCGACCTGCCGCTGGCCGCCGGCAAGCAGTACTCGGTGTTTGCGACCGGCCCTCTGGCGAGCATCTCTCCGTACGTCCTGACGGACGACCACCGCTCGCTCGCGACGGCGGCCAAGGTCCGCATCGTGCACACGGCGCCGGGCGCCGGCAACGTCGACATCTACGTGACCGCCCCGGGCGCGAGCATCGCCACGCTCGCACCGGCGTTCACGAACGTGCCGTTCCGCGCCGAGACGGGTTACGTGAACCTGGCGGGTGGCACCTATGACGTTACGGTCACGCCCACGGGCACCAAGACCGCGGCCATCGGCCCGGCCACGATCACTGTGGCCGATGGACACGTCTACACCGCGGCGGCACGCGACGCGGTCGGCGGCGGCGCGCCCTTCGGCCTGATCCTGCTCGACGACTTCAACCCGTGAAGCACGTCCTCGCTCCCCGGCGGGTTGCCGGGGAGCGAGTCTTCGATTCCGCGGCCGCGCCGGACTCGTGGCCCGCGCGTCAGCGCCTGCGCCACGGCGCAATCAGCCTCGCGAGCAGGGGATTCGGGAAGCGCCGCTTCGCGGTGACGGCGTAGAACGTCTCCTTCAGTCCCGGCAGCCGGCCATAGTCGTGCAGCTGCGCCGATTTCAGCTCGTCGCGCACCACGATCGGCGGTACGACCGCCAGCCCGGCGCCCTCGCGCGTCAGCAGCCGCACCATGGCCATGTCATCGACCTCCGCGACGATGTGCGGCTTCTGCCCCATCCGGTCCATGAGCGCATCGAAGGCCCCGCGCAGGTGGTTCTCCGGCGGCGGAACGATCAGCGGCTCGGCGCCGAGCAGCGCGTCGAGCCCAGGCGGCTTGCGGCTGCGCCGCGGGCGTCCTATCAGACTCACGGGCTGCTCGGCGATCAGATGCTGCGCCCAGGTGCTGCGCTCGCTACGCGCCGGCAGCGTGTTCGTGAGCAGCACGTCGATCTGCAACGCCTCGAGCATCTGCAGCAACTCGCGCAGCGAGCCCGAGCGCAAGGTGACGCGCGCGTCCCGGCGACCGATCAGCGGCTCGAGAAACGCGATCTGGAAGTTGCGCGACAGCGTGGCCGATGCCCCTAGCCTCAGCGTTGGCAGCTGCGTCGTCGCCACGTCGCGCAACGAGCTGACGAGCTCATCCCCCGCCGCGAAGATCGCCTCGGCACGGTCGTGCGCGATGCGTCCCGCCTCCGTCAGCACGAGCGTGCGACCGCTGCGCCGGAACAGCTTGTGACCGAGCTGCTCCTCGAGCCGCTGGATCTGCACCGACAGCGCCGATGGCGATACGTGCAGGCGTTCGGCCGCCCGCGTGAGATTGCCCGTGTGGGCCACGGCATGGAAATACCGCAGGTGATGGTAATTGAGGGTACGCATGCGTCCCTTCTACTTAATGCAACGTTTCATTGCAATCATTGAACTGGATGCAATCGTCATCGCACCCTAGGCTTGCCGCCGTCGTCTCGTACCGCGGAGATCCGATGGCGTCCACAATGCTCTGGTTGGCCCTGGCGGGCCCGCTCGGCCTCGTTGCCGTCGGCCTGCTCCCGGAGCCCAACACCCGCCCCCATGCGATCGCGCGGCTCGCCTTCGGTGCCGCGCTCACGACGCTGGCGCTCGCCGCCGTCGCGCTCGTCATGGTGGCCGCGTGCGGTCCTCTGTACACGCGGACGCTCGGGCTCGGCGGTGGCGGTCTCGGGCTGTACCTCGACGGGCTGGGCGTCACGATGTTCGTGCTCGTGGCTTTCGTCGGTGCCGCCGTGATCCGTTACAGCCGCAACTACCTCGACGGCGATCCGAACCAGGGCGTATTCGTGCAGCGTCTCTGCCTCACGGTGGCCGCGGTGCTCATGCTCGTGATCGCCGGCAATCTCGTTCAGCTCGCGGTCGCCTGGGTCGCGACGAGCCTCGGTCTGCACAAGCTGCTGTTGTTCTACCCGGAGCGGCGCGCGGCACAGCTCGCGGCGCGCAAGAAGTTCGTGCTGAGCCGCCTCGGCGACGCATGTCTGATCGGCGCGGCGGTCCTGCTGTACTCGGCCTTCGGCGGTCTCGACTACCCTACGCTGTTCCAGGGCGCGGCAGTGCTCGCCGCCAGCGGCAGCGACCCGGCGGCAGTGCAGGCCGCCGCGCTGCTGGTGGCGCTGGCCGCCATTCTGCGCTCCGCGCAGTTTCCGCTGCACAGCTGGCTCATCGAGGTCATGGAGACGCCGACCCCGGTCTCGGCGCTGCTGCATGCCGGAATCATCAACGCCGGCGGGTTTCTGGTGCTGCGGCTGGCGAGCGTGATGAACCTGTCGGCGTCCGCACTCGACGCGCTCGCGGTCGTGGGCGCCGTGACGGCACTGTTCGGCTCGCTCGTGATGCTGACTCAGACCTCGACAAAGGTGAGCCTCGCGTTCTCGACGGTCGCGCAGATGGGCTTCATGCTGCTGCAGCTCGGTCTTGGCGCGTTCAGCGCGGCGCTGCTGCACATGGTGGCCCACTCCCTGTACAAGGCTCACGCCTTCCTGGCTGCCGGCAGCGTGATCGACGTGCTCCGCGCGTCCTGGACGCCGAGCCCGGGCGGCGCACCGCACCCGGGCCGACTCGCGATTGCGCTCGCAGCGGTCACCGCCGGGGTGCTGCTCGCAGGCTACCTGCTCGGGATCTCGCCTGTCGCAGGCCCGGGCGGATTCGCGCTCGGTGCGATCGTCGCCATGAGCCTCGTGCTGCTGCTGGCCAACGCGATCGACGAGCGGCCGAGCGGCTACGTGCTCGCACGCGCGGCGCTCGCGGCGATCGGCGTCGCGGCCCTGTACTTCGTGCTGCAGCGCGCGGCCGAGCACCTGCTCGCGGGCGCGGTCCCGGCGACGCGCGTCCTGCGCGGCGCGTTCGATCTAGCGATCGTCGTCGGCATCGTCGGCGCCTTCGCGGGCATCACGCTGCTGCAGAACGAGCTCGCGCGCCGGCCGGCACTGCCGCTGCTTCGCGCGCTCTACGTGCATCTGGCGAACGGCCTGTACGCGGGCACGATCGCCAATCGCCTGGCGCTGCGGCTGTGGCCCGCACCCTCACCGGCCACCCACGATCGGAGGTGACATCACGATGAGCCCCCTCGCAGCGAGCGCGCGCAGCGCACCGCCGGACGCCACCGCCACGCACGCCGCGGTCGCGGCGGCGATCGAGACGGCCTGCGGGCGCATCGCACCGCTCTGGCCGCTGCAGCACTTCGTCGCCGTCAACCCCTTCCTGGGGTTCGCCGGCCAGCACTTCGGGTCGGCCTGCGCAACGCTGCGCCGCGTGGCGAACGCCGACATGCTGATGCCGCGCTCGTTCCACCTCGCGCAGATCGAGTCGGGACACGTGACCGAGACCGACCTCGCGAGCGCGTTCACGGACGGTGCATTGCCGTTCGACATCGATGCGCTGAAAGCGCGCCTCCGCGCACCGCCGCCCACTGCGCGGCCGCGCGCCGTCGTGGCCACCGTGGCCGAGGTGCTGGACCGGCTCGCGCACGGCGATCGCGAGCTCTCGCGCACGGCCTTCATGATCGACGAGATCTCGAAGTGGTGCGCCGCCTACTTCGACGAAGGCCAGGCCGCCTGGCAGATGCCCTGGCGCGATCAGTCGCCGTTCACTGCCTGGCGATTGGCGACACGCTTCGACCGCAACCCGGAGATGGGCGGGATCGGCGGCTTCCGCGCAACCATCGCCGGACTGCCGGACGACCCGGTGGAGGCGATTGCGACGATCGTCGCGCAGCTCGGCATTCCCGAGCGGGCGCTGCCGGATTATCTGCACCGAGCGCTGCTCGACATACAGGGGTGGGCCGCGTACGCGCGCTATCGCGCGTGGAACTGCGCACTGCGGGGACAGCGCGATACCACGCCCGTCGAGCTGCTCGCGATTCGCGTGGCCTGGGGCTACGCGCTGTTCCGGCACCGGGGCGATCGGGAATTCGCAGCCGCGTGGCGCGCCGCGATGGCGGCCGCGGCCGGGCTGCCGGCGACCCCCGCGGCGGCGCCGGACAACGAGCTGGCCCTCGATCTCGCGCTGCAACGGGCCTACGAGACCGCCGTCCGGCGGCGGCTGTTCGCGCGCTTCGCGCAACGCGCGACCCCCGCGCCCGCCGCGCACGGGCGACCGGCCGTTCACGCCGCATTCTGCATCGACGTGCGGTCGGAGGTGTTCCGGCGAGCCCTGGAGACCGTCGCTCCGGACATCGCAACGCTCGGCTTCGCCGGCTTCTTCGGATTCCCGATCGAGTACGTCCCGATCGGTCAGGCGCGTGGCGGCGCCCAGTGCCCCGTTCTGCTCGTACCGACTGTGACCGTGTGCGAGCACGTCGAAGGCGCGACCGCGGAGCACGAGGCCGAAGTGCTGCGCCTGCGACTCGCGCGCCGGCGCGCCGCGAAAGCCTGGAAGGCGTTCAAACAGTCCGCGGTCTCGTCGTTCACGTTCGTCGAGACCCTCGGGCTCGGCTACGCCGCGAAAATCGCGAGCGACACGTTCGGACTGTCGCGCCCAGTGCCGGATCCCGACCGCGACGGACTGGATGCCGCCGCCGCGGCGCGCATCGGGCCGCGACTCGAGCGGCGCACGGTGAACGGGCGCGTCACGGGCTTCGATGCGCAGCAGCGAGTGGCCATGGCGGAGGCCGCTTTGCGCGGCATGTCGTTGACGGAAGGCTTCGCCCGACTCGTGCTGATCGTCGGCCACGGCAGCACGACGGTCAACAATCCACACGCGTCCGGCCTCGACTGCGGCGCCTGCGGCGGGCACACCGGCGAGGCCAACGCGCGCGTCGCCGCCGCGATCCTGAACGATCCCTCGGTACGCTCGGGGCTCGCCGCACGCGGTATCGCGATTCCGGCGGATACGTGCTTCCTCGGCGCGCTGCACGACACCACCACGGACGAGGTCACGGTGTATTCGACGGAGTCCGTGCCCGCCACGCACAGCCACGAGGTCGAGCGACTGCAAGCGCAGCTCGCACAGGCCGGGGTACGCGCACGCGCCGAGCGTGCCGCGCTGCTCGGCGTGCCGCGCGACGCCACGACCGACCGGCACGTGCTCGCGCGCAGCCGCGACTGGAGTCAGGTGCGCCCGGAATGGGGGCTCGCCGGCAATGCGGCGTTCATCGCCGCGCCGCGCGCACGCACGCGTGGCATCGACCTCGCGGGACGCTGTTTCCTGCACGAGTACGACTGGCAACGCGATCGCGATTTCGCGGCGCTGGAGCTGATCATGACGGCGCCGCTCGTGGTCGCGAGCTGGATCAACCTGCAGTACTACGGCTCGACCGTGAACAACCGCATGTTCGGCAGCGGCAACAAGACGCTGCACAACGTGGTCGGCGCGCTCGGCGTGCTGGAGGGCAATGCGGGCGACCTGCGCACGGGGCTGCCCCTGCAGTCGGTCCACGACGGCAGGCGTTTCGTGCACGAGCCCGTGCGGCTCGGTGCGCTGATCGACGCACCCGCGACGGCGATCGAGGCCGTGATTGGAAAACACGCTCGAATCCGGGAGCTCGTCGACAACGAGTGGCTGCACCTGTACCGCTTCACCGCGGATGACGGGATCTTCGAGCGCTACCGGCCACCGGGTGCGCTCCCAGGCGGCGGCGCTGCGGCGAGCCCGCGCGAGCCCCTGTGGGAACGCTATTGCCCGTGAGCGGGCACCGGCGCTAGAGGCGGATACCCGGCGCGGGGAACGCCCTGCAGAACTCCGCGATCTCCGCGCGGATCGCGTGCAGCTTCTGCTGATCGTCGGCCACGCGCAGCACGCGGTCGATCCACTCCGCGATCGGCTCCATGTCCTTTTCCGTCATGCCCCGGGACGTGATCGACGGCGTGCCGATGCGCAGCCCCGAAGGATCGAACGGCTTGCGCGGGTCGAACGGGATCGTGTTGTAGTTGCACTCGATGCCCGCCTCGTGCAGCGCGCGCGCCGCCGGCTTGCCCGTGATGCCGCGCGGCGTCACGTCGATCAGGATCAGGTGATTGTCCGTGCCGCCGGAGATCAGACGGAAGCCGCGTGCCGTCAGCGCGGCCGCGAGCGCCTTCGCGTTCTTCACGATCTGGTGGCCGTAACGGCGGAAATCCTCCGTGCCCGCCTCCTTCAGCGCAACGGCGATGGCCGCCGTGGTGTGGTTGTGCGGGCCGCCCTGCAGCCCCGGGAACACGGCGCGATCGATGTCCTTCGCGTACGTCGCGTCGCAGAGGATCATGCCGCCGCGCGGTCCGCGCAGCGTCTTGTGCGTGGTCGTGGTGATGATCTTCGCGTGCGGATACGGGTGCGGATGCGCGCCGGCGACGATCAGCCCGGCGATGTGCGCGATGTCGGCCACGAGCACCGCGCCGACGGACGCCGCAATCGACGCGAAGCCCGCGTAGTCCCAGACGCGCGGATAGGCCGTGCCGCCGCAGAACATCAGCTTCGGCCGGACCTGCTTCGCGAGCGTCTCGACGCGATTCAGGTCGACCTGATGCGTGTCGGGATCCACGTCGTACTGGGCCGCGTGATAGACGATGCCCGAGAAGTTCACGTTCCAGCCGTGAGTCAGGTGACCGCCGAAAGGCAGGCCGAGCCCCATGACGGCGTCGCCCGGCTTCGCGAGCGCGAGATACACCGCCTGATTGGCCGGCGAACCGGAGTACGGCTGCACGTTGGCGTGCTGCATGCCGAACAGGCCCTTGGCACGCTCGATGGCCAGCGTCTCGATCCTGTCGATGTAGTCCTGGCCTTCGTAGTAGCGCTTGCCGGGATAGCCCTCGGAATATTTGTTGTTCAGGATCGAGCCCGTGGCCTCCATGACGGCCGCCGACGCGTAGTTCTCCGACGGAATCAGGCGGATGAAATCGTTCTGCCGCTTCGTTTCGAGCCCGATCAGGTCGTAGATCTCGGGGTCGGTGGCGCGCAGCGCGGGCATGTCGGACATTCGGGATCCTCGGAAGTTGCTGTGGTCGCGACCGGCGGGCCGCCTCGGCGCCCGATAGTTTACAGGACACTGCGCGCGTTGGCGCACGGATCGACGCACGCACACTTCGGAAGACCACAGCACCGGTTGCACGCCCCGCCTGGCGCCCGCACCTGTGCAGACGAGGCCGCACCGCTAGAATCGCCGTCATGCATCGCCATCGCCTCGCCCTGCTCCTGATCCTGTGCACCGCGCCGCGCGTGTTCGCCGCGCTGCCGCCGGTGCCCGTGCCCGCGGAGAATCCGGTCACGGAGCCGAAGCGCGTGCTCGGCAAGATCCTGTTCTGGGACGAGCAACTGTCGACGAACGGCACGGTCGCCTGCGGCACGTGCCACCGCCCCGCCTACGGCGGCGCGGATCCGCGCGTCGGGCGCAATCCCGGCAAGGACAAGGGCACGATCGACGACGTGCTGGGCTCGCCGGGCATCGCGCTGCTCGACCGCGCCGGCAAGCCGCAGCTGCATCCGGTCTACGGCGCCGCGCCGCAGGTCACGCCGCGCACCGCACCCTCGAACTTCGGTGCGCTGTGGGCCGAGCGCGTGTTCTGGGACGGCCGCGCCGGCCCCGTGTTCAAGGATCCGGTGACGGGCAAGGTCGCGATCGCACGCGGCGGCGCGCTCGAGAACCAGACGCTGACGGCACTGATGAATCCTGCCGAGATGGCGAAGACCGGGCGCACGTGGGCCGAGCTCGCGGCCGACGTCGCGAACGCGCGGCCGCTCGCGCTCGCGAGCGACCTGCCGCAGGACGTGGCCGCGGCCATCGCGGCCGCGGGCACGTATCCGCGGCTGTTCGCGGCGGCGTTCGGCGACGCGGCGATCACGCCGGTGCGGATCGCGTTCGCGATCGCGACCTACCAGCGCACGCTCGTCGCGGATCAGACGCTGTGGGACCGCTTCGACGCGGGCGACGCCGGCGCGCTGACCGGACGCGCGCTCGCGGGCTGGCGCGCGCTCCAGGCGTTCCACTGCACGGCGTGTCACGCGCCGCCGCTGTTCACGAACAACGACTTCTTCCAGATCGGCCTGCGCCGCGCCGACTTCGACCTGGGCCGCGAGAACGTCACCCACGATCCCGAGGACGCCGGCGAAATGAAGGTGCCGACGCTGCGCAACGCGGCGCTGCTCCCGCGCTTCATGCACACGGGCGAGTTCTCGAATCTCGGTGCCGCGATCCGCTTCTACCAGAACACGATGCCACTGCCCGAGCGCGACGACATTCCGGGATTCGGCATCTACGCGTTCAACGTGAGCCAGATCGACGAAGGCGACATCCGCGAGTTCATCACCTCCGCGCTCACGGACCCACGCGTGCGCAACGAGCGGTTTCCGTTTGATCGCCCGAAGCTGCGCAGCGAGCGCGAAGCGCCGCGGGTCTCGCAGAGTCAATGACGTACGCGCTGATGTTACGACCGCGTGACAACTGTGCGCGGCAGCGCGGTTGTGGCTGTCACGGACGGTTCGCTATCATCGCTCCGAGAACAACAAAGGGAACGCGATGAAAAAGGAACACCAGAGCGGCCCGGCAACTCCTTCCGCGGTGCGGCACGACGACTCGAGCAAGGAGTCGCTGACGGATTTCATCGACCGCCTCGATCGCGAAGCGTTTCGTCGAATGCTGGAGCTGCGACACCTGCGCGTGCAGCCGCACGCGGCGCCACGGCGTTGACGCCGCAGAGCTCTTCGTAGAGCCGCCGCATCTTCCGCGCCATCTCGAGACTCGACCATCTGGCGGCCACGAAGCCGCGCGCGGCCGCGGCGAGCTGCGCGCGAACAGCGGGCTCGGTCAATACGCGCGTGACCGCGGCAGCGAACGCACGCGCATCCTCTTCGACGACGATCGCGCCCGCGGCGCCGGCGAGCACTTCCTTCGTGCCGAGCACCGCGGTCGACACCACGGGCACGCCCAGCGCGAGACTCTCGAGCAGCACCAGCCCCTGCGTTTCGGTGCGGGAAGCGAACACGAACACGTTCGCGGCCCGGTAGCAGTCGCGCAGCTCCGTGCCGCGGTCGAGATAGCCGACGAACAGCACGTTGGCGGCGAGCCCGTCGACCATGACCTGCCGGCGCAACGCTTCGCGCGCCGGCCCTTCGCCGGCCACGACGAACAGCACGTCCGGCACCGTGCGCAGTACCTCGGCCAGCATGCGCAGCAGGAAGCCGATGTTCTTCTCGTGCGCCACGCGGCCCACGAGCAGCATCACGGGCCGGCCGGCCGCGATGCCGTGGCGCGCGCGGAACGACACGCCGTCGCCCCCCGCGAATTCAGCGAGATCGAGCCCGGTGGGGATCACGCGCACGGGCCGCGCCACGCCATACGCCGTGAGCACCTCGGCCAGTTGTCGCGACGGCGCGATGACCGCGTCCACGGCGTTGCACTGGCGCAGCGACGCGGCGCGCGCGAAGGCGCGCGCGAGCGGCCTCGGCAGCAGCGGCAGGTAGTGATGCAGATACTCCTCGAAGAACGTGTGATAGGTCTCGAGCACCGGCACGCGCAACGCTCGCGCGATGCGTATCCCGGCCCAGTGCGCGATGAACGGGGTATGGATGTGCACCGCGTCCACGCGGCCGGCCAGCGCGAGGCCCGCACGGCGCGCGGCCCTCGCGTGCATCATCCGATCTTCCGGGTCGAACACGAGGTAGCGCGACGGCTGGCGCAGGATGCCTGCGTCGTCGTTCCAGGCGGCGGGATAGCGCGGCGCGATGAGCCACGTCTCGCAGCCGAGCGCCGCGAGGTCGCGGCGGAACGTCTGGATCGACGTGGACACGCCGTTCACGCGAGGGAAGTACACGTCCGATACGAACAGGACCCGCACGGCCACGCTCCGCTTCGACAGCTACCTTCAGCATGGCAGCGCCGTGTTGCGACCGTGTGACGAACGGCAGGGGACGCCGTCCGCAAATCCATTGCCGTGCAATATCTTGTACAACGCACTGCAATCAAAGCTTAAAGCTCGCTCCCTAACCTGTTGGCCAGTAGAGACAGGGTGAGGAGCCGCCATGGACAGCACGAGCTTTCGGACCGTCTGGGTGTCGGACGTGCATCTCGGCTCGCGGGCCTGCCGCGTGGGCCTGCTGCTCGATTTCCTGCGCAGCACGCGCTGCGACACTCTGTACCTCGTCGGCGACATCATCGACTTGAAGAGCCTGCGGCGCAGCTTCTTCTGGCCTGAGAGCCACACTGAAGTGCTGCGGCTCATTATGAGAAAGAGTCAGGAAGGCACGAGAGTCGTTTATATTCCTGGCAATCACGACGACGACCTGCGCGCGCTGGCCGGGACTCGGTTCGGCAACATCGATGTCCGGCTGCGTGACATCCACGTCACGGCCAGCGGCCGGCGCCTGCTCGTGCTGCACGGCGATGAGTTCGACGCCGTCATGCAGTGCGGCGCCGTGGCCTTGGTCATGGGCTCGCTGGCCTACGCCGCGCTGCTCGGCCTGAACCGGTTCGTGCACTGGATCCACGAGATCACGGGCCGGCCGTACTGGTCGCTGGCGCAGCACGTGAAATCGAAGCTCGCCAAGGCCCAGCACTACATCGACACATTCCAGCGCGCCTCGCTGCACGCGGCCGCGGAGGCCGGCGTCGAGGGCGTGGTCTGCGGCCACATCCACAAAGCCTACGTGCAGGAGCGCGACGGGCTCACGTACTGCAACGACGGCGACTGGGTCGAGAGCTGCACCGCGGTCGTCGAGCGCCACGACGGCGCGCTCGAGCTGCTGGCCTGGCGGCCGGCCACGAGCGTCGCGGCCCTGCCCGCCCCCGTTCGGGAAGCCGCCTGAAACGCGTGGCCGGACGCCGCGGCCCGGTTTGCTAACATTCGGCGACTGCTCAAGGCACCGAACACACGATGGGAAAACCCGGCAACACCGGCGCCCGCCGGATCGTCAACGCGACCGTCTTTTCCCTGGCGGGACTGAAGACCGCCTGGCGAAACGAGGCGGCGTTCCGTCAGGAGTCTCTGCTGTGCGTGGTCCTGATTCCGGCGGGCCTGTGGCTCGGCCAGAATGCGGTCGAGCGTGCGCTGCTGCTCGGCTCGTGCCTGCTCGTGCTGATCGTCGAGCTGCTGAACACGGCGGTGGAGAACGTCGTCGACCGCGTCGGCACCGACCACCATCGTCTGTCCGGCCAGGCCAAGGATCTCGGTTCTGCGGCGGTCTTCATGAGTCTCCTGCTCGTGCTCATCGTGTGGGGATTGATCGGCTGGCAGCGCTGGTCGCCGGGCTGAAACGGACTCAGCTCAGCAACGACTGGCCGAACCACACGCTGCCCGCGGCGAGCGCGCCGCCGAGCAGCGCGCCGGCGGCCACGTCCGTCGGATAGTGCAGCCCCAGCACCACGCGCGACAGCGCAATCAGCAGCGTGAACGCCGCCAGCGGACCGGCAAGCACCGGAAAATACGCGGCCGCGATCAGCGTGAAGCAGACGGCGTGCAGCGTATGGCCGGACGGGAAGCTGTAGCGATCGAGCGGCGCGGCCGCGCACTCGATGACGGTATGCGTGATGTACGGGCGCTCCCGCACGGCGCGATCCTTGATGAGCCTGTAGATGGCCACTCCGCACGCGGCCGTGAGGCCCATCTGCAGGGCAGCCCAGCCGCCGCGGGTTCCAAACGCGAAGGGCAGGACGCCGAGCAGGCCATACCAGAACCAGCCGTTACCGAGCCAGCTGACGGTCGCGAACAGACGGCGGACCGCCGACCAGCGGCTCGACCGGTTCAGGTACCGGCAGAAGCGCAGCTCTGCTCGATCGAAACGCTCGAAGGCCAGGGCAACGCGTCGTTCCATATGACACCCATGCACCTTTCGGACGCTGGCAGAATGCCGGTCGGGCGTGAACCCTTCGTGGCGTTTCTATGACATTTTTCTTGCAGGCACAGAAGGTTAAGTAACGGAGCGTAACGAAACTATAAAGATGGGGTGCTAACAATTCGCCGCTACCGGCGAAACATGTGCGACACCCGATGAAGCTGGCCCTGATTACCGATGCGTGGCTGCCGCAGGTCAACGGCGTCGTCACGACGCTGCAGCGCACGCGCGGCGTGCTCGAGGCCCTCGGCCACTCGGTGACCGTCATCTCGCCGGAGCAGTTCCGCACGCTGCCCTGCCCGACCTACCCCGAGATCCGCCTCGCGCTGCTGCCGGGCCGGCGCATCGCCCGGGCGCTCGAGGCTTGGCAGCCCGATGCCATCCACATAGCGACGGAGGGGCCCCTGGGCCTTGCGGCGGCTCGCTACTGCACGCGCCGTGGGCTCGCCTTCACGACGTCGTACCACACCCAGTTCCCGCAGTACCTGCGCAAGCGCGCGCCGATTCCGGAGAGCTGGTCGTACGCCTTCCTGCGCCGGCATCACAGCCGCGCCCGCCGCACGCTCGTGGCGACGGAGCATCAACGGCGCGACCTCGTGGCACACGGCTTCCACAACGTCGTGATCTGGTCGCGCGGTGTCGATGCCGATCTGTTCAAGCCCGGCGACCGCAGCCATCTCGCGCTGCCACGACCGATCTTCGCGTACGCCGGCCGAGTGGCCGTCGAGAAGAACCTCGACGCCTTCCTGGCGCTCGACCTGCCCGGCACGAAGGTCGTGATCGGCGACGGCCCGGACCGTGCCATGCTCGAGCGGCGTTACCCGGACGCGCGCTTCCTGGGCTATCGGTTCGGCACGGATCTCAGCGGCTGCCTCGCTTCCGCCGACGCCTTCGTCTTCCCGAGCCGGACGGACACCTTCGGCCTCGTGATGCTCGAGGCCATGGCCTGCGGCACACCGGTCGCCGCCTTCCCGGTCACCGGCCCGATCGACGTCGTCACGCACGGCTACGACGGCGTGCTCGACGAGAACCTGCGCACCGCGGCCCTGCGCGCCCTGTCGCTCGATCGCGCAGACTGTCGCAGGACGGCGCTGGCACACAGCTGGGAACGAGCCGCAGCCCAGTTCCTGTCGCACCTCGTCGGCACGCGCGGCGGCGGCGAGCTCGGCCTCGACGGGCTGGCGGAACCGAGCGCCGCCGGGCCCTGATCTTTACCGCCCGTTGCGGTGCACCGGCGTCGAAAATCCGCCCCGTGCTGGTGCAAATCGATTCGTCTCCCGGGCAGGCACAAGGAAAACCGCGGGCCGCAGACCTGGCACGCCACTTGCTAAACACAACGCGGGCAGGGCCGGTCGCGACAGTGCACAAATCGCCTCCCCCCCAACGATTTCACCGCTGCGCGGCCGCTTCTGCCCACTAACTCCCCTCTCGCCACACCCACTCGCGGGCTGCCACAATCGGCGCTTGAGCTCCGACTTCGCATCCCCACGTCGCTGGCCCGCGCAACGCCAGGCGCTGCTCGAGCGTCATCCGCGCGAGCTCTGGGCCACGCGCGGCTCGCTCGACGTGGCGTTCTGGCTCGAGATCCACGCCCGCTTCCGGCGCGAGTGCAGCGCGCTCGAAGCCCTCGCCGACGACTATCGACAGGGGCG
>DASZSB010000115.1:0-14486 GCA_035548835.1 Gammaproteobacteria bacterium | reverse complement strand
GCGAGCGGAGCGCCAGCCGCAGAGGGCCTGTCACGGGACCGCCGTGAATACATCCATGTAGGCTGCGACGGCGACATCCTGTCGCCGACGCTCCCGTGACAGACCTTCTGCGGCTGGCGCTCCGCTCGCAGCCGACCGGCGCAAGAATTCAGCGTGCGAGCGCGCGCTCGAGCCGCTGGCGGATCTGCGCCTTCGGCTGCGCGCCCACGATGCGGTCCACCTCGCGGCCGTTGACCATGACCAGCAGCGTCGGAATGCTGCGCACGTCGAAGCGTGCGGCCGTCGCGGGGTTGTCGTCGACATTCAGTTTGGCCACGCGCACCTTGCCCGCGAGCTCCGTGGCGATCTCGTCCAGGATCGGCGCCACCACGCGGCACGGCCCGCACCACGGCGCCCACGCGTCCACGATCACGGGCAGCGGCGAGCGCTCGACCTCGGCCGCGAACGTCGCATCGGTCACGGTCAGAGGCCCTGCTGCGACGGCGAGCGGCGCCTTGCACTGGCCGCACTTCGGGGTCAGGCCCTGCGCGAGCTTGGATTGCGGCACGCGGTTGTTGGCGCCGCACTGGGCGCAGCGAATCAGGGTGGTATCGGACATCGGGGCCTCCATCGACCCGGGTATTGTGCCGAGATGGGGCCGGCGCTGCAGGGGGTCAAGCCGCAGCGCGTCCCGCGCAGGCCGGTGGGTGCCATAATCGTAGCGATGCGATCCATTCTCCGTCTCGGCGCCCGCGGTGCGCGCGCGGCCGCGTGGCTCGCGCTGGCGGGCGCCACGTCGGCGGTGGCCATGCCGCCAACGGCGTCGCGTGTCGAGCTGCAGCGCTGGTTCGCGTCGCTGCAGCAGAGCCGCGAGGCGGACCTCGGCGCGGCGCGGACGTGGACGTTCACGTTCGTCGCGGCGAGCACGGGCCCACTCGAGTCGCTGTGGCGCGAGCTCGTGCGCGACGGCTATCGCCTCGTCGCCCTCGACGGTAGTGGCATGCCCTCGCTGCGCGTCATGAGGGTGGAGCTGCATTCCCCCGCCACGCTCGTGCAGCGCAACCAGTCGCTGACGCTGGCGGCGCACAGGCACGGCGCGCGCTACGTGAGCTTCGACGTCGCTCGCTCCGACGCGGTGCGTTAGCGGTGAGGCCGGTGAGCGATGACAGAGCGGCGTCTTCCAGCGCAGGACGCCAGCCTCAGCCGTAGCGGCCCGTGATGTAGTCCTCGGTCATCTTCTGGCTGGGATTGGTGAAGATCTTCCCGACCTCGCCGTATTCGATGAGCTCGCCCATGTACATGAACGCGGTGTAGTCCGACACGCGCGCGGCCTGCTGCATGTTGTGGGTGACGATCACGACGGTCACCTCGCCGCGCAGCGACGCGATCAGCTTCTCGATCTTCGCCGTGGCCATGGGGTCGAGCGCCGACGTGGGCTCGTCGAACAGCAGCATCTCGGGTTTGGTGATCAGCGAGCGCGCGATGCACAGGCGCTGCATCTGGCCGCCGGAGAGCACCAGCGCCGACTCGTGCAGGCGGTCCTTCGCCTCGTCCCAGAGCGCGGCACCGCGCAGCGCGCTCTCGACCTCGTCCGCGAGCAGCGCGGCGTTGCGCATGCCGCGCAGCCGCAGGCCGTACGCCACGTTGTCGAAGATGGACATCGGGAACGGGTTCGGCCGCTGGAACACCATGCCGATGCGCATGCGGGCCTCGATCGGCTTGATGTCGCGGCCGATCAGGTTCAGGTTGTCCGGCTGCAGCGTGATGCGGCCGTCGTAGCGCGTATGGTGCTCGAGGTCGTGCATGCGGTTGAAGCAGCGCAGGAACGTGCTCTTGCCGCAGCCGGACGGGCCGATCAGCGCGGTGACGCGCTTGTCCGCGATCGGCAGGTTCAGGTTTTTCAGGGCCTGCTTCTCGCCGTACCAGAAGCTCAACCCTTCGACGGAGGCCTTGATCTGCGCCGGCACGGCCGGCCGTGCCTCGTCGACCGCGAGTCCCGCGCTCGGCATCCGGAACCCCGTTCTGACGGGCAGGGCGCGCCCGGAGGCCGTGCGGCGTTCGACGTTCACGGGTGAGGACGGGTGAAGGGCTTCCAGCACGGTGCAGACTCCTCGGTTCGCCACGGGCCTGCCGCGCCAACGACGGGCATTCCGGAGGGCACGCAGCCACCATAGGCGGCGTGTGTTACAGATCTGTGACAGCGCCTGCTACGACGTGCCGCGCGGGGTGCCGCCGAACAGCGCGGCGAGGGACCGCGCCGCGATGCTCAAGGCCAGCACGAACAGCGTGATCAGCAGGGCGCCGGCCCAGGCCAGGCCCTGCCAGTTCTCATAGGGGCTCATGGCGAACTGGAAGATCACGGCCGGCAGGTTCGCCATCGGCCTGTTCAGATCCGTGCTCCAGAACTGGTTGTTCAGCGCCGTGAACAGCAGCGGCGCGGTCTCGCCCGAGATGCGCGCGATCGCGAGCAGCATGCCGGTCACGAGGCCGCTGCGCGCGGCCGGGTAGACCACGCTCGTGACCGTGCGCCATGGCTGCGCGCCGAGCGCCGCCGAGCCTTCGCGCATGCTCTTCGGCACGAGCCGCAGCATGTCTTCCGTCGTGCGCACGATCACCGGCAGCGCGATGATGCCGAGCGCGATGGCGCCCGCCAGCGCCGAGAAGTGCCCCATGCGTGCCACGACGATGGTGTACACGAACAGACCGATCACGATCGACGGTGCGCTCAGCAGCACGTCGTTGATGAAGCGCACGGTCGAGGTGAACTTGTTGCGTCGCCCGTATTCCGCGAGGTAGGTGCCGGCCAGCATGCCGATCGGCGCGCCGAGGCCCATGCCGAGCGCGGTCATGACGGCGCTGCCGAAGATCGCGTTCAACAGGCCGCCCTCGCTCTGCGGTGCGGGCGTCGACTGCGTGAACATGGTGACGGACCAGCTGCCGATGCCCTTCGCGATCAGCGTCCACAGGATCGCACCGAGCAGCGCGACGCCCAAGGCGGTGGTCAGGGCCGAGAGGCCGAGCGCGATCGTGCTCACGATCTGCCGCCGGCGCAGTGCGCGCGTCATACGTGCCTCCGCGTGGCGCCGCGCTCGAGCCGCAGCAGCAGGAGCCGTGCGCCCGCGATGACGACGAAGGTCAGCACGAACAGCACGAGGCCGAGCGCCATCAGCGCGGACGTGTAGAGAGCGCCCACGGCTTCCGTGAATTCATTGGCGATGGACGCCGCGATCGTGGTGCCGGGCGCGATCAGCGACGTGCTGATGCGGTGCGCGTTGCCGACGACGAACGTCACGGCCATGGTTTCGCCGAGCGCGCGGCCCAAGCCGAGCATGATTCCGCCGATCACGCCGGGCCGCGACCACGGCAGCACGATGTCCCAGACCACGTCCCACTGCGTGGCGCCCGCGGCGTAGGCCGCCTCCTTGAGCGCGGTCGGCGTCATCCGGAACACTTCGCGCATGACGGCCGTGATGAACGGCAGCACCATGATCGCGAGCACGATGCCGGCGGTCAGGAGCCCGATGCCGTACGGCGCGCCCTGGAACAGCATGCCGACGACCGGCAGCGGCCCGAGGTGCTCGATGAGCCAGGGCTGCACGTGCTCCTGCAGGATCGGCGCCAGGATGAACAGACCCCAGATGCCGAACACGATGCTCGGGATCGCCGCGAGCAGCTCGATCGCGACGCCGATCGGCGTGCGCAGCCAGCGGGGGCAGGTCTCGGTCAGGAATACGGCGATGCCGAACGCGATGGGGATCGCGATCAGCATGGCGATGACGGACGTCACCACGGTGCCGTAGATCGGCGCGAGCGCGCCGAACTTCTGGGTCACGGGGTTCCAGACCTCGGTGGCCAGGAAGCGCCAGTGGAACGTCTTGATCGCCGGCCATGCGCCGTAGGCCAGGGACGCGAGCACGCCGGCCAGCAGCACCAGCACGAGCGCGGCGGAGCACAGCGTGGCCCAGCGGAACACCGATTCCGCGCGAGCCTCGCGGTGCAGGCGCGCGTGCAGCGGATGACGGGTCCGCAGCGAGTGCGCGGCCGTCATCGGCGGGAAAGCCGACCGGCGGGCGCCTGCGCGCGCCGCCGGTCGGTCGGGGGGAGACGAGCCGTGGTCGACGTCAAACGCGCCGGCTCATTTGGTCCAGACGGGTTTGCCGTCGGCCTTGATGCTGGCCGACCAGGTGTCCTCGACCATGCGCACCACGTTCGCCGGCAGCGGCACGTAGTCGAGCTCCTCGGCCATCTGCGTGCCGTTCTTGTACGCCCAGGCGAAGAACTTCAGTGCGGTCAGCGCATCTGCGGCGTCCTTGACCTGCTTGTGCATCAGGATGAAGCTCGCGCCGGTGATCGGCCAGCTCTCGGCGCCCGGCTGATCGACGAGGATCAGGTAGTAGCCCGGAGCCCTGGCCCAGTCCGCGTTCGCCGCGGCCGCCTGGAACGACTCGATCTGCGGCGCGACCAGCCTGCCGTCGCGGTTCTTGAGCTTCGCGTACGTCAGCTTGTTCTGCTTCACGTAGGCGTATTCCACGTAGCCGATCGCGCCATTCGTGCGCGCGATCATGTTCGCCACGCCCTCGTTGCCCTTGGCGCCGAGGCCCGTGGGCCACGACACGGATGCGTCCGCGCCGACGTCGGACTTGAACTTCGGGCTCATGGCCGAGAGGTACGTCGTGAACAGGAAGTTCGTGCCCGAACCGTCCGAGCGGTACACGGGCGCAATCGCCTGGCTCGGCAGCTTGAGGCCTGGATTCAGCGCCTTGATGCGCGCGTCGTCCCATTTGGTGATCGTGCCGAGATAGATGTCGGCGATCGTCGCGCCGTCGAGCACCAGCTGGCCAGGCTGCACGCCCTGGACGTTCACGGTCGGCACGACCCCACCGATGATCATGGGCCACTGCACGAGGCCGTTCGCCTCGAGCTCTTTCTGCTCGAGCGGCTTGTCGGAGGCGCCGAACGTCACGGTGGAGGCCTGGATCTGCTTGATGCCGCCGCCGGAGCCGATCGACTGGTAGTTCAGGCCGACGTTGGTCTCTTTCTTGTAGGCCTCGGCCCACTTCGCATACACGGGGGCCGGGAACGTGGCGCCGGCGCCCGAGATGTCGGCCGCGGACGCCGCGGCACCCGTCATCAGTCCTGCCAAGCCCGCGCACAGCCACGCCACGGTGGGTTTCGTAACTCTTGCCATCGCCTGTTCCTCGTTCTGGTTTGGAATCGACTACGTCCGCCATTGGGCAGCACGCGTGTTACAGAAAGATGACGGCGGGCTTGACCCCGCGCTTTGGCCGCGCGGATCATGCCGTTACGAAGCGCGATCTCTTCCCCGGACCGGTGGCTCGTGGAACGCCGCGCTCGGAGTCCGCACGGGACCGAGTACCGGCGCGCTGCCGCCCATGGCCGCTGCCGCGCGGGTGTTGCGGACCGGTTTGGGGGAGCAAGCTCGACCATGCAGGCAACTACTGCGCTCGACGTCGGTCGGCTGATCGACGAGCGGCCTTACGGCGCGTATCAGCTGCTGGTCGCCGTCATGTGCGGCGCCATCGTCTTCATGGACGGCTTCGACGCGCAGTCGATGGGGTTCGTCGCGCCGGCGCTCGCGGCCGATCTCGGCATCGCGCGCAGCGCTCTGGGGCCGCTCTTCTCGAGCGGTCTGCTCGGCATGACGCTCGGTGCGCTCGCTTTCGGCTGGCTGGCGGATCGCGTGGGCCGCAAACCCGTGCTGATCGCGTGCACGCTGATCTTCGGTGTGGGCTCGCTGCTCTGCGCGTGGGCGGGCTCGTACGACACGCTGCTCGTCTTCCGCACCCTCACGGGGCTCGGTCTGGGTGGCGCGATGCCGAACACGATCGCGCTGACGGCCGAGTACACGCCGAAGCGCATCCGCGCGACCACCGTCATGATCATGTTCTGCGGCGTGACGCTGGGTGCTGCGGCCGGCGGCTTCGCTTCCGCCGCGCTCATCGAGCACTTCGGCTGGCGCTCGATCTTCGTGCTCGGCGGCGCGCTGCCGTGCGCGGCGGCGCTGCTCGCGGCGTTCGTGCTGCCGGAGTCGCTGCGGTTCCTGGTGCTGCGTCAGGCGCCGGCGCAGCGCATCGCCCGGATCGTTCGCAAGGTGGCGCCGGCCGCCGCTACGGCCACCGCGTTCACGCTGGGCGAGGCGCCGGCGCAGGCGTCATCCGTGCGCGAGCTGTTCGCCGAGCACCGGGCAGTCATCACGCTGCTCGTGTGGCTCATCTTCTTCATGAGCCTGCTGGATCTCTATTTCCTGAACAACTGGCTGCCGACGATCATGACCCAGACCGGCATTTCGCTCGAAACGGCCGCGATCGTGACCGCGCTGTTCCAGCTCGGCGGCACGGTGGGCGCGCTGACGCTCGGCCGACGCATGGACCGCAACGGCTCGTTCAACGTGCTGGCGTTCGCGTATGGCGCCGCGTGCCTGGCAGTGCTTGCGATCGGCTCGGCGGGTGCGCTGGCCGCGCTCGCGGTCACGATCTTCGTCGCGGGCTTCTGCGTGATCGGCGGACAGGCGGGCTCGAACGCGCTGGCGTCGGATTTCTACCCCACGGCCATCCGCTCGACCGGCGTGGGCTGGGCGCTCGGTGTGGGCCGCATCGGCTCGATCCTGGGTCCGTTCGTGGGCGGCTGGCTGCTTGCGACCGCCGTCGATTTCCGTCACGTCTTCTGGGCGGCCGCCGTGCCGCCGTTCCTCGCGTGCTGCGCCGCGCTCGGTGCGGCCGCGATCCTGCGTCGGCGCGAGCAGCGCACGGCGCCCGTTCTCTCTATGGAATAGGTTGACGCCATGCAAGGAAAGATTGGGTTCGAAGAGCACTGCGGGATCCCGGAGACGGTCGACGAGACGCGCGCCTTCGCGGGCGATTCCGGCGTATTCGACGATTTCACCAGGCGGCTGCTCGATCTCGACGACATGCGCCTGCGCGACATGGACAGCACGGGCATCGAGTTCGCGTTGCTGTCGCTGAACGCGCCCGGCATCCAGCGGATCCTCGATCGCGACGAGGCCATCGCGACGGCCCGCAAGGCCAACGACCACATGGCGGCTGCGGTCGCCCGCCATCCGACGCGCTACGCCGCGCTCGCGGCGCTGCCGATGCACGATGCGGCCGCCGCCGCCGACGAGCTCACGCGCTGCGTGCGCGATCTCGGCTTCAAGGGCTGCATGGTCAACGGCTTCCAGCAGATCGGCAATCCGGACACCGTGAAGTACTACGACGCGCCCGAGTACCGCGACTTCTGGGCCACGGTCGCGCACCTCGACGTGCCGTTCTATCTGCACCCGCGTATGCAGATCCAGTCCCAGGCCAGGAACTACGAAGGGCATCCGTGGCTCATGAGCGCGCCGTGGGGGTTTGCCGTGGAGACGTCGATCCACGCGCTGCGGCTCTGCGGCTCCGGCCTCTTCGAGGACTTCCCTCGGCTCAGGATCTGTCTTGGGCACCTGGGCGAGAACATTCCGTTCGGGCTCTGGCGGCTCGACGCGCGCATGCGCTTCTCGCGCCGCGGCTATCGCGGCAAGCGGCCGCTCGGCGATTACTTCCGCGAGCACTTCCACATCACGACCAGCGGCAACTTCAACGACGCGGCCCTGCGCTGCACGCTCGACGTGATCGACCACGACAAGGTCTATTTCTCCGCGGACTACCCGTTCGAGAAGATGGAAGACGCCGCCGACTGGTTCGACGCGAGCACCGTCGTGACGGACGAGGAGCGAAGGAAGCTCGGGCGCACGAACGCCATCGAGCTCTTCAAGCTGAACCTGAAACGCTGAGGGCCCGGGCCCTTCCCGCGTGTCGCACGGCCTGCGGCTGGCCGGACACGTCCTCGCCGTCGACGGGAATGGCCGGTGAGCCCCACGCGCGGGGCGAGTGCGCGGCTACGCCGCGGCCGGCTTGCCGAGAAACCAGCGGCTGATCCAGTGATCGATCGAGATCGGTCCCGGGCCGCGCGTCAGGATGAACAGCAGCATCGACGCCCACGTGAGGTGCTGCAGCCAGTCCTCGGGGTAGACGAAGGCCTCGATCACGAACGTCATGCCGAGCATCGGCAGCGTAGCGAGGCGCGAGGCGAGCCCCAGGACGAGCAGCACCGGGCAGCTCAACTCCACCGCGGTGGCCAGCGTCGCGGCGATTTCCGGCGGCAGCACCGGCACCTTGTACTCGTCCTGGAACAGCAGGACCGTGGACTGCCAGCTGTCGATCTTCGTGAGGCCGGAATACCAGAACACGCCGCCGGCGCAGATCCGGAACAGCAGCTGAAAGATCGACGTGGGGAATCGGCCGAGGGCCGTCAGTGTGTTCGTCAGGTTCATCGCGTGGTCCTCTTGCGCGGAAACGGGGCCGGTTCGCCGGCCTTCGGTCAGGAGTCCGGCGGCAGCTCGATGCCCACGGCCGCGCCGCTGCCGAACACGTCCGCCAGGGCCGCGGGCACATCGAAGGCGTCGTCGGCGGCGAGACCGGCCTCGGCGGCGGCCGTCAGCGTGGCGCCACCGGAAAGCGCCGCGCGGAACGCGAACACGCCGGGGCCAAGCGAGCGCAGCGCGACACCATGGCCGGCGCGTGCGACCTCGAGCAGCACGCCGCCGGCGCCGAGATCCACGGCCTCGGCGTTCTCCGCCTCGCAGGTGCGATTCGCCGCCCACAGACGGTCCACCGGCCACGGCGAGCGCAGGTGCCCGATCGAGGGGTGCAGGCGCAGCACGAGATTCGGCGTGGCCTCCGGCGGCCACGACGCGAGCGCCGCGGCTGCGATCGGCGCGGCTTCGGCGGCGTGCGCCGCAGAGTGTACGAGCCACTCGAGACGCGCGACGTCCGGCAGGTACTCGAGCTCGCGGCACGGCGCGAAGCCCGCCAGAAAGTCGGCGAACCCGCCGCCGTACTCCGCGAGCCGCGGCCGCGCCGGGGGATGCGTCGTCAGAAACTCGTGGGCCGCGTAGCCGAAGAAACGCCGGTCCACGAGCCGGCACACGGCCGGGTACGTGTCCGCCAGCACCTCGGTCAGCGAGGCCACGACGTTGTGGCGATAGACCTCGATGCGCTCTGCCGCCGGCAGGCCGTCCTCGTGGATCAACGTGGCCAGCGCGGCGTCGTCGCCCGCGAGCAGCGCCGCGCGGAACGCCTGCTGAAGCTCAAGCAGCGTCGTCGACATGCTGCGCCTCGGCGGCGATGCGCTCCGCCTTGCGGGCCTCGCCGAGCAGAGTCGCCAGTGGCGGGATCTGCCGGTCCCATTCGATCAGGCTCGGTGCGAGCCCGAAGCGGCCGAGCGCGATTCGATAGAGCCGCCACACCTCGTCGCAGACGACATCGCCGTGGTCGTCGATCAGGAGCGGCGGCTGCGTGCGGCCCGTGCGAAAGTGGCCGGCCAGGTGAATCTCCGCGACCGCAGCGTGCGGAATCGCGTGCAGATAGGCGACGGGGTCGGCCGCGAAATTCGTGCACGTCACGAACACGTTGTTGACGTCGAGCAGCAGGCGGCAGCCGGTGCGTTGCACGAGCGCTGCGAGCAGCTCCGGCTCCGGGATCGTCGAGTGCCGGAACCGCAAGTAAGTGGAAGGATTCTCGATGAGCAGCGTGCGGCCCAGAGCTTCCTGCGCCCTCGTGACGTTGGCTGCGACGGCGTCGAGCGCCTCCTCGGTATAGGGCAGCGGCAGCAGATCGTTCAGATAGGTGCCCCCCGCGATGCTCCACGACAGGTGCTCGGAGACGAGGCACGGCTCCACGCGCTGCGCGAGCGCCGCGACCTCCTGCAGATGTGCCTCGTCGATGCCTTCGGCGCTGCCGAGCGACAGCCCCACGCCGTGCAGGCTCACCGGGTAATCGGCGCGCACATCGAGCAGGGCCGTCAGCGCCGGCGTGTTGCCGAGGTAGTTTTCGGTGTGGACCTCGAACCAGCCAATGGCCGGACGGGTCGCGCGGATCTCGGCCAGGTGCGGGCCGCGCAGGCCCACCCCGATCCGTGCCTCGATCTTCGTCACAGGCGTAAACCCATCACGCGCGACCCGTCCGTGGCTTCGTTAGGCCTTCTTCGCGGTCAGGCTGCCGCCCGCGATCTTCTGGCACGTGCCGGTCGGCACGTAGATCCACGAGTTCGGATCGTGATCGCGCTTGGCCATGCCCGCGCACGAATGATTGCCCGTCGAGGCGCAGTCGTTCTTGCCGGCCGCGTTGACGCCGTAGCACTTCTCGGCCTCGAATTTCGGGGCCGGTGCCTGGGCGCTGGCCAGCATCGGCAGTACCACGGTGGCCGCGACGGCCGACATTACGAGCTTCGTAGCTTTCATCGGGGAATTCTCCTTGGGAGTGACGAGACCAGAAGCAGACCGGCGCCAGGGGGGATTCATTACAGACGCGAGCAACGAGGCGCTCTGCAATAACTCGTGCCGCCGGCCGGTCTAGAATGACGTGCGAGGCGATTCCCACGCCGGTGACCAATGCCGAGCAGCTGTGACGATTTTCGACGGACCTGCGACGCCGACCCGGCCTGTCGCGAGCCGTGGTTCGTCGAGCACGCGGCCACCTGCGAGGCGTGCGCGCGGCATCACCGCGCCATGCTGCGCATGCAGTCGGTGCTTCAGCGTGCGCTGCGGATCCCCGTGCCGGAGCCCGCGGCGCTGCCTGCGCGCCGTGCGTCCCCCGGCGTCGGCCGGCTCGGCATTGCGGCCGTCGTCGCGCTCGTGGCGGTCGCGGCCGCATGGGTCGTCCACGGCCAGCGCCTCGGCCGTTCGCTGGCGCGCGACGTCATCGCGCACGTGACGGACGAGCCGGAGTCCCTGATCCCGAACCGGGCTCCACCACCCGCGGCCACGGTGGCGGCCGTGCTCGCCGGGCGTCGCGTGGCCGTGCCGGAGAGTCTCGGCGAGGTCGTCTATGCGCGGACCTGCGTGTTTCACGGGCGGCAGATTCCGCATCTGGTCGTGCGCACGGCAGAAGGCCTCGTCAGCGTGCTGATTCTTCCCGACGAGCACGTGGCGTGGAGCATTGGGCTCGCAGAGCGGGGGTTGGGGGCGCGCCTGATCCCCGCGCCCCGCGGTGTCGTCGCCGTCGCGGCCGACAGCGGCGTCACGGAGGCGACGAAGGCCGG
Organism: Gammaproteobacteria bacterium; assembly: GCA_035548835.1. Classification (GTDB taxonomy): domain Bacteria; phylum Pseudomonadota; class Gammaproteobacteria; order Steroidobacterales; family Rariloculaceae; genus FEN-1219. The sequence goes on along the minus strand of DASZSB010000115.1, from coordinate 3,410 downwards.
CGTGGCGGCCGCGCTGGCCACCGAGGTCTAGTGCTTGCGGCACTTGCCGCGGGTCCGGCGTCGGGTAACAAAGTCGGCGGCGGGCCGGTCTCGATCGGCGGAGTCTACGAAGGAACAACGAACCCCATGCTCACCTGCCGCGACGCGACCCGGCTTGCGTCGGAAGCGTTGGACAGACGTCTCACGCTGCGCGAGCGCGTCGGGCTGAACGTCCATCTCGCCCTGTGCGGGCTGTGCCGCCGCTATGCGGCGCAGATCGATTTCGTGCGGCGTGCCGTCGCGCGGCTCGCCGCCCGCAGCGGGGACCTCGGCGCGGGGCTGAGCGCGGTCGGCCGCGACCGGATCCGCAGGCGTTTGACGGACGGACGCGTCGTCGACAATCAGAAGCCCACCGGCGATTGACCGCGGTCGGCGCGCGCCACGTTGCAACGTGCACCCGGCGCGCGGTGTAATTCGAGTCCGCGCGAATGGGCGGCGTGCCGTCCCGGGGCGAAACGACGACGATGTCTTCAGAGCTTGCAACGGACCCGGTCGCCTGGGTCGACCGGCACGGGGATGCGTTGTATCGCTTTGCCGTGCTGCGCGTGCGCGACCGCACCGTCGCGGAAGACCTCGTGCAGGAAACGTTGCTGGCCGCGCTGCAGGCGCGCGATACGCCGGCGGTCGTCGCCAACGAGCGTGCGTGGCTGCTCGGCATCCTGAGGCACAAGGTCTTCGATCACTTCCGCCGTGTCTCCCGCGACCGCACGCCCGCGGATCCGCCGACCGGGGACGAGCACGACGGCGACGACGATTTCGACGAGCGCGGCCGGTGGGCCGCGCCGCCCGCAAGGTGGAGCTCGCCGGAGCACGCGCTCGAGCAGGAAGAGTTCCTGAACGCGCTGGATGCCTGCATGGACGAGCTGCCGGCCAGGCAGCGGCACACGTTCGTGCTGCGGGAGCTCGACGGTATCGCGTCCGACGATCTGGCCGAAGCCCTGGGCACGAGCAGGAACAACGTGTTCGTCCTGCTGTCGCGCGCGCGCCAGCACCTGCGCGACTGCCTCGAGCTGCACTGGTTCGGTCGCTAGGCTCCGCGGTGTAAGGTTTGCGTGGCTCGCACGACTCAACGTGAGTGAGGGCCCCGTGCCGGCCAGTGTTCCGCTGGCGGGCGCCGGAGCCGGGAGAGGTGCCATGACACGAGACGTGTGCGTTGCGACGTTGCCGTTGAACCAGGCTGTCGAGCCGGGCGCTGCCGGGGCCGCCGAAGCCGCGCCGCTTGCGGACGCGCGCCGGTTCGAGGGGTACGCGTCCACGTACCGCGCGGATCTCTTCCGCTTCGCGTTCTGGCTCACGCGCGATGCCGCACTGGCCGAGGACGCGGTGCAGGAGGCGCTGCTGCGCGCGTGGCAGTCGTGGCACGGGTTGCGCGACCGTGCGGCCGTGAAGCAGTGGCTGCTCACGATCGTGCGGCGCGAATGCGCGCGTGCCTACGAGCGCAAGCGCTACCCGACCCGCGACGTCGACGATCTGACCGCCGCGGAGGAGTATCTGCTCGCCGTGGAGGACGATTCCACGCTGCGCGACGTGCAGAAGGCGATCCTGTCGCTCGAGGAGAGCTACCGCGAGCCGCTGGTCCTGCAGGTGCTGATGGGCTACTCGACCGCGGAGATCGCCGAGATCATGGGCATCAGGCAGGGCGCCGTCCTCACGCGGCTGTGCCGCGCGCGGCAGAAGCTCGCGGAGCAGATCAGGGACGGCGGCTAGCGGCGCGCCCGGTGGTGGCGAACCATGACCAATAGAGCCAAAGCGCTTCTGCTCTCCATCGCAGCCGTCGCGATCCTCGTGATCGGATTCCTGGGTTGGTACCGGATCCACTTCTCGATGGCTCCCGCGGAAGCGTTTTCCGTCAACGATGCTTCGTCGGGGCGGCGTCTGTTGATCGCCACGCAGGGCAGCGCGTTCAAGAACGCCGTGGTGACCGGCATCGTCGAGCGGCTGCGGCAGCGGCCGATCTTCATTCAGGTCGTCGACGTGGGTGCACTGTCCGGCGTGAACGCCGGCGACTGGGACGCAATCGTGGTGTTGCACACGATCGAATACGGCGACGCGCCACCCGTTGCGCAGGCGTTCGTGGATCGGCTCGCGGATACCGGCAAGATCGTGGTGCTGAGCACGTCGGGGCGCGGCGACTTCAGGATGAAGGGCATCGATGCGATCTCGTCCGCATCCCGAATGACCGATGTTCCGGCGCGCGTCGACGAGATCGTCGAGCGCATCGACGGCGTGCTCACGCGCTGAGCCTCGATCGAGCCTCTGACCCGGCCGCAGCGCTCGCAGAGGCAGCGCTGTCTCGAGGCCCGCGGGGTCTGCGTCGAGCGGCGGCTGTTGCCTCGATGTTTCCCGCGGGAGTGTCCGCTGTCTGGTCGCAGAGCACCTCAGGCGGGATTGGTCGCCGTGATGAACCAGGTGCTCGACGGGGCCCACACGCCGTCGTCACGCGCGAACGGCGCCAGCGCGTCCCGCAGCGCCTCCATGACTTCCGGCATGCGTTTCGCGCCTTCTTCACCGGCGAGACGCACGATCTCGCCGGCGGGGCCGAGCGCCGCGGCGAACTCGATGGCGTCGGCCAGGTCGCGGCCTATCCAGATGTCGCGGTCGTACCGCTCGAACGTGATGCGCTCGAACCCCGCGCCGCGCAGCATCGTGCTCATCATGTCTGCGCCGGCCATCGAGAACGGCCCGGGGCCGCAGTGCACCGCGTCCGTTTCCTCGTGCGGCACCACGGGCAGGAGCGCCCTCACGCGCAGCTCGGCTTCGTGCAGCCACGGATTGTCCTCGCGGCGGCGCCACACGATCTGCGTGAACGTGCCGCCGGGCCGCATGGCCTTGCGAATGTTGCGCATGGCCGCGCCCGGCCCCTCGAAGAACATGGTTCCGAAGCGTGCGAACACGTGGTCGTACGGCCCGCGCAGATCATCGCTCTGCGCATCGGCCGCGAAGAAGCGGGCGTTCTCCACGCGGGTGTCGCGCGCCAGTGCCCTGGCCGCCTGAACGAAGTTGTCCGCGCAGTCCACGCCCACGGCCTCGCCGGCGGGGCCCACGAGCTCCGCGATGCGCGTGGTGCTGTCGCCGAATCCGCAGCCCACGTCGAGCACGCGTGCGCCGGGCGGATAGTGGCAGCGCTCGAGCGCGGCGTCGCTGTGCTGCGTCAGGCCGTCGACCAGCAGGTGCCTGAAGCGGCAGAACTTCTCGTACAGGACGGTGTTCCAGGCCCGAACGATCACGCGGTTGCCAGGCTCCGCGACGAGCGCCGGGGCCGGCACGATCCGCGAACGCGCGGCGTCGGCAGCGCTGGGACGCGGGCTCGCTGCAATCCGGGTTCGTATCGACATGCATCACCTCCGTTGCGTACATGTTGATGCCGGGAG
>DASZSB010000114.1:0-17817 GCA_035548835.1 Gammaproteobacteria bacterium | reverse complement strand
AGGAGCGTGACGCCGTCGGCGCGGCGCTGGTCGCCGCCGGCATGGACCGGCCGCGGTTCACGCCGCTCGTGCGGGCGCGCATCAGCGCGGTCAACGGCCGGCCGGCCGCCGAGTTTCCCGTGCCCACGGAGCGGGGGCGTCGCGAGCTCGGGGACGAGATCAACCTCACGTGGTCGGCCGAGCTGCCCGCCGCCAACGAGATCGTGTCCGGGCGCTGGTGGACCGGCAGCAGCGGCCCGCCCGAGCTCTCGCTCGAGGACGATCTGCGCGTCGCGATGGGGCTCAACCTCGGCGACGAGGTCACGTTCGAGATCGGCGGCGAGAGCCTGAAGACGCGCCTGACGAGCACGCGGCTCGTGCACTGGGATTCGTTCAAGCCGAATTTCTTCGTCGTGTTGAGCCCGGGCGCCATCGAGAACTATGCACAGACGTATCTCACGAGCCTGCATCTGACGGCCGCGCAGCGCAGCCTGCCCGTGGAGCTGATCCGCCGGTTCCCGAGCGTTTCGGTCATCGACGTCGGGGCGGTGATCGAGCAGGTGCGCAGCTCGATGGACCGCGCGGCGCTCGCGGTGCAGTACGTGTTCCTGTTCACGCTGGCGGCCGGCGTCATGGTGCTGCTCGCGGCCATTCAGGCGACGCGCGATGAGCGCATGTTCGAGAGTGCCGTGCTGCGGACGCTCGGCGCGCGGCGCAGCGTCGTGCTGCAGGGCGTTGCGGCCGAGTTCACGGCGCTCGGCCTGCTGGCCGGCACGCTGGCGTCTCTCGGCGCTGCGGGCATCGGTTATCTCGTCGCCACCCGGCTGTTCGATCTCGACTACGTGCCCGGCGTCGGGCTCTGGCTCGGCGGCCTGCTGGCGGGTGCGGCGGTCGTCGGCATCAGCGGCACGCTCGCCGTGCGCTCCGTCGTCGATCAGTCGCCGGCCGTGACGCTGCGCGGCGCGTGAGTCGCGCCCGAAGCTAGGCCTGCGCGGCGTTCAGCTTCGCGGTTTCCGCCAGGTCTTCGCGGTAGCGGCGCGCGGCCAGCACGTAGTGGACCGCGGCCCAGAGGTTCACGACACCGATGGCCGCCATCGGGTACGCGATGCCCGCGCCCTGACCGAACGTCGGCTCGAGCACGTCGGACAGGCGCCCGACGATCGCCGGGCCGAGCGTCATGCCGATGATCGTCTGGATGAACAGCAGCACGGAGGCCGACACGGCGCGCATGCGCACGGTGGCGACGGCCTGGGCGACCGCGAACGACGGGCCGAAGAACATCGACGCGAGCAGGAACATCATCGAGAACGTGATGGGCACGATCAGGCCGAGGTCGTGCGACAGGTAGGCCGCGACCTGGAAGGGCACCATGACGACGCATGCGATGCCCGGCACCCACATGTACCAGCGCGGATCCCCATGCTTCGTGCTGAGCCGGTCCGAGAGATACCCGCCGGCGAAGCTGCCGATGGCACCGATCAGCGAGAAGATCGCGAGATAGTTGCCGGCCTGGCCCGTGTTGAGCTCGTGCCGCCAGACGAAGAAGCTCGTGTTCCAGGTGGTGCCGGAGTACCAGACCAGCGAATGCAGGGCGGCCGCGACCGACATGTGCATGAACGAGTTGCGCGCCAGCAGGAACTTGAACACCGCGAAGAAGGGTGGCGCCGCGGCGCGCGGCTTGGCGGCGGGGCCGTCGGAGTAACCGCGCGGCGGCTCCTTGATGGTGAGCCAGATCAGCGCGGCGAACAGCACGCCCGGGATGCCGACCAGCACGAACGTCATGCGCCAGCCGTACCACACGTTGAACCAGCCGGCGAGCGCGTTGCCGATCGACGTGCCGATCGGCACGGCCATGGCGTACACCGCGAGCGCCGTGGCGCGCTTGCTGCGCGGGAAGTAGTCGGAGATCAGCGAGTGCGACGGCGGCGAGCCGCCGGCCTCGCCGATCGCGGTGAACGCGCGCGAGGTGAACAGCGACAGGTAGTTCCAGGCGAGGCCGCAAGTGGCGGTGGCCGCGCTCCACAGCGCGACCGAGAGCGCGAGCACGTTCACGCGGCTCCAGCGGTCCGCGAGGCGCGCCAGCGGAATGCCGAGGAAAGAATAGAACACCGAGAAGGCGAGGCCGCCGAGCAGTCCCATCAGGAAGTTGCTGGCCGCGATCTCCTTCTTGATGGAGGGCAGCACGGCGCCGAGCACGCTGCTGCGGTCGATCACGTTGAATATGTAGCCGAAGAACAGCATCAGCAGCACGTAGTACTGATACGCCGGCTTGTCGATCGCAGTGGTGCTCGCCGCCGTCGCCGCCCGATTCGCTGCCGCGTCCGTCGTAGTGCTCAACGTCTCCTCCCCAGGCGGGCCTTCGCCCGCATCACAAGTCGTTGCGCCGTCGATGCCGTCAGTCCGTGCGATCCAGGTTGTCGCGAAGCCGCCGCTGCAGCTCCCCCATGTCGACCGCGGTGACCGGGCCGCTGCCCGCGAGATCGAGCGCGTGTGCCGCGGCCGTGCCCATCGCCATGCACGGGCCCATCACGCGGATGGCCGAGAGCGCGTACGTGTCGGCGTCGACGCAGCGGCCTGCAGCGACGATGTTGTCGGCCTCGGCGGGCACCATGCACGCTAGCGGAATGTAGTAGACGTGGCCGTCCGGGAAACGCTCCCAGTGCACCAGCTCTTTCGTGTCGTGCAGCTCCACCCACCAGGCGCAGCGTGCCACGGCGTCCGTTGGACGGTCGGGGCGGCGGATGTCGGCGAGACCGAGCTGGCGGCGGCCCACGATCCAGCGCGTCTGGCGGATGCCGGGGTTGCCGTAGTGGCGCACGCGCACGTTCGCGAACATCCCGGGAAACTCCGCGCGCAGGAACCGGACGACGGCATCGGCCTGGCGCCGGCCCTCGAACACCATGTCGCCCTGGCGCAGCGGGTCGAGCGGCGTCTCGAAGTGCGTGATGTTCGCGAGCGCCGTGCCCTTGCCCGGAAACGCGAACAGGAAGCCGTCGTGACGCACGAGCCCGTAGTCGGCGCCGCGCTCGCGCAGCCGTGCGTAGATCCGCTCGTGATCGATCGCGGCGACCGCCGTCTCGTCGTAGCCTTCGAGGATGAAGTTCAGCGAGCCGTAGACCGGCGCGTCGGGTTCGCGGACCTCGAGTCCGCACTGCCAGCTCAGCACCGCGTCGCCGGAGGCGTCGACGTAGCCCGCGGCCTCCACGCACACGGGACCGAAGCGCGTGGCAAACGACAGGCTCTGCAGGCGGCGGTTCGCGAACCGTGCGTCCGTGAGAGTGGCGCCGAGCAGCGTGCGCACACCCGCGTCCTGCACCTTGCGCTCGATCCAGCGGCCGAAGGGCACGAGATCGTACTGGAACGTGACCGTGCCCGTGCGCGTGCTGTGACGTCGCGACAGTGCGCCGCTCGCCGTGAGCTCGCGGATCATCTCGTCGGCGAGGCCGTGCGTGATCTGATAGGCGTCCTTGCCGTGCGAGAAGAGGCCGATCACGGTGCCGATGATCGAGCCGACGGCCTGGCCGCCGAGGGCGGGGGCCGCGTCCACGAGCAGCACGCTGCGCCCGAGACGTGCGGCCTCGATCGCGGCGGTCACGCCCGCGATGCCTGCGCCGAGCACGCAGATGTCCGCTGCGACGACCGCGCCGTCGCCGGCGGCGCGGCGGCGTACCACGGTGTTGATGGCGTCACTCATCGGCGTCGTATCCCGTTCGCGCCCGTCGCGTCGCGCGGGCGGGGCGTACTGGTACGATAACAGATGAGGTTCGTGCGCACAGTGGTTTGGTCGCGAGGAGCGTCGCCGTGAATCACCGCAAGCTACGCAGCAACTTCGAGCCCGGTACGACGCGCGAGTCCGTCCGGCGCGCGCAATGGAAAGCGCTGGGGCTCAGCGAAGCCGATCTGACGAAGCCGAAGATCGCGGTCGTCAACAGCTCGTCGGAGCTCGCGATCTGCTTCAGTCATCTCGATGGCGTCGCGAAGGTGGTGAAGGACGCCGTGCGCGCCGCGGGCGGCGTGCCGTTCGAGGTCCGCACCGCGGCACCGAGCGACTTCATCATCTCGGCTGGCGGCTCGGGCTACATCCTCGCGAGCCGCGACCTCGTCGTGAACGACATGGAGATCGCGATCCAGGGCGCGCAGCTCGACGGCATGGTGTGCCTCACGTCGTGCGACAAGACGCCGCCCGCGCACCTGATGGCGGCGGGGCGTTTCGACATTCCCACGATCCTGGTTGTGTGCGGCTATCAGCCGAGCGGCGAGTACCGCGGCAAGCACGTCGACATCGAGGACGTGTTCTTGGGCTCCGTGCAGGCGCAGTTCGGCAAGCTCGATCGCGCCGAGCTCACCGAGATGAGCAACAACGCGATCCGCGGCCCCGGCGTGTGCTCCGGCATGGCCACGGCCAACTCGATGCACGTGGTGGTCGAGGCGCTCGGCATGAGCCTGCCCGGCGGCGCGCCGGTGGCGGCGAACAGTGCGGCCATGTTCGACTGCGCGCGCCGCGCCGGCGAGCGCATCGTGGCCATGGTGTGGGAGGATCTGAAACCGCGCTCGATACTCACGCCGGGCGCGTTCCGCAACGCGGCGGCGGCGGTGCTCGCGGTCAGCGGCTCGATCAACTGCATCAAGCATCTGCAGGCCACGGCAGTCGAAGCCGGCGTCGACGTCGACGTGTTCGCGCTGTTCAACGAGCTCGGGGCGCGCGTGCCGGTGCTCTCGGCCGTGCGGCCGAACGGTGACGACAGCATCGAGGCGTTCGATGCGGCGGGCGGTGCGCGCGCGTTGCTGAAGCAGCTCGAGCCATTGCTCGATCTCGACGCGCTGACGGTCACGGGTAGAACGCTGCGCGACAATCTCGCGGGCGTCGAGGTGCGCGACCAGGACGTCATCCGGCCGCTGTCGCGGCCGTTCTCCACGAAGCCGCCCATCGTCGTGCTCAAGGGCTCGCTCGCGCCCGACAGCGCGATCGTGAAGCTCGGCCTGCGCGATCCGGGCCGCAAGGAGCGGTTCACCGGTCCCGCCATCGTGTTCGACGACGGCTTCGAGGCCATCGCCGCGGTCAAGGCGGGGCAGGTGAAGCCGGGGCATGTGCTCGTCGTGCGCGGCATGGGGCCCAAAGGCGGACCGGGCATGGCCGGCCCGGCATCCGCGGTCGTGTTCGCGCTGTATTCGTCGAACCTGCAGAACGAAGTGGCGTTCGTCTCGGACGGGCAGCTCTCAGGGCTCTGCAACAAGGGGCTCACCGTGGCTGAGGTTTCGCCCGAAGCGGCGACCGGTGGGCCGCTCGGGCTCGTGCACAACGGCGACGTCATCACGATCGACGTCGATCGCCAGAGCATCGACCTCGAGGTCGCGGCAGACGAGCTCGAAGCGCGCCGCGCGCGGCTCGGCACGAAACCGCTGAAGCACGCGACGGGCTGGCTGTCGATCTATCAGCGGGAGGTGCAGCCCATGTCGAGCGGCGTGGTGCTCGTGAAGAATCGCTGACCGCGGCGTCAGCCGCGCTTCACGATCTCGACGGTGCCCGCGTCGCCGTCGACGACGACCCAGTCGCCCGTCTCGACGACGTCGAGCGGGTCGCGGTCGAGATCGGTGACCGCGGGCACGCGCATGACCACGGCGCCGAGCGCGACCTTCGTGGTCATCTCGTTGAAGACCAGCGCCTTCGGTGCGGTGCCCGCGAGTCGCGCGAGATGGAACGCCACGGACCAGCCGGACGATCCCTTGGCGCCCGGGAACACGAGCACCTTGTCCTTGAAGCTCACGCCGCGCAGCTCGTGGTGCGTCTCGATGACCATGCCCTTCATCGGGTTCACGCCGCCCCAGCCGGAAATGGTCTGCCGCGTCACGAGCGCCTCGCCCTCGGCGCGGCCGCCGACGACCTTGCGTCCGCGCAGGATGATCGACGTGCTCACGGGGCCTGCCCGTTCCAGCGGCCCGTGAGTGCCGCGTCGATGCAGTCGGCCGTGCTGCCGAACCACGCCTGAATGCCCATGATCGCGGGCAGGTAGTGGACCTGCTTGGCCGAGTCGAGCGCCGCGACCTTCGTGCCGGGCGGCAACGCCTGGCCGATCGCGGAGCAGGTGTCGGTCAGCACATGGCCGCCGGCGGCGCGGATGATCCCGGTGTAGCCCGCGCGATCGGCCTGCTGCTTGATCGCGCGTGAGGTGAAGATCCAGAGCCGGCAGTTCGCGCTGATGCGGCGGCCCGCGAGCAGCGTGCACGCTTCGGCGATCTGCTCGAGCGCCGCGTGGGGGCAGCCGAGCATCACGTAATCGACGTTCGGGTCGCGCGCGTTCGAGTTCAATCGCTCGTACACGCGTCGCCGTTCCTCCGCCCCGTAGCGGAACGTCTCGAGTGCGCGGTTGCCGCCGAACGCCGCGCTCTCGGTCGGCGCTTCCGGGGTCATGCCGACGATGTGGTACATCTCGACGCCGCCGGACGACGCGGCGGCCGCCCCGAAGTGCTTGTGGCGGACGAGGTCGGGCCTGCCGAGCCGGCCATCGAGCACGGGAATGCGCTCGCCGACCACTTCGCCGACGAAGTAGCCGAGCATGCCCCAATCCATGAGCGAGTCGACCGCCACGTCGACTTCGATCTTGTGCGTGCCGCGCCGATAGTGATCCTGGTGAAAGCCGAAGTCGGGGATGCGGCCCGTCAGCATCGCGGCACTCGTGCTCTCGCGGCCTTCCGTGTTGGTGCGCGCGCCGAGCACGGAGTTGCAGTAGATCACCGCGGAGGACTCCATCCAGGCGCAGTGCTCGCCGAGCTTCGGCACGTTGCCGACGAGATATGGGGTGCACGTCTTCAGGATCTGCACGCCGTGCTCGGCCGCGTACGTCTCGGTGTCTTTCAGAACCTGCGCGGCCTGCTCGGTCGCGCCGAGCAGTTGCCAGTTCTCGGGATCGTACCCGCCCTGCAGATGACACGAGTGCGTGACTACGGGCGGCATCTCGATCAGCTCGTCGCTGTCGAGATCGAAGTGCGAGAAGATCGCGTCGCGACTGCCGCCCGCGGTCTTGTAGTAGTTCGCGAGGAAGACACTGCCTTGGCCCGGCACGCCCGCGACGTTCGTCGTGATCACGAAGCGTTCGGCGCCGAGCGCCTCGGCGTAGCGCACGAGCAGCTCCATGGCCTTCTGTCTGGCTTTGCCGCCGTGGCCGTCGAGCAGGGCGCGTTCTTCGTCGGTCAACTGCATGAGCTCGTTCCCGTGCGTCGCCCGCAGGCGAGTGCGGTCAGTCTAGCGCGGCGCGAGCGGATTGCCTCACCCCGGGGGTATCATGCCGCCGGGTCCAGAGGAGTGTCGTGCATGATCGAGTTGTTCACTGCTGCTACGCCGAATGGCTGGAAGGCTTCCATCACGCTGGAGGAGCTCGGGCTGCCGTACAAAGTCCGGCCCATCGATTTCGACAAGCGCGAGCAGAAGGAGCCGTGGTTCCTGAAGATCAATCCGAACGGCCGCATTCCCGCGATCATCGATCACGACAACGACGATTTCGCCGTGTTCGAGTCGGGCGCGTTGATGATCTATCTGGCCGAGAAGGCCGGCAGGCTGCTGCCACGGGACGTCAAGGGCCGCTCGCTCGTGATTCAGTGGCTGATGTTCCAGATGGGCGGCATCGGGCCGATGATGGGGCAGGCCAACGTCTTCTATCGTTACGCCCCCGAGCGCATTCCGTACGCGATCGATCGCTACCAGCGTGAGGTGCGGCGTCTCTTCGAGGTGCTCAATAACCGACTCGCCGATCATGAATATCTCGCCGGCGACTATTCGATCGCCGACATCGCCAACTGGTCGTGGGTGTTCGGTTACAAGTGGACCGGCGTGGATATCGACGGTCTCGATCACCTGAAGCGCTGGCTCGACACCATTGCGGTGCGGCCGGCCGTGCAGCGTGGCAAGGACATTCCGGTGCCGACGGACATCGACGAGATGGTCCGCAAGGCCGATGAAGCCAAAGCACGCGTGCAGGGACTGCTCGTTTGACAGTGTGAAGCGTGCTTGCCGCCTGCGGCGGCTGGTTCTACACTCGATTCGCTGCGTTCTCCGGTCTCTTAAGAATACTTGCCCGATTTCTTCGCGAGGGCGGGCCAGAATGATCGCCGCGAGTGCAATCGCACCCCACCCACGTTCAGTTCGAGGAACAAGATGAGCGTTTCGATCGCCACACAGCCCGCTCCGTCGGCAGGCGTTGCCGCCTTTCTACGCAAGCCCGCACGCCTCCTGATCGGTGGCGAGTGGGTACAGTCCGAGTCCAGCGTGCGCATCCCGGTGATTGACCCCGCCACAGGTGCGGAAGTCGCCTCGGTGGCCGATGCGAATCGTGCCGACGTCGACAAGGCCGTCGCCGCGGCGCGCGAGGCCTTCGAGCGCGGCGCGTGGGCGAAGATGCTGCCGGCGGAACGCGAGGCGTTGTTGTGGCGCCTGGCCGATCTGATCGACAAGCACGCGGACGAGCTGGCCGAGCTCGAGAGCGTCGACAACGGCAAGACGAAGAAGCTCGCGAGCATCGTGGACGTGCCGGGCGCGCGGAACCACTTCCGTTACATGGCAGGCTGGGCCACGAAGATGGAGGGGTCGACCATCGACATCTCCGTGGGTGAGCCGGGGCGCGTGCATGCCTTCACGCGGCGCGAGCCGGTCGGCGTCGTGGCGCAGATCATCCCGTGGAACTTCCCGCTCGTGATGGCCGCGTGGAAGCTGGCGCCGGCGCTGGCGGCCGGCTGCACGTGCATTCTGAAGCCCGCCGAGCAGACGCCGCTCTCCGCCTTGCGGCTCGGCGAGCTGATCATCGAAGCCGGCTTCCCCGCCGGTGTCGTGAACATCCTCACGGGTTACGGCGAGACGGTTGGTGCCGCGCTCGTCACGCATCCCGGCGTCGACAAGATCGCGTTCACGGGCTCGACGCTCGTGGGCAAGATGATCAACAAGGCCGCCACGGATTCGCTGAAGCGCGTGTCGCTCGAGCTCGGCGGCAAGTCGCCCGTGGTCGTGCTGCCGGATGCCGACATCGACATGGTCATCAAGGGAGCCGCAGGCGCGATCTTCTTCAACGCCGGCCAGGTGTGCGCAGCCGGCTCACGCCTATACGTGCACCGCAAGCTCTTCGACCGCGTGGTCGAGGGTGTGGGCGCCGCTGCGCAATCGATCCGGCTCGGCCCGGGTCTCGATCCCGCCTCGCACATGGGGCCGCTCGTCTCGCGCGAGCAGCAGGAACGCGTCATGGGCTACATCCAGTCCGGCCGCAGCGAGGGCGCTTCGGTCGTGGCGGGCGGCGAGGCGCCGAACCACCCGGGGTTCTATGTGCAGCCGACCGTGCTGGCCGACGTCAAGGGGTCGATGCGCGTCGTGCAGGAGGAGATCTTCGGGCCCGTCGTGGTCGCACAGCGCTTCGACGATCTCGACGAGGTCGCGAGGCTGGCGAACGACACGCCGTACGGCCTGGCGGCGAGCGTGTGGTCGAATGATCTCAGCGCCGTGCATCGGCTCGTGCCGAAGCTGAAGGCCGGCACCGTCTGGGTCAACGCGCATGGCCCCGTGGACGCGAACATGCCGTTCGGTGGCTTCAAGCAATCGGGCGTCGGCCGCGAGCACGGACGAGTGGGCATCGAGATGTACACGGAAGTGAAGTCCGTGTGCATGTTCCTGTGATCCTTCGTGAGGCGCCCATGAGCTCGGCTTCGGAGAAGGACATCAAGGAGACCGTACGCCACCGTGACGGTGACGATCGGCGCGCGGCATCCGTGCCGACGCGTGGCGTCGCCAGCCTCGTGCGGTCGCTGTCGGAGGGCAACTCGCGGCCCAAGGCGAAGGAGCAGGAAGTGCTCGACGTCGCCACGGCGTATTTCCTGGAGCACGGCTACCAGGGCGCGAGCATCAACGCGATGGCCCGCAGCTCCGGCATTTCGAAGGAGTCGATCTACCGCTACTTCAGCAGCAAGAAGCAGCTGTTCGAAGCCGTGATCGGCCGGGAGCTCGTGGAGTACCGCAGTGCGCTCGACCACCTCGATTCGATCCTGAAGTCGCTAGATTTCCGCGCTGCGCTGATCATGGTGGCGGAGACCACGCTGACGCTGCTGACCACGGACCGCACGCTCGGCCTGCGGCGTCTGGTGTTCGAGGAAGCCTCGCGTTCGCCCGACGTCGGCCACCACTACTACAAGATCGGCCCGGAGAAGGCGTTCGGAGTGCTGCGCAAGGTGTTCGAGGCGCACGACTACCAGAGTGATTTCGACGTGCAACGGCTCGCCGAGTATTTCGTGGCCATGATGTCGTGGCACATCATTCTCGAGCGGAATTGCGCCTTGCGGCCCGAGCCGACAAAGGAAGAGGTCGCGAAGCATGCCGCGGCGTTCGTCGACGACTTCGTGAAGCTGTTCCTGAAGACGCGGTAGAACCCGTGCTCCTGACCCGACGCGACGTTCTGGGCTCGGCGCTGGCGCTGGGCGCGGTCGCGGCGGGCGCTCCCGCCATCGCCCAGTCGCGCCGACGCGCGTCGCCCGCGAATTTCCTGATCCGCAACGCGTACGTCCTCACGATGGACGCCGTGCTCGGCGACATCCAGGGTGGCGACGTGCACGTGAGGGACGGCGCGATCGTGGGCGTCGGGAAAAGGGTGCAGGCTCCCGGCGCCGAGGTCATCGATGGCGCCGGCATGCTGGTGCTGCCGGGCCTCGTCGAGACGCACTGGCACATGTGGAGCACGATTCTGCGCAGCCTGTCCGGCGACAAGCAGGAGCACGGCTACTTTCCCACCTCGCGCACGGTCGGCACGTTCTACACGCCCGAGGACATGTACGCGGCCGCGCGGCTAGCCGCGGCCGAGGCCGTGAATGGCGGCATCACGTTCGTGCACGACTGGTGCCACAACGTGCGCTCGCCGGCGTTCGCCGAGGCGGATCTGCGCGCGCTGGCGGAAGCGGGGCTGCGCGGCCGGTTCTCCTACGGTTCGCCGACCGGCGCCAGCAACGACGCGACGATCGATCTCGACGACCTCACGCGGCTCGGCAAGCGCTGGGGTGAGTTCGCGAACGGCGGGCTGCTGTCGCTCGGTCTCGCGTGGCGCGGTGCCGCCAGCGCGGCGACGCTGCGCGATTACGAGGTCGCGAGGAATCTCGGGCTGCCGATCTCCGTGCACGCCAACAACTACAAGAGCACCGCCGGCGGCATCGCGGATCTCGCGGCTCGCGGGCTGCTGCATCCCGGCATGCAGATCATTCACGCGATATGGGCCAGCCCCGACGAGATCAAGGCCATGGCGGCCAACGGTTGCGTCGTCAGCATGTCGCCGTATACCGAGCTGCGGATCGGTTTCGGCATGCCGCTCGCGGGTGACCTCATGGCCGCCGGGATTCCGCTGGGACTGTCGATCGACACCGTCGCCCTGTCCGGCGACGCCGACATGTTCGCGATCATGAAAGCCATCCAGAACGTCGAGAACGGCCGCGCGCTCGACGAGTTCAGGCTGCCGGCGCGCCGCGTGCTCGAGATCGCGACCATCGGCGGCGCCCGGTCGATGGGGCTCGGCGACAGGATCGGCTCGCTCGTGCCCGGCAAGCGCGCCGACCTCATCATGATCGATACGCGTGCCGTGAATCTCGCCGTCGTCACGGAGCCGGCGCACCTGATCGTCGAGGCGGCGCAGCCGGCGAACGTCGACAGCGTCGTGGTCGACGGCAAGTTCCTGAAACGCGGCGGGCGGCTCACGCAGGTCGATACCGCCGCCATCGTCGATGCGGCGCGCAGGGCGTACGCCGGCGTGCACCAGCGTTCCGGCTGGAGCTGGCCCGGCTAGATGTAGCGGTTGAAGCCGCCGCAGACCTCGACCGTCGTTCCCGTCATGTAGCTGTTGCGCGCCGATACGAGGAACGCGGCCACGTTGCCGATTTCCTCCGGCTCCGCCCAGCGCCCGAGCAGCGTCTGATTCGCGATGCCGGCGCGGACCTGGTCGGGCGTGACGCCGCGCACCTTCGCCATGGCCTCCGCACGCGGTCCCCACGAGTCCACGTTCGTGAATCCGGGGCAGATGTTGTTCACGGTGATGCCGCTGCTCGCGAGGTCGCCCGCCATGACTTTGGAGAACGCGATGATGCCGGCGTTCTTGATCGTGGTCGTCAGTGCACCGGGCACGAGCTGCTTCCCGCTGACGCCGGACACGTTCAGTATGCGGCCGCCGCGGTTCTTCTTCAGATGCGGCACGGCGTACTTCGTCGTGTAGACGGCCGCCATGAGATTCAGGTTCAGCACCCGGGTCCATGCGTCCGCGTCCATCGACTCGAGCGTGCCCGGCACCATGCCGCCGACGTTGTTGACCAGGATGTCGATGCCGCCGAGCTGCGCCGCCGCCGACTCGACGAAGCTCCTGCAGCCGTCCTCGGTCGCGAGATCGGCTACGACACCCACGATCTTCCCGCCGTGCGCCTGCAGCGCCTTGACGGCCGCCGCGAGCTTGTCGTTGCCACGCGCCGACAAAGCGACGTTGCAGCCTTCCCTCGCCAGTGCCGTGGCGATGGCGAGCCCCAGTCCCTGGCTCGAGCCCGTGACGATCGCGTTCTTGCCCTGCAGTCCGAGATCCATGAGTGCTCTCCGAGTGTGAGTCCGTGGGAATCCTAGCGCAGCACGACGCGCAGTTGCTCGACGAGCCAGTCGAGCTCGGCGCGCGTGACGATCAGCGGCGGCGCGAGCCGGATGACCTGCTCGTGCGTGTCCTTGGCCAGCACGCCGCGGCGGGCGAGCGCCTCGCAGTACGGGCGTGCGGAACCGTACGCGCTTGCGATCTCGATGCCGATCAGGAGGCCGCGGCCTCGTACCTCCGCAATGCACCTCGCATCGAGTGCGCGCACGGCCGCGAGCAGATACTCGCCATGCTCCGCCGCGCGTGCCGCGAGGTTCTCGTCCACCAGTACCGCGAGCGACGCGCGGCCCACCGCCGCGGCGAGCGGATTGCCGCCGAAAGTGCTGCCGTGATCCCCGGGCTGGAACAGGGTGAGCAGCTCGCGACTCGCGAGCACGGCCGACACGGGGTAGACGCCCCCGCCGAGCGCCTTGCCGAGCACGAGCACGTCGGGCGTGGCGCCGGGCTCGTGCTCGTGCGCGAACATGCGGCCGGTGCGGCCGAGCCCCGTCTGGATCTCGTCGAGCACGAACAACACGCCGCGCTCGCGGCAAAGCGCGCGCGCGGCCGCGAGGTAGCCAGGCGGCGGCAGCAGGATGCCGGCCTCGGCCTGGATGGGCTCGACGAGGAAGGCGACGGTGTCCGGTGTCAGCGCCGCGCGCAATGCGTCGAGGTCGCCGAAGTCCACGAGCGTGAACCCCGGCCCGTATGGGCCGAAGTCGTCCCGGTACTGCGCCTCGGACGAGAAGCCGACCAGCGTGGTCGTGCGGCCGTGGAAGTTGTTGCGGCAGACCACGATCCCCGCGCGGTCGCGCGACACGCCTTTGACGCGATAGCCCCATTTGCGCACGAGCTTGATGGCCGTCTCGACCGCCTCGGCCCCGGTGTTCATCGGCAGCGCCATGCCCAGGCCGGCAATGTGGCACAGATCCGCGAGGAACGGGCCCATCTGGTCGTTGTGCACGGCGCGCGAGGTCAGGGTCAGTCGGCCGGCCTGAGCCGTCAGCGCCGCCACGATTCTCGGGTGACGGTGACCCTGATTCAAAGAAGAATACGCGCTGATGCAATCGAGATAGCGGCGTCCTTCGACGTCCGTGAGCCAAACGCCTTCGGCGCGCTCTGCCACGATGGGCAACGGCGCGTAGTTCGGCGCGCTGACCGCGGCGGTCTGCGCGATGAGGCTCTCGGTCGTGGTCACGGTGCGAGTGTGTCTCGGTCGGAGCGTCGCGTCTTCCTGCGGCGCCGCGCGAGTTTGGCACGGGGTGGCTGCGATTGAAACCGCATTGCGCCGGTGTCGAACGGTTAGAATGCGGGCGTCGCCATGGGGTGCACGCGACGGGAATCGCGAATGGATGGTGTGGAACCGAGAGTGTGGCTGAAGCCCGGTCGCGAGAAGTCGCTGCGCCGGCGGCACCCGTGGCTGTTCTCCGGAGCGATCGCGCGCGTCGATGGCTCTCCCGCGCCAGGTGCCACGGTCGAAGTCGTCAGCGACGCGGGAGAGTTCCTGGCGCAGGCAGCCTACTCGCCGGCCTCGCAGATCCGCGCCCGTGTGTGGACGTTCCGCGCGCGCGAACGCGTCGACTCCGACTGGTTTCGCGCACGCCTTGCGCGCGCGATCGAGTCGCGTCGCAGGCTCGGTCTGCTCGATCCGGGCAGCGCGTGCAGGCTCGTGTTTTCCGAGTCCGACGGCGTGCCGGGGCTCATCGTCGATCGCTACGGTGAGTACCTCGTATGCCAGTTTCTCGCCGCGGGCGCCGACGCATGGCGCGCATCGATCGTGGAGTCGCTGCAGGCGTTGTGCGCGCCGCGTGGCATCTTCGAGCGCTCCGAGGGCAGCGCGCGGCAGAAGGAGGGGCTCGTGCCCGAGCGCCGGCTGCTCGCGGGGCAGGCACCGCCGGGGCAGATCGAGATCGAAACCAACGGGGTGGTCTACCTCGTCGACATCGCCGGCGGCCAGAAGACGGGCGCGTACCTCGATCAGCAGCGCAACCGCAAGCGCGTTGCCGCGTACGCGCCGCAGGGCGAGGTTCTCGATGCCTTCGCCTACACCGGCGGATTCGCGTACGCCTGTCTGCGCCGCGGCGCCGTGGGCGCCACGCTGATCGATTCCTCGGCCGAGGCCCTCGAGCTCGCGGAGCGCGACGCGCAGCGAAACGGCTTCGCGGACCGGTGTCGCTTCGTGGTCGCGAACGTGTTCGACGAGCTGCGCGCACTGAAGCAGTCGGGCCGTCAGTTCGACCTCGTCGTGCTCGATCCGCCGAAGTTCGTGCACTCCGCCGACCAGATCACGGCCGGCAGCCGCGGGTACAAGGACATCAACATGCTCGGCCTGCAGCTCGTGCGCCCCGGGGGGGCGCTGGCGACGTTCTCGTGCTCGGGCCACGTGGACGCGGGGCTGTTCCAGAAGATCGTGGCGGGCGCGGCGCTCGATTCGGGTCGTACGGCGCAGATCCTCGAACGGCTCTCGCAGCCGGCCGATCATCCGGTCGCCACGGAGTTTCCCGAAGCCGAATATCTCAAGGGTCTGATTCTTCGGGTGCACTGACGCAGCGCGCGTCGATTCCAAGGAGGAGCCGAATGCAACACGATTTGCCCGCGCCCTGGCGTCACGACCATTCGTTCGGGCAGGACCTGCGGCGTCCGGGGGAGCGCAAGACCCAGCTCGTGATTGCGATCACCGCCGCCATGATGATCGTGGAGATCGTGGCGGGCATGCTGTTCGGCTCGATGGCGCTGCTGGCCGACGGTCTGCACATGGCGTCGCACGCCGCGGCGCTGACGATCAACGCGTTCGCATACGTGTACGCGCGGCGGCATGCGCGCGACGCCGGGTTCAGCTTCGGCACGGGCAAGGTCAATACGCTCGGCGGCTTCACGGGCGCGGTGTTGCTGGCGGGCTTTGCGCTCGTCATGGCCGCGGAGAGCATCCAGAGGCTGGCCGTGCCGCTGCCGATCGCGTTCGATCAGGCGATCTTCGTCGCCGTCGTCGGCCTCGTCGTGAACGGCGTGTCGATGCTGATCCTGGGTCACGATCACGACCATGGACACGGCGGTCACGACGACGAGGATCACGACCACGACCACGACCACGATCACGATCACGATCACGATCACGATCACGGCCACGCCGGAGCGGGGCACGACCACAATCTGCTATCGGCCTACCTGCACGTGCTGGCCGACGCGTTGACTTCGGTCCTGGCGATCCTCGCGCTGCTGGCAGCGAAGTACTTCGGCTACACCTGGATGGATCCGCTGATGGGCATCGTCGGGGCGGTGCTCGTCGCGCGCTGGTCCGTCGGACTGCTGCGCGAGACGAGCGCCGTGCTGCTGGACCGCAGTGCGCCCGAGTCCGTGCGGGACGAGATCCGGGAGAGTCTCGAGGCCGTCGACGAGAACCAGGTGGCGGATCTGCACGTCTGGTGCATCGGCCTGAATCTGTACGCGGTGCTCGTGACGATCGTCACGCCGACGCCGAAGCCGCCGCAGCACTACAGGTCGCTGCTGCCGACCGATCTCAAGATCGTGCACACGACCATCGAGGTCCACGGTACGGTACAAGCCAGATAGCGTTATTCGAAATCAGATACTGCTGTATGCTGAACGTGTGAAATCGCGCCCCCCCATGGAACGCAAGTCGCACAGTGCCAGCCCACGGGTCGCCCGGCGGCGGGAACGGATGCGGGCGTCGCTGCTGGCGGCTGGCGCGCGGCAGTTCGCGAGCCGCGGCATAGGTCCCGTCAGCGTCGAGGAGCTGATCGCCGAAGCGGACGTCTCGCGCGCGACTTTCTACGGATTCTTCTCCAGTAAATACAGCTTGTTGGAGGGTATTCTTAATCCCATCTTCGATGTCGCGACGCGCTCGATCCGGGACCTCGCAGGCCGTCCCGTGGAGGAGGCCGTCGACGGTCTGATCGACGTGTACCTCGCGCTGTGGGCAACGCATCGGGATGGCCTTCTGCTGATTCCGCTCGTGGACCAGGAGACGTTCCGCCACTTCGAAGCCCAGCACCGGGCGCTGCACGCCGCGCTGCTCGACTTGCTGACCGGTGTCGAGCGGGCCGACCTGCTGCGCAACGGCAGCGCCCAGTATTCGCTGAAGGTCATCGCGCGTACGGCGGTGCAGCTGCTGCGCGTGTACGACGGCCATCCGGCCGCTTCGGCGCTGTTCCGCGATGCGCTGCGCGGTCTCCTGCTGCGGGCCCACTGAACGCCATGAGCTCGGAACGCGCGGTCCTCTCGGTGCTGTTCGCCGGCGTCCTGATGGCGGCGCTCGACATCGCGATCGTCGGCCCTGCGCTGCCGGCGATTCGTGCGACGTTCGACGTGGGCGGGCGCACGCTGCCCTGGGTGTTCAGCGGCTACGTGCTGTTCTACCTGATCGGTACGCCGCTGCTCGCGAAGCGGTCGGATCGCCGCGGCCGACGGGTGGTCTTCGTGCAGAGCCTGGCCCTGTTCGCGGCCGGCTCGCTGCTGGTCGCGGGCGCACTCAACTTCCCCATGCTGCTCGCCGGCCGGGCAGTGCAGGCTTTCGGGGCCGGGGGGCTGTTTCCGGTCGCAGCCGCCGTCATCGCGGACACCGTGCCTCTCGAGCGCCGTGGCCGCGTGCTCGGCCTGATCGGCGCCACTTTCGGCCTCGCGTTCCTGCTCGGTCCGCTGCTCGGCGGCCTGCTGCTGCATTGGAGCTGGCGAGCGCTGTTCCTGATCAACGTGCCCGTCGCCGCTTTGCTGATGGTGCTGGCTCGACGCACGCTGCCGCAGCAGGGACGGGCCGAGTCGGGCGCCTTCGACGCGCGCGGAGCGGCACTGCTGTCGGTGGTGCTCGCGGCCATCGTGCTCGGCATCGGGCAGATCGATACGGAGCAGTGGGTCGCGAGCCTGCTGTCGCCGCGCGTATGGCCGTGGCTGTTGCTCGTGGCCGTGGGTGTGCCGCTGCTCTGGTCCATCGAGAAGCGCGCGGCCGACCCGGTGCTGCCGCCGGCGTTGCTGCGCTCGAGGCAATTGAAGCTCGTGGGCATCATCGCGCTCGCGGCCGGCACGGTCGAGGCCGGCATGGTGTTCCTGCCCGACGTTGCGGTGCGCGGCCTCGGTGTCGACGCGGCGGCGGCGAGCTTCATGATGTTGCCGCTCGTGCTGACGATCGCGATCGGCGCGCCGCTCGCGGGGCAGCTGCTCGACCGCATCGGTCCGCGGGCGGTAGTGCAGGGCGGGTTGTCGTTGACCG
>DASZSB010000113.1:0-53331 GCA_035548835.1 Gammaproteobacteria bacterium | reverse complement strand
AGAACATGGGCGAGGGACCGCCTGCCCAGCGCACCTGCGCGGCTGCCGACCGGACCGGCCACGCCATGCTCCACACGCTCTATTCGCAGAGCCTCAAGCATGACGCCGACTTCTTCATCGAATATTTCGCGATCGACCTGATCATGGAGAACGGCGCCTGCAAGGGTCTCGTCGCGCTCGAGCTCGCGACCGGCCGGCTGCACCGGTTCCGCTCGCAGATGGTGATCCTCGCCACGGGCGGCTACGGCCGCGCGTATTTCTCGTGCACCTCGGCGCACACCTGCACCGGTGACGGCAACGCGATGGTCGCGCGCGCGGGCCTGCCGCTGGAAGACCTCGAGTTCGTGCAGTTCCATCCCACCGGCATCTACGGCGCCGGCTGTCTGATCACGGAAGGTTCGCGCGGCGAGGGCGGTTACCTCACGAACAGCAACGGCGAGCGCTTCATGGAGCGCTACGCGCCGAATGCGAAGGATCTGGCCTCGCGCGACGTGGTGAGCAGGTCGATCACGATCGAGATCCGCGAAGGGCGCGGCGTGGGCCAGCACAAGGACCACGTGCACCTGCATCTCGAGCACCTGGGGCGCGACGTCATCGAGGAGCGGCTGCCGGGCATTTCCGAGACGGCCAAGATCTTCGCCGGCGTCGACGTCACGAAGCAGCCGATTCCCGTGCTGCCGACCGTGCACTACAACATGGGCGGCGTGCCTACGAACTACCACGGCGAGGTCGTCACGAAGGACGCGAAGGGTGGCGAGCAGGTCGTGCCGGGCCTCATGGCCGTCGGCGAGGCTGCGTGCGTATCGGTGCACGGTGCGAATCGCCTGGGGTCGAACTCGCTGATCGACCTGGTCGTGTTCGGCCGTGCCGCGGCAGCGCGCTGCGGCAAGGTCGTCGAGCGCGGCTCGCGGCCGCGCGCGTTCGCGCCGGGTGCCGGTGAGCAGGCCGTCGCGCGGCTCGACCAGCTGCGCAACGCCAAGGGCAAGACGCCGACGGCGAAGATCCGGCTCGATATGCAGCGCGTCATGCAGAACCACGCCGCGGTGTTCCGCACGGGCGACTCTCTGCAGGAAGGCATCGACAAGCTGGAGAAGGTGTTCGCGTCGTTCAGCGACGTCGCGGTGACGGACCGCTCGCTGATCTGGAACACGGATCTCGTGGAGACGATGGAGCTCGACAACCTGCTGCTGCAGGCCATGGGCACGATCAAGTCGGCCGCCAACCGCAAGGAGAGCCGCGGTGCACAGGCGCGCGAGGATTTCCCCGACCGCGACGACGTGAACTGGATGAAGCACACGCTCGTGTGGGTCGACGCCAAGGGCGGCGTGAAGTTCGACTACCGGCCGGTCCAGATGAACACGCTGACGGACGAAGTCAAACCGATCCCGCCGAAGGCGCGGACGTACTGAGAGAGAATTGTGAGGACCAATGTCGCTGAGACCGGTTCCGGAAGCCCCTCGCTGCGCGAGTCGCGTCCGGAACCGTGCGACAACGTAAGGAAGTAAGATGGCGCAGTTCACGTTACCGCAGAACTCGAAGGTCAAGCCCGGCAAGGACCACGGCGGCGCCCCGGGTGCCAAGAACGTCAAGAAGTTCTCGATCTATCGCTATGATCCCAGCACGGGCGAGAACCCGCGCCTCGACACCTACGACGTCGACATGGACCACTGCGCGCCGATGGTGCTCGACGCGCTGATCAAGATCAAGAACGAGATCGACGCGACGCTCACGTTCCGCCGCTCGTGCCGTGAAGGCATCTGCGGCTCCTGCGCCATGAACATCGACGGCATGAACACGCTGGCGTGCTTGAAGCCGATCGAGGACTGCAAGGGCACCGTCAAGATCTATCCGCTGCCGCACATGCCGGTGGTGAAGGATCTCGTGCCGGATCTCACGCAGTTCTACGCGCAATACGCGGCCGTGAAGCCGTGGCTTACGGCCACGACGCCCCCGCCGCCCGATCGCGAGCGGCTGCAGTCGAAGGAGGACCAGGAGAAGATCGATACGCCGTCGGCCTGCATCCTGTGCGCGTGCTGCTCGACGTCGTGCCCGAGCTACTGGTGGAATGGCGATCGTTACCTCGGCCCCGCGGCGCTGCTGCAGGCCTACCGCTGGATCGTCGATACGCGCGACGAGACGACGGGCGAGCGGCTCGACCAGCTCGAGGACGCGTTCCGGCTCTATCGCTGCCACACGATCTTGAACTGCACGCAGGCGTGCCCGAAGGATCTGAACCCGGGCAAGGCGATCGCCGAAATCAAGAAGATGATCGCCGAGCGGCGACTCTGACGCGCCGTCGATCATGTGCCACTGCGAACTCCCGGCGGCCGTCGAGCAGCGCTCGGTCGACATCGCCCGGGAACGCCGCGAGTACGTCCCTGTAGGCTCGCTCGCGCGCATCCCTGCGCGCGAGCGTCCCGGTCGACGCCGATCGAGCGCTGCTCGACGGCCGCCGGGAGCCTGAGCCCATCGGGTCCGGCGATGGATCCGCGCGTCGCGAAGCTGAAGTGGCGGTGCCGCCGCGGCATGCGGGAGCTCGACGCCGTGCTGACGGCGTTCCTCGAGGCCGAGGGCCCGCGGTTTGCAGATGCCGATATCGGCTGTTTCGAGGGGATTCTCGAGCTGCCGGATCCGACGCTGCACGCGTACCTTCTGGGGCGAAGTGTGCCCGCAGACGCCTCCGCCGCCGCCCTCATCGAGCGCATCCGCGCCAGTCATCGTCCTGCGTCCTAGACCGTCGCGGCTGCTCCTGGTCTGGTGGCTCGCGCTGCACGGGCTGCTGGCCGCGGCCGCGCTCCTCGTGGCGGGACCCTGGTGGATGCGCGCCGCGGCGGCCGGCCTGGTGCTGGCTCACGGCGTCGCGCGGCGGCCGGCCGCGACGCCGTCACCGATCTACGTGGCAGACGACGCCCGCTGTAGCGTCCCGGCGCTCGGGGAAGGCTGGCTCGTGCCGGGGCCGCGCACGCGACTGGCGGACTCATGGATCCTGCTGTCGCTGCACGGCGCGACCGGCCGACGCGACATATTGCTGTGTGCCGACCAGGTCGACTCCGGGAGCTTTGCGCGCCTCATGGCGCGGCTGCGCCGCCGGCCGGCCACGGGAACGCGGGACGGTCCCGACGCTCAAAGGACCCGGTCAGGCGGATCTGCGCTAGAATCGTGAGCGACCGGTGCGGGAGCCCGGTGTACGACCGCCATCGAGTCGCCCGCGAACTTTTCGGTGCAGCATGAGGTCTACCGAGCAGCGTTTGGCAGAGCAACCCGACAGACACCCGCCGGGCAGCGGGGCCGCGGACCTGGCGCTGATCAAACGCGTGCAACAGGGCGACAGGTCGGCTTTCGATCTGTTGGTACTCAAATACCAGCACAAGATAGTCAAGCTGATAATGCGGTACGTTCGAGATCCCTCGGAAGCCTTGGACGTCGCCCAGGAAGCGTTCCTGAAGGCCTACCGTGCCGCGCCGTCGTTCCGCGGCGAGAGCGCGTTCTACACGTGGCTGTACCGCATCGCGATCAACACCGCCAAGAACCATCTCGTGGCCGCTGGCCGCAAACCGATCAGCTACGATCTCGATACGCAGGACCCCGAGCAGTCCAGCATCCTGAACGAGCTGCGTGAGCTCGATACGCCGGAAGGCCTGGCGCAATCGGAAGAGATTCGCAACACGATCAATCGCGTGATTCGCGATCTGCCGGAAGAGCTGCGCACCGCGATCCTGCTGCGCGAAATCGAAGGCATGAGTTACGAGGAGATCGCTCAGACGATGGAGTGCCCGGTCGGGACCGTGCGGTCCCGCATCTTCCGGGCGCGCGAGGCCATCGACAAGGCGATCGCCCCCTTGATGTAGTCACTTTTCTCGTGGCCCACTGCCGCCGTATGACAGAACAAATCAACGACCAGATCTCCGCCTTCATCGACGATGAGCTTTCCGCCGAAGAGAGCGCCTTGCTCGTCCGGCGATTCGAGCGCGATCCGAACGCCCGCGCGCAGGCGCTGCGTTACACCCTGATCGGTGCGGCGCTCAGGGGGGAGCTGATCGAGCCGCGTCCGTCCGTGCTGCAGCGGCGCATCGCGGTATCGCTCGACGGGGCCGCGCCGGCAGTGGAGAAGCGGGCAGCGCATTGGTCCGCGCGGTATGCGCGGCCGCTGCTCGGCGTCGGAATCGCCGCCGCGGTCGCCGTGGCGGCCATCGGCACGCTGCGGCTCGTCAACGAGGCCGGCGTCGCTCCGGGCGCGCCCGTCGCCGGGCCGGTACAGGCACGCGATCAGGTGGTTGCGCCGAGCTATGTCGTGCCGCAGGACGCCACGCCGGCCGGGCCGGTCACCTCGCCGATCCGGCTTACGAACTACCTGATCCATCACAGTGAGTACGCCTCCGGGCTCGGCCGCGCGTCGGTCAGCTCGAACGTCGTGGGTGCGAGCGTCGAACCCGTGCCCGACTCGTCTGCCGAAGCGGAGGCGCAATGGCGCTGAAGTCGCCTTCGCTGCTGGCGCCGCCGTTGCTGCTGCTGACCTTGGTCGCCGGCCACGCCACGGCGCAGGAGGCACGCAACTGGCTCGATCGCATGAATCGGGCCGTGGACCAGCTGAACTATCGCGGCACGTTCGTGCACGTGGTCGACGGCACGCCGGAGACGCTGCACATCGTGCATCGCAACGTGGCAGGCAGCAGCGGCGAGCGGATCCTGTCGGCCGACGGACCGCGGCGCGAGATCGTCCGCGAGGGCGATCAGGTGCAATGGATACTGCCGGATCGCAAGCTCGTGCTGCTCGAAACGCGCAAGGACGTGAGCCCGCTCGTGTCGGCGCTGCCGAGCTACTCCACGGATCTCGAGGACCACTACGAGATGAATCTGCGCGCCACCGCCCGCGTGGCGAATCGCCCCGCGCAGATCGTCGAGATCAAGCCGCGTGACGAGTTCCGTTACGGCTACATGCTGTGGCTCGACCAGGAAACGGCCATGCCCCTGAAGTCGCAGCTGATCGACGAGCGGGGCCGTACGGTCGAGCAGATCCTGTTCACGGAGCTCCGCATGGCCGACGACGTGGCGGCCAGCGAGCTCGAGCCGACCATCAATACTCAGGGCTTCGCCACGTTGCGTCCGCCCGAGTCTGCCCCGCTGGCCGCGGCCGAGGTGCCCTGGCGCGCCGCCGACGTTCCCGGCGGATTCAAGCTGTCGGTTGCGACCCAGAGCCCGATGCCGGGCTCGCAGTATCCGGTGGAGCACCTCGTGTACTCGGATGGCCTTGCTACCGTGTCCGTGTTCATCGAGGACCCGAAGACCAAGGCGGACGTGAACGACGGTTTCTCGAAAGTCGGCAGCACGAACACGTTCTCCCTGACACTCAGCGGCCGCAAGGTCACTGCGGTCGGCGAGGTTCCGAGGCAGACCGTCCGTACGATCGCCTCATCGCTGGTCGCGAAGTAAGCCCGCCCCCGAGCCCGCCCAACGACCTGATGCACACCCTCGTGCTCTACGGCCGCCCGGACTGCCACCTGTGCGATTCGGTGCTGGATCGCCTCCAGCCGTTGCTCGTCGGGCGGCCGGTCGAGGTTCAGATCGTCGACGTCGACAGCAGCGTGGCGCTCGAGCGGCGCTATGGCCTGCGGATTCCGGTGCTGGTGGCAGGCGAGGTCGAGCTCTCCGGCTACCCGTTCGACGAGCCCCGCGTCCGCCAGTATCTCGATTCCCTCTGAAGCAGCGCCGCGGCTGGCCGATCCCGCTATAATCCGCGCGCCGCCGCCGGGCGGGGCCTTGAACCACCATGGACCGGATCCGCAACTTCTCGATCATCGCTCACGTCGATCACGGCAAGTCCACGCTCGCCGATCGGCTCATTCAGCTGTGCGGCGGCCTGACCGAGCGCGAGATGGAAGACCAGGTGCTCGACTCGATGGATCTCGAGCGCGAGCGGGGCATCACGATCAAGGCGCAGAGCGTCGCGCTGCGGTACCACGCGAAAGACGGTCACGACTACCAGATCAACCTGATCGACACGCCGGGGCACGTCGACTTCTCCTACGAGGTGTCGCGCTCGCTCGCCGCGTGCGAGGGCGCGCTGCTCGTGGTCGACGCGGGGCAGGGCGTCGAGGCCCAGAGC
This sequence comes from Gammaproteobacteria bacterium, assembly GCA_035548835.1. Taxonomy (GTDB): domain Bacteria; phylum Pseudomonadota; class Gammaproteobacteria; order Steroidobacterales; family Rariloculaceae; genus FEN-1219. The sequence continues at coordinate 47,228 of DASZSB010000113.1, read as the reverse complement.
GTGGCCAACTGCTACACGGCCATCGAGCAGGGACTCGAGGTCGTGCCCGTCATCAACAAGATCGACCTGCCGACAGCCGATCCCGAGCGCGTGATCAAGCAGATCGAGGACATCATCGGCATCGAAGCCAAGGACGCCCTGCGCATCAGCGCCAAGACCGGCGTCGGCATCGAAGACCTGCTGGAACGCATCGTCGAGCGCATTCCGCCGCCGCGCGGCAGCGTGGATGCGCCTCTGCAGGCGCTGATCATCGACTCGTGGTTCGACACCTACGTGGGTGTGGTCTCGCTGGTGCGCGTCATGAATGGCGTCGTGAAGAAAGGCTCGCGGATCGTCGTGCACTCGACGCAACGCAAGTACGACGTCGAGCGGCTCGGCGTGTTCACGCCGCGGCCCGCCGAGCGCCAGGAGCTTCGCGCCGGCGAGGTCGGGTTCCTGATCGCGGCGATCCGCGAGATCGACGCGGCGCCCGTGGGCGACACGATCGTCGATGCGAACGTGCCCGACGTGCCGGCGCTGCCGGGCTTCAAGAAGATCCAGCCGCGCGTCTTCGCGGGCATGTTCCCCGTCGTGTCGGACGACTACGAGAATTTCCGCGAGGCATTGCAGAAGCTCTCGTTGAACGATTCCGCGCTGACGTTCGAGCCCGAAGTCAGCGCCGCGCTCGGCTTCGGGATGCGCTGCGGCTTCCTGGGGCTGCTGCACATGGAGATCGTGCAGGAGCGGCTCGAGCGCGAGCACAACCTGTCGCTGATCACCACCGCGCCGACGGTCGTGTACGAAGTCGAGAAGCAGGACGGCGAGACCATCAAGGTGGAGAATCCCGCCGATCTGCCGGAGCCGAACAAGATCAAGGAGATTCGCGAGCCGATCATCCTGGCGAGCATTTTCGTGCCGCAGGAGTACCTCGGTGCCGTGATCCAGCTGTGCATCGAGAAGCGTGGCGTGCAGAAGCGCATGCAGTACTCCGGCAAGCAGGTACAGATCGAGTTCGAGCTGCCCCTTGCCGAGGTCGTGCTCGACTTCTTCGACCGGCTGAAGTCCGTGAGCCGCGGCTACGCGTCGTTCGATTATCAGTTCCTGCGCTTCGAGGCCGCGCCGCTCGTCAAGCTCGACATCCTGATCAACAAGGAGAAGGTCGATGCGATGGCGTTCATCGCGCATCGCGACGGCATCGAGCGCAAGGGGCGCAAGATCGTCGAGACGCTGAAGGAAGTGATCCCCCGGCAGCAGTTCGAGGTGGCCGTGCAGGCCGCGATCGGCTCGCAGATCATCGCGCGGACGACGGTCAAGGCGTATCGCAAGGACGTCACGGCGAAGCTCTACGGCGGTGACGTCACGCGCAAGCGCAAGCTGCTCGAAAAGCAGAAGGCCGGCAAGAAGCGCATGAAGCAGGTCGGCTCGGTCGAGATACCGCAGGAGGCGTTCCTGGCCGTGTTGCAGGTCGATAAGAAATGACGAATACTCGACCGGCGTCCCGCCGAAGCGAAGGTGGCTAGCTTGGATTTCGCGTTGATACTCGTGGTGTTGACCACGGTGACCGGTGTGGTTTGGGCGATCGACGCGTTGTTCTTCGGCAAGGCGCGCTTGCGGAAGGCGGCCGGAGGCGGGCAGGTCCGCGAGCCGGTTCTCGTCGAGTACGCCAAGTCGTTCTTCCCGATCCTGCTGCTGGTCCTGCTGATCCGCTCGTTCCTTTTCGAGCCCTTCCGAATCCCGTCCGGGTCCATGATGCCCACGCTGCACGAGGGCGACTTCATTTTTGTGAACAAGTTCGCGTATGGGCTGCGGCTACCGGTTCTAAATACCAAGTTCATGCAGATTGGTGAGCCGCAGCACGGTGACGTGGTCGTTTTCCGGCTACCTTCCGATCCGAGCGTGAACTACATCAAGCGTGTCGTCGGACTGCCGGGTGATGTCGTCGACTACGATGCGGCAAACAAGCGCATCACGTTGAACGGCAAACCGGTGCCGATCCAGATGAAGGGCACGTACGACGACGACCCGGGGCTGGACGTCGGGCAGGAGCAGCTGGGAGAGCACAACCATCGCGTGTTGCTGACGCGCGGAATTCTGAGCCGGGGCGGGCGCTACGAAGTGCCTGCCGGGCACTACTTCATGATGGGTGACAACCGCGACAACAGCCGCGACAGCCGCTTCGAAGGGGTGGAATTCGTCCCCGAGGGCAACCTGGTGGGTCGTGCGGTCGGTGTGTGGATGAACTGGCGTTGGCCCGCCGAAGGAGGGCCGCAATGGAACCGAATCGGAAAGAGCATCGATTGAGCGTCGCGACTCGTCATCGTCAGACGGGCATCACCGCGCTCGGCTTCCTGATTCTCGCCACGCTGTTCGGCGTCGTCGGTCTCGGGGCCATCAAGGTCGTGCCGATGTACATCAAGAACATGCGCATGAACACGATCCTCGACGAGATTCAGAAGGAACTGAACGGCCAGGGCGCCAACCCGGCCACGATCCGGGTCGCGCTCGCGAAGCGGTTCGCCGTCGAAGACATCAACATGGACGTCGACAAGATCCAGATCGCGCAGAGCAAGGATGGCTACGCGCTGCGCGTCGCCTACGAGAATCGCGCGCCCTACGTCGCCGACATCTACCTCGTGGTCGCCTACAACAAGCAGGTCGAGATCAGGCGGTGAGCTCTCCCGCGCGCTGGGCCGAAGCCAAGCTGCGCTACACGTTCAAGGACCCCGCGCTCCTCGAGCAGGCGCTGACGCACCGCAGCGCGTCGAAGAACAACAACGAACGCCTCGAGTATCTCGGCGATTCGTTCCTGAGCTTCGCGATCGCGCGGCGTCTGTACGACTTGCGTCCCGAGGATACCGAGGGTGACTTGAGTCGCGCGCGCGCGGCGCTCGTGAAGGAATCGAGCCTGGCGGCCATCGGGCAGAGCCTCGGCATCGACTCCGAGCTCGTGCTCGGGGCCGGCGAGCTGCGCAGCGGCGGCGCCCAGCGCGGCGCGGTCCTGGCCGACGCGGTCGAAGCCGTGATCGGCGCGGTGCTGCTTGACGGCGGAACGGTGGCGGCAGAAGCTTTGATTGATCTGCTGTTCGCGGAACGGCTCGTGGCGCTGCCCGATGCGGCGACGCTCAAGGACGCCAAGACCCGCCTCCAGGAATGGCTGCAGGGAAGGGGCCTGCGCCTGCCGTCGTACGCGGTCGAGTCCGTGCACGGCCGGGATCACGAACAAACGTTTATCGTCAGTTGCGAAGTCACGGAAAAGAATGCTCACACCACGGGTCAAGGACCGAGTCGCCGTCGCGCCGAGCAGGAAGCTGCCGCGGCCATGCTCCTGGTGCTGACCGGTGAGCGAGACACCTAACACGCCGACCGGACGCTGCGGTCTGGTAGCCATCGTCGGACGCCCGAACGTCGGCAAGTCCACGCTGCTGAACGCGCTCGTCGGCGAGAAGCTCAGCATCGTGACCGACAAGCCGCACACCACGCGGCAACGCGTGCTCGGCGTGCTGAATCGCGGTCCCGACCAGGCGGTCTTCATCGATACGCCGGGGCATGCCAGGCGCACGAAGCGCGCGCTGCATCGGCTCATGGCGCGACAGATCCACCAGGCGCTCGAGGATTGCGACGTGGCGCTGCTGGTCGTCGAGGCGAAGGGGCTCACCCGTCAGGATCACGAGCTGATCGAGCTGCTCGAGGGCCGTCTCGATCGCACGTTCCTCGTGCTGAACAAGGTCGATGCGCTCGCCGGCAAGAGTGCGCTGCTGCCGACGCTCGACAAGGTGGGCAAGCTGCCGTTCGCCGCGTTTGTGCCGGTGTCCGCGAAGACCGGCGACAATCTCGAGCGCCTCGTCGCGCAGATCCTCGAGCACCTGCCGCAGGGTCCGCCGCTGTTCCCGCAAGGCATGGTCACCGACCGGGACCTGTCGTTCCGCATCGGCGAGATCATCCGCGAGAAGCTCATGACGCTCGTGCACCAGGAGGTGCCGTACGGGCTCACGGTGGAGGTCGAGCACCTGGGCTACAACGAGCAGGGGCAGCGGCTCGTGCACGCGCTGATCTGGCTCGAGCGCGAGAGCCAGAAGAAGATCGTGATTGGCCGGGAAGGCAGCGTCCTGAAGCAGGCTGGCAGTGAGGCGCGGCGCGAGCTCAAGGAGCTGCTGGGCGAGCGCGTGCACCTCGAGCTCTGGGTCAAGGTACGCGAGCACTGGGCCGACAGCGAGCGCGAGCTCAAGCGGCTCGGTTTCGAGGTGTAATGGCCGAGCGCGAGCAAGTGCTGCTGGAGCCGGCCTTCGTGCTGCACCAGCGCCCCTATCGCAACACGAGCCAGCTGCTCGAGTGCGTGACCGCCACGCACGGCCGCGTGGGGCTCGTGGCACGCGGCTCGCGCCGCACCGGCAGCGGCCAGCGCGCGCTGCTGCAGCCGTTCGTGCCGTTGCGCCTGTCATGGCTGCGGCGCGGCGAGCTCGGGCGGCTCACGCACGTCGAAGCCGCCGGCGCGAGCCACGATCTGGCCGCGCAGCGCCTGCTCGGCGGCTATTACGCGAACGAGCTGCTGCTGCGGCTCACGGCGCGCAGCGATCCGAACGCCGAGATTTTTTCCTGCTATAGTCGCTGCCTCGCGGAGCTGGCCGAAACCCGTGTCGTCGCGCGGCCTCTGCGCGTCTTCGAGCTCGGCCTGCTGCATGCGTTGGGCTATGGAATCGAGCTCGACAGCGACGCGGCGAGTGGCGAGCCGCTCACCCCGGAGACCCGCTACGTGTTCGAGGTGGAGCAGGGCGTTCGCCGGGCCGCGGAAGTCGAGGCCGATGCGGACGTCTACCTGGGGCGCGACCTGATCGCGCTTCGCGAGCGCAGGCTCGACGACGACATGAGTCTGCGCGCTGCGCAGCGGTTGCTCGGTCGCGTCTTGCGTGCGCATCTCGGCGAGCGGCCGCTGCAGAGTCGCTTGGTATTGCAGGACATCGTGAGTCGCGGACTCTAGTCGTTCACATGGCACACCCGACATCCATTCACCTCGGCGTGAACGTCGATCACGTGGCTACGCTGCGCCAGGCGCGCGGTACGCCGTACCCCGATCCCGTCGCGGCGGCGCTGATCGCGGAGCAGTCGGGCGCCGACAGCATCACGGTTCACCTGCGCGAGGATCGCCGCCACATCCAGGCGCGCGACGTCGAGGTGCTGCTGCGCACCGTGCAGACGCGCGTGAACCTCGAGATGGCGGTGACGGACGCCATGGTGGACTTCGCAGTGCGGCACCGGCCCTCGGACTGCTGTCTCGTGCCGGAGCGGCGCGAGGAGCTGACCACCGAGGGCGGGCTCGACGTGGCCGGGCAGCAGGCGAAGATCGCCGCCGCGTGCCGCAAGCTCGCCGAGCACGGCATCCGTGTATCGCTGTTCATCGATCCCGACGAGGAGCAGATCGCGGCCGGCGCCGCCACGGGCGCACCGGTCGTCGAGCTGCATACGGGCGCGTACGCCGAGGCCACGGGCGCCGCGGTTGCCATCGAGCTCGAGCGCATCCGTGCGGCCGCGCAGCGCGCGAGCGCGCTCGGGCTCACGGTTCATGCAGGGCACGGCCTGCATTACCACAACGTCGGGGCCGTTGCGGCCATCCCCGAGATCGTCGAGCTGAACATCGGTCACGCCGTCGTAGCACAGGCCCTGTTCGACGGTTTCGCGGGCGCCGTCGCGAAGATGAAGGCCCTCATGGTGGCGGCTCGCGCGTGATCTTCGGCATCGGCACGGACATCCTGCAAGTCGAGCGCGTCGAGCAGACGTGGCAGAAGTTCGGCGAGCATTTCGCGCGGCGTCTGCTGCTCGACGAGGAGTACGCGCTGTTCACGAAGGCCAAGCGTCCCGTGCGCTTCCTCGCGATGCGGTTCGCTGCCAAGGAAGCTGTCGTGAAGGCCATGGGTACCGGTTTCGCGAACGGCATGTGGGTGCGCGACGTCGGCATGCTGCCGAACGCGCTTGGCCAGCCCCAGGTCATCTACTCCGAGCGCGGCAAGGCCATGTGCCGCAAGCTCGGTGTCGGGGAAGGGCACCTGACGCTCAGCGACGAGGCCGGGCTGATCGTGGCGGTGGCCGTGCTGCTGCGGGCGGAGCCCGCTACTTCGGGATAGGTTGGCGCACGTGAACGTACTCGTCTTCGACATCGAAACCGTGCCGGACGTCGAGCTCGGCCGCCGGCTCTACGAGCTCGGCGACCTCTCCGACGCCGACGTGGCGCAGGTCATGTTCGCGAAGCAGCGGCAACTGCGCGGCAGCGATTTCCTGCCGCCGCCGCTGCAGCGCATCGTCGCGATCTCCGCCGTCATGCGCACGCGTGACGGCATCAGGATCTTCAGTCTCGGCGACGAGCAGTCGCCGGAGCGCGAGCTCGTGCAGCGGTTCTTCGACGGGCTCGATCGCTACACGCCCACGCTGGTGTCGTGGAACGGCTCCGGGTTCGACCTGCCGGTGCTGAATTACCGCGCGCTGAAGCACGGCGTCAGCGCGCACAAGTACTGGGAGGTCGGCGAGACCGATCGCGACTTCCGCTACAACAACTATCTCTCCCGTTACCACTGGCGGCACATCGACCTCATGGACGTGCTGTCGGCGTATGGCGCGAGCGCGCGCGGCTCCCTCGAGGTCGTGGCGCAGCTGATCGGGTTGCCCGGCAAGCTCGGGATCGGCGGCGCGCAGGTATGGGCGGCGTACCAGCGCGGCGAGCTCGGCGCGATCCGCGACTATTGCGAGACGGACGTGCTGAACACGTACCTGATCTACCTGCGCTTCCAGCTGATCCGCGGCGAGATCGACCCGGTGGCGTACCAGGGCGAGCTCAAGCAGGTCGAGGCCAAGCTCGAGCAGTCGGACCGGCCCCATCTGAAAGAATTCCTCACGCTCTGGCGACAGTCGCGGCATGCGGGGTGAGTCGCAGACCGTCACGGCGACGATCGTCGATCTGACTCACGACGGCGAAGGGGTCGCGGACATCGACGGCCGGCGCGTGTTCGTGCCGGACGCGCTGCCGGGGGAACGCGTCGAGATCGCGCTGCGCAAACGCCGGCGCAAGCTGCAGGAGGCCGATCTCGTGCGCGTGCTCGAGCCCTCGCCCGACCGCGTCACGCCGAAGTGCGAGTACTTCGGCCGCTGCGGCGGCTGCGCGCTGCAGCATCTCGAGCATTCGGCCCAGATCCGCTTCAAGCAGGGCGTCGTCGCGCAGGCGCTCGCGCGCATCGCGCGCGCGGAGCCCGAGCAGTGGCTGCCGCCGGTCGCGAGCCCGCCGTGGGGTTATCGGCGCCGCGCGCGGCTCGGCGTGAAATACGTCGCGGGCAAGGAACGCGTGCTCGTGGGCTTTCGCGAGCGCGCGGGTCCGTACATCACGGACATGCGCCATTGCCCGGTTCTGAAGGCACCGCTCGACGGCATGCTCGGCGAGCTCGCGGACCTGATCGCCGGCACCAGCATCCGCGCGCGCCTCGCGCAGATCGAGGCGGCCGTGGCCGACGGCGTCACGGCCCTCGTGCTGCGTGTGCTCGAGACGCCGAGTGCCGCCGATGTCGCCGCGTTCCGCGACTTTGCCGCGCGGCACGATCTCGACGTCTATCTGCAGCCCGGTGGGCCAGGCACGAGCGCGCCGCTCGGCGAAGCCAGGCCCCTGACCTACCGGCTCGAGGCGTTCGGCCTCACGCTGCAGTTCCTGCCGACGGATTTCGTCCAGGTGAATTCCGCGATCAACGCCGAGCTCGTCGCGACCGCCGTGCGGCTCGCGGACATAGAGCCCACGGACCGCGTGCTCGATCTGTACTGCGGGCTCGGCAACTTCAGCCTCCCGCTCGCGCAGCGCGCGAAGGAGCTGCTCGGCGTCGAAGGCGAGGCGGGGCTCGTGGCGCGCGCGGTGCGCAACGCCGCGACGAACGGCATCGCGAATACGCGGTTCCTGACGGCCGATCTCGCGCAGACCGACTGGAGCTTCTACCGCGAGCCGTGGGACGTCGTGGTGCTCGATCCGCCACGCACTGGTGCCGAGGCGCCGATCGCGGAGCTGAAACGCAGCAACCCGCGCCGCATCGTCTACGTGTCGTGCCACCCGGCCACGCTCGCGCGCGACGCGCAGGTGCTGGTGCACGAGCGCGGCTATCGCCTCAAGGTGGCGCGCGTGTTCGACATGTTCCCGCACACGCACCACATCGAGGCGCTCGCGGTGTTCGAGCGCGCTTGAGGGCCGTTCGCGGGCCGCGCAGCACGTCGCAACCTCGCTTCAGGCGCCTGTCGACTGATTGCGGAGCGAAGGCAGGTTGTGGGCGACGCGTTCCACGGCACGGCGGCCTTCGTCGATCGCTTCCGCTGCACGGTGGAAGTCGAGCAGGGCCAGGTGCGCGAGCCGTGGCGCGACAATGAGATCGGGCGGCTCTCCCGCCATGCGGCTGCGAGTCAATCGCACTTGCATGATGTTGATGCTGGCAGCCAGCACCTCGAGCATGGAGGGCATCTTCGGCTCGTCGGCTGGACGCCCAGGCAGCAGCGCACCCAGGTTTTCCTGGACTTTGCGGAGCCAGTCGCCGACCTCGCTGGTCGGCAGCTCGGCGGGTGCACTGCCGCGCGTGCGCTTGCCCAGCATGTCGGTGCCGAGATCCACGGCGATCACCACGTCGGCGCCCATGGCGCGCGCGAGCGACACCGGCACCGCGTTCACGAGCCCCCCGTCGACCAGCACGGCACCCTGGCGCCAAACCGGCGCGAATAGTCCGGGCAGGGCGATGGAAGCGCGCACGGCGTCGAGCGTCGAGCCCTCGCGCAGCCACACTTCGGTTCCCGTGCGCAGGGAGGTCGCCACGGCACCGAAGGGCACGGGCAGTTGCTCCACGGCGCGATCAGTGAAGTTCTCGCGCAGAAAGGCCATGAGCCGCTCGCCTTTGATGAGACCACTGCCGAGGCTCACGTCCATGAAGGCGAGCACATCGGTCATCCGCAAGCTGCGTATCCAACGTTCGAAACGATCGAGCTCGCCGGCGGCGTAAGCCGCGCCGACGAGCGCGCCGATGGACGTGCCGCAGACGAGATCCGGCTTGATGCCGGCGTGCTCGAGCGCGCGAATGACACCGATGTGGGCCCACCCCCGGGCGGAGCCGCTGCCGAGCACGAGACCGATGCGCGGCGTGTGAGGAGCGTTCATGCGGCCAGCTTCCGCGGCGCGAGGGCCGCTGGCAAGCAGGGCGGTTACGCCACCCGGTCCTCGCCGGGTTCCGCGGCTGACACGTCGCGAGGAACGTGAGGGTTCGGTTGCACGCAGCGACGGAATCGAGCTTCGAGCGCGTCTGCGCACCCCGATGACGATCGGCAGGTGGTAGTCCTGTCCGGCTCGGGTCGCACTGCTGCGGCCTGGCGGGCTGGTCCCGGGCGCGGGACGACCGCGGCAGCGGGTAAGCCGCGGCCATGCAATGGTCGAGAGCTTGCAATGGACGGGAGGTGCTTGAATACTGAAGGCGCAGGGGAGGCCGCAATGCGGCGTTGCGTGTTGGCAACATAACGATCGCGCTGCGTAGGAGTCTGCCTGCCAGCCCAAGGCCGGGCACCCCGAGCCGTCATGGCGCTATGCGCAAGACCGGCTATCGACAACGATTAGAAAAGTCTTTTGGGGAGAAGAACTAATGACGTCACATACCCGGCCTCGTGTCGACCGCATGCGCCTGCCTGGGGTACGTACCTCGAACATCCTCGCCGGCCTTCTGCTAAGCGCGGCCACGTTGGGCGGCGCCGCGCAAGCTCAGCAGCCGCAGAGCTCATCTGCGCTCGAGGAAGTCGTCGTGACCGGCTCGCGCATCGTGCGTCGCGATCTCGAGGCGAATAGCCCGATCACGACGGTCGATGCAGCGCTGCTCGAGAACACGATGTCCGTCGGTGTCGAGAAGGTCATGAACCAGCTGCCGCAGTTCGTGCCGGCGGTGTCGCAGTTCGTGACGACCGACGTGCAATCGACGGCCACCAACACGCCCGGCGCCTCGACGCTGAGCCTTCGCGGCCTCGGCGCCAACCGCAACCTCGTGCTGATCGACGGTCGGCGCGCGATGCCGGTGAACGCCTCGGGTGCCGTGGACATCAACACGATCCCGTCGGCCGCCATCGAACGCGTGGAAACGATCACCGGCGGCGCCTCCTCGACCTATGGCGCGGACGCCATGGCAGGTGTCGTGAACTTCATCCTGAAGAGGAATTTCCAGGGCGTGGACTTCGACACCCGTTTCGGGACGACGCTCGACGGCGGCGGCAACGAGCTCCGCCTGACGGGCCTCTACGGCGCGAACTTCGCGAGCGGCAAAGGCAACGTCATGATGGGGTTCGAGTACGACTCGCGCGCGAAGGTGGCTCAGGCCGACCGATCTTTCTATCGCGACGGCTGGGCCGACCCGACGACGGGCGCGCAGGGCTTTGGTATCGCGGAGCCGTTCTACCAGGCCGAAGCCACGAATATGCCTACGAATGCCGCCGTGAACGCGGCGTTCCCGGGGGCGCCAGGACCGATTCGCAACCTCACGGGCCAGAGCTACTACTGGAACGCCGACGGCACGCTGTACAAGGAGAGCGGCGACGGTTCGTACAACTACAAGGGACCGCTCGTCGTCAACGGCCTGCAGTACCGCGAGATTCGCACGGACAAGTCGCCCGGTTCGCCAGCCGCAGGCCAGATCGTGCAGAACGAGGTGGAGGGTCTCGCGTCGATTCCACTCACGCGCTACGCCTTCTTCGGTCGCAGCCACCTGGATCTGACGGACCGCGTCGAGGCCGTCGTGCAGGTGAACTTCAGCCAGGACGAAACGCGCACGCTGCTCGGCGATAACTGGGCGCTGTCGTTCTGGGGAGCGCCGGTGCCGCACGGTAACCGGATTTACGCGCCTTCGGTCGACGCGAACGGCAACACCTACGCGAACTATCAGGCCGGAGGCGCGCTCGGGTTGAACTGCCCGCCCGTCGGCGGTTGCACGACGTCGCAGGCGTGGCCCACGCCCGCGGCACTGTCGGCGATTCTCGACAGCCGGCCGAATCCCGAGGCCGACTGGTTCCTGGGCGACACGACCACGTACGTTGGCAAACGGACGTCCGATACGATCAACACGACGTATCAGCTGCTGCTGGGCGTCAACGGCACGTTCAAGAATCGCGACTGGACCTGGGAAGCCTACGTCTCGCACGGTGGGAACAACCTCGGCGTGACGTTCGGCGGGTTCCTGTCCGTGGATCGCTACCGCTACCTGGTGGCGCAACCGAACTACGGGCGGGGCGCTTCGGCCATCGGCAATCAGTATCAGAGCGGGCGGGCGGGCGGCGTGCTGAAATGCACGACCGGCCTGCCGATCGCGCAGGACTTCGTTCCCTCGCAGGATTGCATCGAAGGCGTGAAGGCCAACCTGCAGAACCAGGCGACGATGGAGCAGAACGTCGCCGAGTTCAATCTGCAGGGCAAGATGGCCGACATGCCCGCGGGCCAGGCGCGCTTCGCGCTCGGTGCCGACTACCGCTGGAACAACTATCGCTACAACACCGATATCCTCTCGAGCCAGCAGTCGTTCCTCGACGGTGCGGTCGGCCTGTTCCCGGCCGGCAACTCGAACGGCGAGGTGTCGGTGAAGGAGGCCTACGGCGAGTTGCTGCTGCCGCTGATCAGCGGCAAGAAGGCCGCCAAGGCGTTCAACCTCGAGCTTGGCTACCGCAAGTCGGACAACGACCCCAGCGGTCCGGTCGATACCTACAAGGGGCTGTTCGACTGGTCGCCCACCGACAAGGTCCGCTTCCGCGGCGGTCATCAGGTCGCGAACCGTGCACCCAACATCGGCGAGCTGTTCCTGTCGAAGACGCAGACGGTGACGCTCAACACGGTGGGTGACCTGTGCTCGACGACCAACGTGGCGTCCGGCGGCAACAGCGCCAATCCGGCGCTGAATCCGACGAACGCGGCGGCCGTGCGGGCCATCTGCGTGCAGCAGATGGGCGTCGTCGGTGCTGCGGCGTACTACGCCGACCCGACCTCGCAGCCAGCGGGCGGCGGCCTCGGTCTCGCCAACACGATCGGCAACGTCAATCTGCAGAGCGAAACCGCCGGTACGAACACCTTCGGCGTCGTTCTCCAGCTGAAGAACCGGACGTCGATGTCGATCGACTACTGGGACATCAAGATCAACCATCTGATCTCGTCCCAGTCGGTTGCCGACGTGATGCTGCAGTGCTTCTCGACGCTGTACAACCCCACGCTGAGCCCGACGGCGCCGGCCTGCCTGCAGATGACACGCGATCAGAACAACGGCCAGTTCAACTCGGCCGACGTGAGCTACACGAACGCTTCGGCGACCCAGACGAGCGGCATCGACGCGCAGTTCAACTGGGGCACGAACCTCGGCAAGGGCAACCTCGGGCTGAGCTTCCTTGCGAGCTTCCTCGACAGCTTCAAGACGCAGAATACGCCGACGAGCCCCTGGGTGGAGTACAAGGGCACCTTCGGCCCGACGTTGTCGGGCCTGAACGGCGGGGCGTTCGACTACCGCACCTTCACGACGCTGAGCTACTCGAAGAACAAGTGGAATCTGGCGCTGCGCTGGCGCCATCTGCCGAGCATCAAGGCCGCGGCGGCGGCGGTGGGGGCGACGACGATCCTGCCGACGAACTCCTACGATGCGTTCGATCTGACGGGTGGCTACGAGTTCGGCAACCGCTGGAGCCTGCGCTACGGCATGGACAACCTGCTCGACCGCAAGCCGGAGATCACGGACGCAACCCCGTGGTCGGCGGGCAGTGCGACGAACGCCAATTTCTACGACGTGCTCGGCCGAGCCGCGTACGTCGGGTTCTCGGCGAGGTTCTAAGGGCGGAGAGTCGGGTCGGTCGTAACGACTCGACGCAGATCTGCGGGCCGGCGTTCGAAGCTTGAGCGCCGGCCCGTTTCCTCGTCATCCGGGTCCGCGCGACGCCGCGCTTGCGAGTCATTCCACGCGCAGGGCGCCGCTGCGGGGCAGGTCGGCCGTCCGCACGACGCCGATTCGGTCCATGCCGCGATTCGTGATGTACAGGGCGCCGCCGATCTGCGTGGCGCCGGTCGCGTAGTTCACGGCCTGCGTTCCCTTGCCGTCGATCAGCGTGCGTGACCGGCGTGTCCGCGGGTCGAGCTTCGCGATCAGCCAGTCATCGATGCAGGTCGCACCCGTGCAGCCCGCGATGGTACTGACGGGCGGTCGCTGGCCGCCCACCAGGATCGAGCCGTCGGCCGCCCACTTCAGGTTGTCCGGCAGGTAGTCGAGCATGATCTCCTGCGGCGGCGCGCGGCCGTCGCGGCGGATCAGGACTATTTCGCCACCGGACCACGCGCTGACGTACAGCGAGCGGCCGTCCTTCGACTCGACGATGCCGTTGCCGCCGCGCAGCTTCACGCCGGTCAGCTGCTTGAGGCCCGCGCGCGGGTGCCACTCGTAGACCCTGCCCAGAGCCTCGCCCGCGACGTGCCGCGCCATGCGGTCGGCGCCGCCGTCGTCCATGCTGGCGATCGCGACGCCGCCATCGCGCAGCCATGTCACCGCATTCGCGTCCGTGCGCTCGGGCATCGGGATGCAGCCGACCCAGGTGGCGACAGGTGCCGCCGGGGACGAGTCGATCTCGAACACTTCGATGGATTCGCGGCCGCCGCTGTGCACGGCATACAGCAGCGCACGGCGCCGGCCGATCGGGCGCAGCGCGAGGCCGCCGGTCGAGAACGTCGCCGGCTCCGGCGGACCGGCGCATTCGGCATAGGTGCGGGCATCGAGTCGGTTCGCGGCCCCCGCCGGATACAGCGTCTCGACACGACCGCTCGTCGTGTCGATGCGCTTCAACGTGTTCCCGCGGCCGAAGCCGAGGCCGCTCGCGATCAACCATTGCGTACCCGGTACGGCCACGCTGTCCTCGGCGCTGTCGACGCCGCAGATGAAGGTCATCACGCCTTGCGCGTCGCAGCTCTGTGCGGCGGCACGCGGGGCCGGCGTGAAGCACGTGGCGCTCGCCGCGATCAACGGCCAGCTCGAGAGCAAGGTTCGGATCCGCATGCTGGACTCCCACGTGCCGGCGGTAGCGCGGCGCCCGCGGCAATGCTAACGTGAACGGTAACATTCTGCTCGTCGCAGGCGACGGCCGGAACGACAACGAGAAGACCTGAGGGGGGGTCCGACCGATGGCTACACCCGATTCCGCGGCCGATTCCGGTGCGGCCTGGCCGAGTGCGCGCGCCGGCTGGTGGGTCGTCGCGTTGATGGCGCTGGCCTCCGTCGTGTCGCAGTTCGACCGCACGGTGATCAACCTCACGGTCGGCCCGCTCAAGCAGGCGTTCGCGCTGAACGACACGGAGTTCGCGATGCTGCAGAGCGTCGCGTTCGGCATCTTCTACACGCTGGCCTGCATCCCGCTCGGCTGGCTCGCGGATCGCTACCAGCGGCGCGTGATCATGGCGCTGTCGCTGCTGTTTTTCAGCCTGTTCGCGATCGGCTCGGGACTCTCGCGCACCTATGCGCAGCTGTTTCTCACGCGAGTGGGCGTGGGCGTGGGCGAGGCCACCGTCACGCCGGCGGGCCTGTCGATGATGAGCGACTACTTTCCGCCGGAGCGTTTGGGACGTGCGATCGGCGCGTTCTTCATGAGCGCGCCGGTGGGGCAGGCCGTGGGCCTGATCGCGGGCGGCTTCCTGCTGCAATGGCTCACGACGTCGTCGGTGCTCACGAGCGGGCCGCTGGTCGGCTTTCAGCCGTGGCAGGCCGCGTTCCTGATCATCGGCGCGCCGGGTCTGTTGCTCGTGCCGGCGTTCCTGCTGCTGAAGGAGCCGCCGCGCCGCGGCAGCGGCGCGCAGATGCCGCTGTCGGCCCGCGAGGTGCTCGCGATCGTGCGCGAGCGCGTGCGCGCACTCGCGCCGATGTTCGCGGGCTTCTGCATGGTCACGCTGGTGTCGTACACGTTCTTCGTGTGGACGCCGTCGGTGTTCCAGCGCACGTTCGGCTGGAACACGGCGCAGGCGGGGCTGGCGTTCGGCCTGATCGTGCTCGTATTCGGCACCGGCGGCGCGTACTTCGGTGGCTTCATGACGGATCGGCTCGCGCGGCGCGGGCATCTCGACGCGCCGCTGAAGGTCGCCGCATTCGGCTTCATCGGCTGTGGTGTATTCGGCGGACTCGCACCGCTGATGCCGTCGCCCGAGCTCGCGCTCGCACTGCTCGGGCCCGCGATCTTCCTGTCGAACACGCCGTACGCGTGCGCGGGCACGTCGATCCAGCTCATCGTGCCGAACCGCGCGCGTGCGCAGGTCACGGCCCTCTACATCATGCTGATCACGCTCGTGGGGCTCGGCGTGGGTCCCACGGTCGTGGGGCTCATGACGGACTACGTGTTCAGGAACCCGGCCGACATCCGCTACTCGCTCGCGATCGTGGTCGCGGTGCCGGCGCCGATCATGTTCGGCCTGTTGGTGCTCGCCTGGCGCCCCTACCGCGTGCTCCGCGGCGGAGCGTAGGCGACGCCCGGGAGAACCGACGGCTAGAAGCGGTCGGTGATCGGCACCTTCACGAAGCCTTCGGGATAGCCCTCGACTTCCTTGCCGACGATCGTGAAGTCCTTCTTCTTCAGGCTGAAGCGGCCCTCGAGCTCCATGTAGCCGTGCGGGTCGAACAGCGGCGTGGCGCTGCAGCCCATGATGCCCGTCGCGTCCTTCTTGTCGCAGGTGTAGAGCGACCCCTGCTGCTTCACGTTGTGCAGCCCGTGCTCGAGCATGCCGTCCATCGCGGCCTTCAGCGTGTAATGGATCGTCATGAAGTTGAACCCGAGCGGATAGATGTCCTCCACCGTGACCTCGGGAACGCCGTCCTTCCCGGCCGCGTCCGGGTACATCTTCCAGCCCGGCACCTTGCTCGCGACGTAGCGCGCGTCCTCGAGGTTCGTGAGCTTGACCACCGTGGTCATCTGCGCACCGAGCTTGATGGCCTCGCGGCAGCGCTCGATGCCCTCGTCCAGCTCGGTGGCGGGATCGGCGTTGGTGCGAGCGATCAGGAAGCAGTTCGTGCCTTCGAGCGCGGCCAGCGCGGCGCGGACCTTCGCGTAGTACTGCTCGCGCGGCAGCAGCTTCGTCGATTCCTCCATGTCGGCGGAGTCTTCCAGCTGCAGCGCCTGCGCGCCGGCCGCGGCCATGCGTTTCGCGGAGCGGTACACGGCCAGCGGGCCGCCGAAGCCGTCCTCGATGTCGGCCGCGAGCGGCAGCGAGCAGGTCTGCGTGATGCGGCTCGTGATCCACTCGACGTCGGCGAGGCCCGAGAATCCGTAATCGAGCACGCCGTTCATTGCGACGGAGACTTCGCCGCCGGAGAGCATCATGGCCTTGAAGCCGACCATCTCCACGGCGCGGGCCGATGCGCAGTCGTACACGCACGGCGCCACGATGCAGCCGTTCGCCTCGTTCAGCACCTGCCGCAGGGTTTTCCTGGTCATTCTCAGTCTCCTTCCATACGGTGTTTCGATTCGTCAGACCACGGCCGTCGGCAGCGGCTCATCGGCGAAGAAAGCGTCGAGGTTCGCGAGCATCATGTCGGCCATGTGCTTGCGTCCCTCGACCGTGCCGCTCGCCATGTGGGGGGTCAGCACGGTCTTTGGGCTGCGCCGCAGCGACTCTGGCACGTGTGGCTCGTTCTGGTACACGTCGAGCGCGGCGCCGGCGATCGTGCCCGCCTCGAGTGCTGCGCAGAGCGCCGCCTCGTCCACCACCGATCCGCGCGCGACATTGACGAGATAGCTCGTGGGTCCCAGCGCGGCAAACACGGATGCGCCGATCATATGGCGCGTCGCTGCATTGGCGGGACACGTGACGACGAGCACGTCCGCCTGCCGTGCGAGGGAGAGCAGATCCGGCTCGTACGCATAGTCGACGGGCTTGCGGTTCGGACCCGTATAGGCGATCGGACCGAAGGGCGCTAGCCGCGCGGCGACGGCCGAGCCGATGCTGCCCAAGCCCACGATGCCGAACGTGCACCCCGTGACCCTGCGCGTGAGCGGCACGTCGCCCTTGGGCCACCGGCCCGCGCGCACGTACGCGTCGGCAGAGGGTAAGCCGCGCAGCAGGCCGATCACGAGGCCTACGGCGAGATCGGCGGTGTCGAGCGTCGGTGCGCCGGGTGTGTTGCCTACGCGAACGCCGCGCGCACGCGCGAACTCGAGGTCGACCTTGTCGATGCCGACACCGTTCACGGAGACGATGCCGAGGGCAGGCAGAGCCGCCATGAGCTCGTTCGGGCAGCCGAACTGTGCGCCGGTGGCGACCGCGCGGACGCGCCCCGCGTGGCTCGCGAGCCAGGCGCGTTGAGCGGCGCCGTCGAGCTCCCACCAGCGCACGATCTCGAAGCGGGCGTTGAGTGCCGACTCGAGGTACTGGGAGAAGGGGCAAATCTGCAGCGCGAGCGGGCGGGGAGAGGTCATGCGAGGTTTCCTAAACGACGGCGACCATGCCGCCGTCGACGTACAGCGTCTGGCCGTTCACGAAATCGGAGGCGCGGGACGCCAGGAACACGACGGCGCCGTGCAGGTCCTCGAGCTTGCCCCAGCGGCCCGCGGGCGTGCGCTTGCGCAGCCACTCGTCGAATACGGGGTCCTCCATCAGCGCTTTGGTTAGCGGCGTGGCGAAGTAGCCGGGTGCGAGTGCGTTGATCTGCAGGCCATGGCGCGCCCAGTCGGCGCACATGCCCTTCGTCAGGTTCTTCACGGCGCCCTTCGACGCCGTGTACGGCGCGATGCCGGGGCGCGCGAGCTCGCATTGCACGCTGCCCACGTTGATGATCTTGCCGCGGCCGCGCGCGATCATGTGCGGCGCCACGGCCTTGCTCACGTAGTACACGCTGTCGAGGTTGGTCGCCATGAGCTCGCGCCAGTCCGCGTCGCTGAACTTCTCGAGCGGGGCGCGGCGCTGGATGCCCGCGTTGTTCACGAGGATTTCGAGCGGCGCCACGCCGGCTTCGATGGCCGCGACCGCGCCGTTGACCGCGGCGGGGTCCGTGACGTCGAACGTGCTGATGTCCACGCGGCCGCCGTGCCGGCGCAGCTCCGCGGCGGCCGCCTCGAGGGCGGGTCGGGTGCGGCCGTTGATCACGAGCGCGGCGCCGGCCTGCGCGAGAGCGGTGGCCAGCGCGAAGCCGATGCCGCGGGCGGCGCCGGTCACGAGGGCGGTCTTGCCGGCCAGGCTGAAGGGGTTTGGCTGCATTCCCGGGCGAATCTTGTTAACGTGCACATTCTAGCGCAGGACGGGGTATTTGCATGCTGGCGGCGGTGTGTCACGGAGCCAGGGACGTCAGGATCGAGCCGCGGCCCGAGCAGGCGCTCGCTCCGGACGAGGTGCGCGTCGCCGTGGCCTACGGTGGCATCTGCGGCTCCGATCTGCACTACTACCACCGCGGCGCGGTCGGGGATTTCTTCGTCCGCGAGCCGCTGACGCTGGGGCACGAGGTCTCGGGCGTCGTCATCGAGACGGGCACCGCGGTCCGCGATCTGCCGCCCGGCACGAAGGCCGCGCTCGATCCGGCCCGGCCCTGCCTCGCGTGCCACTACTGCCGCGCGGGCCGCGCGAATCTGTGCACGAACATGCTGTTCCTGGGGAGCGCGGGCCGCTTCCCGCACGTGCAGGGCGGGTTCGTGCAGCACCTCGTGCTGCGCCGGGATCAGGTCGTGCCCGTGCCGGCGGACACGGACCTGCTGCGCCTCTCGGTCGCGGAGCCGCTGTCCGTGGGTCTGCACGCCGTGAATCGCGCCGGGCCGCTGCTCGGCAGGCGCGTGCTCGTGACGGGCTCCGGTCCGATCGGTCTCCTGACGGCGCGCGCCGCGCGGTTCGCGGGCGCGGCCGAGGTCGTCTCGACGGACGTCGAGGACGCGCCGCTGGCCGTGGCCGCCGGGCGCATGGGCGCCACCCGGACGATCAACGTCGCGCGCGATCCGCGGGGGCTCGCCGGGTTCGAGGTCGACGGTGGCTACTTCGACGTGGCGCTCGAGGTCTCCGGCGCGCCGGCCGCGCTCGCGTCGCTGTTCCCGGTCATCCGCCGCGGTGGACGTATCGTGCAGGTCGGCATGCTGCCGCCCGGCACGGCGCCGGTGCCGGTCAACGTGCTGCAGACGCGGGAGATCGAGTTCGTGGGCGCGTTCCGCGCCAACGACGAGTTCCGTCGCGCCGTGGACCTGATCGTCACCGGCGCCATCGACGTGGCGCCGATCCTCTCCGGCACGTTCCCGCTGGCAGAGGCCGTCGCGGCGCTCGAGCAGGCCGGCGACCGGACGAAGGTCGTGAAGCTGCATCTCGCCATCCACGAGGACTACCGATGATCACGCGCACGGCCATTTTCGAGGGCCGCATCAAGCCCGGCTGCGAGCAGCGGTTCTTCGCCGGCGTCGAGCAGCGGCTTGCACCGTTGTGGCGCAGGTTCCCGCACGCCCGCAACGTGCGGCTGCTGAAGGTCGCGGCCGCCGACGCCGACGCGCCGCCGATCGTCATGATCCAGCAGATCGACTACCCGTCGCACGCCGCGCTCGCGGAGGCCATCGCGTCCCCGGTGCGCGCCGAGGCCCGTGCCGTGACGCTCGAGCTCATGGAGATGTTCGAGGGCCGCTTTTATCATGTCGTGAGCGAAGGCAACGCGGTCGAGCAATCCGCGTAGCGGCAGCCGCGGCCCCCGCCGTGGCGACTGCGGAGCACCATGACCCGGTCACGCAAGAAACGAGTGGATGACGGCGGCGCAGGCCGCGCGAAACCGGATCGCCGCCCGACGATCCGCGAGGTCTCGCGGCTCGCGGGCGTGTCCCACATGACCGTGTCGCGCGTGATCCGCGACCTCGACATCGTGCAGCCCGAGACGCGGGCGCGCGTGCACAAGGCCATCGCGGATCTGGGCTACGTGCCGGACCGGGCGGCGGGCAGCCTCGCGAGCCGGCGCACGGGGTTCATCGCGCTGATGCTGCCGACGCTCACGAACACGAACTTCGCGGCCGTGGCGCACGGGCTGACGGATGCGCTGCGCCTGGCCGATTACGATCTCTTGATCGCGTACACCGAGTACTCGCTGAGCGAGGAGGAGCGACAGCTGAAGAACCTGCTGGCGCGCCGGCCCGAGGCCATCGTGCTGACGGGCTCCATGCACAGCCGGGGCGCGGCGAAGATGCTGCTCGCGGCCGGCATCCCGGTCATCGAGATCGCGGATCTGCCGCGCCGGCCCATCGAGCACGCCGTGGGCTTCTCGAACTACGAGGTCGGACGCACCGCAGCGCGCTACCTCATGTCGAGGGGCTTCGAGCGCATCGGTGCCATCGCGAGCTCCAACGAGGGCGACGTGATCGACCATCGCGGCGAGGAGCGCATGCGCGGGTTCGAGGACGAGCTCGCGCGCCACGGCCGGCCCACGGAGCTCGTGATCCGGCACGGACACGCGCCCGTGAGCTTCGATCACGGCGCGGCGGCCACGCCCATCCTGCTCGAGCGGCGCATCGATGCCGTGTTCGCGGTGTCGGATCTCTCGGCCGTCGGTGTCGTCATGGAGTGCCAGCGGCGCGGCGTCGCGGTGCCGGAGCAGCTGTCCATCGTCGGCTTCGGCGACTTCGAGATCGGCCGCGAGATCAATCCGCCGCTGACGACGATCCACGTGGATTTCCACGCACTCGGGTTGCGCACGGGCCGCCTGATCCTCGATCTGCTGACGCCGGGGGCCAATGTGTCCGCGCAGGTCGTCGACGTGGGCCTCACGCTGGTCGAGCGCGCGTCGGTCAGGGGCGTGCCGTGACGCAGCGCGTGGCCGTCATCGGGGTCGGTGTCATGGGCTCCGCGATTGCGGGGCGCCTGCTCGACACCGGGGCCGCGGTGGCCGTGTTCGACGTCGTGGCCGACAAGTGCCGCGCGCTGGCGGCTCGCGGCGCACGCGTCGCCGCCTCGCCTCGCGACGCAGCGGGCACGGCCGCGTTCGTGATCACGAGCTTGAACAGCGCCGACGTCGTGGAGCGGGCAGTGTTCGGCCACGAAGGCGTGGCCGTGGCGGCCGCGGCCGACAAGCTGCTCGTCGACATGTCGAGCATCGATCCCGGGCGCACCGCGGCCCTGGCGGTACGGCTCGCCGAGGAGGCCGGCATGGGGTTCGTGGACGCGCCGCTGTCCGGCGGAGCGCCGGCGGCCGCGCGCGGCGCCCTGACGCTGATGGTCGGCGGCAGCGACGCCGACGTGGCGCGCGCGCAGCCGCTGCTGGCGCTGCTCGCCGCGCGCTTCACGCACTTCGGCGGCCCGGGCTCGGGTCAGACGGTGAAGCTGATCAACCAGATCTTCTGCGCGACGCACTTCTTCGCGGTGGCGGAAGCCGTGCGCTTCGCGGAGCAGCACGGCGTGGACGCCACGAAGATCCCGGCGGCGCTGGCCGGCGGGCGCGCGGATTCGCGCATCATGCAGGAGTTCATGGCCAAGTTCGCGCGCCGTGACTTCTCGCCGACGGGCCGCATCGACAACATGCTGAAGGATCTCGAGACGGTGCAGGCGGCCGCGCTGGCGAAGCGCGTGCCGCTGCCCGTCACGTCGCTGATCGCGGACCTGCACCGCATGCTCGTAGCCGGCGGCCTCGGGCCCGCCGACAGCGCGGAGTACATGCGGTTGTTCGATCTCGCGGCCGACCGGGCGAAGTGACGCGCGCCATCCTCATCATGGGCGTCAGCGGCTGCGGCAAGTCGACGCTAGGGCGCTCGCTCGCGGCCGCGCTCGGCGTGCCGTTCGTGGAGGGCGATACGCTGCATCCAGAGGCCAACGTCGCGAAGATGCGGGCCGGCATTCCGCTCGACGACGCGGACCGCGGGCCGTTCCTCGAGCGGGTGGCGGCCGCGATCGCGGCCGAGCCCGCCGGCGTGGTGGTGTCGTGCTCGGCGCTGAAACGCGCGTATCGCGACCTGGTCCGCGCGCGCGCGGGACGCCGCGTGACGTTCGTATGGCCGAAGCTCGAGCGCGCCGCCCTGGCCGCGCGGCTCGCCGCGCGCCGCGATCACTACATGCCGGCGTCGCTGCTCGACAGCCAGCTCGCCACGCTCGAGCCGCCCGCCGCCGACGAGCGCGCGATCGTGATCGACGGCGCCGCCCCGACGCCGGCGCAGGTGGCGCAGCTGCTGATCGCACTCGATACTCACGACGACCCGACCGAGCGAGGTACGCCATGAACCAGCCGCAATGCGACATCGGCCTGATTGGGCTCGCCGTCATGGGCGAGAATCTGGCGCTGAACATCGAGAGCAGGGGCTTGCGCGTCTGCGTGCACAACCGCACGACGGCCAGGGTCACCGAGTTCATGAACGGCCGCGGCCGCGGCAAGCGGTTCGTGGGCGCACAGACGCTGCAGGAACTCGTCGCGGCGCTCGCGCGGCCGCGCAGGATCATCATGCTGGTCAAGGCCGGCCAGGCCGTCGACGCGCTGCTCGCGCAGCTCGCGCCGCTGCTGGCACCGGGCGACATCGTGATCGACGGCGGCAACAGCCTCTACACCGACACGATCCGCCGGGCCCGCGAGATGGAAGCCAAGGGTTTTCTGTACGTCGGGTCCGGGGTGTCGGGCGGCGAGGAGGGCGCGCTGCGCGGGCCGTCGCTGATGCCGGGCGGCAGCGCCGCGGCGTGGCCGCACGTGAAGCCCGTCTTCGAGGCCATTGCGGCGCGCACGCCGGAGGGGGAGCCCTGCTGCGCGTGGATGGGCAGCGACGGCGCCGGCCACTTCGTGAAGATGGTGCACAACGGCATCGAATACGGCGACATGCAGATCATCGCCGAGACGTACGACCTCATGAAGCGGGGTCTCGGCATGTCCAACGCCGAGATGGCGGCCGTGTTCGCCGACTGGAACGCGGGCGAGCTCGACAGCTACCTCATCGAGATCACGCGCGACATCCTCGCGTTCCGCGACGAGCGCGGCGACGCGGTCGTCGATGCGATCCTCGACGTGGCGGGCCAGAAGGGCACGGGTAAGTGGACCGTCGGTGCGGCGCTCGAGGAGGGCATGCCGCTGACGCTGATCGGCGAGGCCGTGTTCGCACGCTGCCTCGCGGCGCTGAAGGACGAGCGCGTCGCGGCCGCGAAACGGCTCGGCGCGAGCGGCGGGGCGCTCTCGGGCGAGCGGCGCGGCATCATCGACGATCTGCGCCAGGCGCTGTACGCGGCCAAGCTCGTGAGCTACGCGCAGGGCTACCAGCTGCTGCGTGCCGCGGCGGGTTCGTTCGGCTGGAATCTCGATTTCGGCGCGATCGCGCAGACGTGGCGCGGCGGCTGCATCATCCGCTCCGCTTTCCTCCGCGACATCCGCAAGGCGTTCGGCCGCGACCCGGATCTCGTGAACCTGCTGCTCGATCCGCTTTTCCGGCAGGCGGTCGAGGGCCGGCAGGCGGCGTGGCGGCGAGTGGTCGTCGCGGCGGTCGGCGCCGGGATTCCGGTGCCGTGCCTTTCCGCCGCGCTCGCGTACTGGGACGGCTATCGCGCGGAGCGGCTGCCGGCCAACCTGCTGCAGGCGCAGCGCGACTACTTCGGTGCGCATCAGTACGAACGTGTGGACCGGCCGCGCGGCGAGTTCTTCCACACGAACTGGACGGGGCACGGCGGAGCCACGACCTCGGAGGCGTATTCCACCTGAGGTCGCGCTCCGCGCGGGCCTCCGCCGCACTCCGCTACGACGCCGCCTGCTGCTGGGGTGTCAGCGCGGCGCGTTGCGGTTCGTGCTCCATGGCGGCGGCGCTGTGGCGCTTGAACACGCCGCCGAGATAGATGCCGGCCGCCGCCCACACGGCGGCGATCGCCGCGCCGACGCCCGCCATGGCGCCGACGCCGAGACCGAGACCGTCCGTCAGCGACGCGAAGCCGATGCTCGACAGGGCGTCGCCGCCGCGATACACGACGACGTCGATCACGGGTTTCGACTTGAAGCGGGTTTCCCTGTCGACGTGCGTGAACAGCATCTCGCGCGCCGGCCGCGTGATGCCGAAGTTGCCGCCCTGCCGCACGACCTGCAGCGCGAGCAGCACGGTCAGGATGGGCGCGAAAGCGAGCATCAGCAGGCCCGCGCAGATGAGCACCGGCACGAGCGCGAGCGTCACGGTCATGCCGAGCCGCGTGACGATGCGGCTGGTTGCGAAGATGCCGAGCCCGAACGTAAGCGCGTTCACGATGGCCGACAGCGTCGCGAGGATGGCCGTGCGATCCTCGCGTGAGTACGAGCGCAGCAGGTCCACCTGCTCGAAGTACGTGAACGAGCTGATCGTGGTGTACAGCAGGATGAACAGGCCGATCGCGAGCAGATACGGGTTCGTGAAGAACGCCTTGAATCCGGCAAGCGAGCTGCCGCCGATCGACCGTGAGCCGACGTCTGCGTGCACGTTCTCGTTGTGCAGGTCCACGGATTTGAGCCGCTGCAGGGCCAGCGCGATCGGGATGGGAACCAGCAGCATGGCGGAGGCCACCAGGATCAGGTTGTCCGCGCCGATGTGCTGCACGACCTGGCCGGCCAGCAGCGGCCCGAGCGATGCGCCGGCGCTGGCGCCGGTCGCGATGAACGAGAACAGGCGACGCGACTGCTCCTTGCTGTAGACGTCGGCCATGAAGCTCCAGAACACCGACATGTGCATCAGGCTGAACAGCGTCACCCAGACGTAGAACGCCTTGTCGATCAGCACGCGGTCCGGTGTCAGCGCCGAGCCGAAGTAGAACGCGACGAACGTCACCGCGAAGAAGACGTACACGATCGGCACGAGCAGCGTGAAACGCACGCGCGAGCACGTCCACCCGTACAGCGCTACCACGAAGGTGGACAGCACGAGCTGGATGTTCCAGAGCACGCTGATTTCCGTGTTCGACCAGTCGCTCGCCATGGCGTCGCGCACGGGGCGCAGCACGTAGTAGGCCGCCATCAGCACGAACACGAACAGGAACGACAGCACGACCGTGCGGACCTCGTGCGTCTCGATCATGGTCGTGGATCGCAGCACCCTCGGCGAGCGGAAGATCAGCACCATCGCGGCCACGGCGGCGGCCATGGCGAGCGGCGACAGATCCGAGAAATCGAGCTCGTGCGTCAGCGGCGAGCCCTGCGCGAGCCGCAGGGCCTTCAGTGCCAGGAACGCGACGATCAGGGCCCAGGACGCGTAGCCGAGGAGTCTCGAGATCGGGGTTCGGGTGCGCGGTCCATCGGCCATGAAGGTTCTCCTGACGACGAGTCGTGGTTCGCAGGCCGTCCATCTAAGACAACGCCGCGGGCCCGGGATATCGCAGATGCGAACTGCGTTTTCCGGGAGCGGCCGGGCGAACCGAACGGTACGTGGCGCAGTTCGCATTTAGGAAAGTCTGCGCGGAATCGGCGGCGGACGATCACCCCCGAAGGCCCCGGCCGGCAGTGCGCATGTTCACGGCAACAGCGCGCGCCGAGAGGGCCGCATCGCAAGGGGGGATTCGATGCAGAACCGTTCCGGGAGGCGGGCGCGTCTCGCCGTGCCGCTGAAGTGGGTCGTCGCGGTGGCGGCGGCCTCCGCCGCGGTCGTGACGTTCGTCGGTGCGCCGGTTGCGCAGGAAGGTGCCACGAGCGCTTCCGCGCTCGCCGCGAGCCTGAGCGCGCGGCTCGACGCGCTCGATCCACAGGTCCGCTACCTCAAGGAGCGCAAGGACATCTTCGACGTCCTGAAGCGCTATACGCGAGGCGCCGATCGGCACGACAAGGAACTCGTGCGCAGCGCGTTCTGGCCCGAGGCCACGATCAGCTTCGGCACGCAGATGACGCGCGACCAGTACGTCGACTGGGAAGAGAACGAGCTCGCGGGCTACGCGGCACACCAGCATCACATCACCGGGCAGACCATCGACATCGACGGCGACACGGCACACGTCGAGAGCTACGTCGTGTATTTCCTGGTGCCGCGCGATCGCAGCGCCGACACGGTGGGGCCTGCGACGCTCGGCAAGGCCAATACGAAAGAGAAGACCCGCATGGGGAGCGGCCGCTACATCGAGCGCTGGGAGCGGCGCAACGGCGACTGGAAGATCCTCGTCCGCGAGTACGTAGAGGATCTCGCGCTGCTCGGCGATACCGTCGATCTGTGCACGAACGGCGGCTGCCTCGGCAGCTGGGACAGGAACGACCTCTCGTACGTGCGGCCGCTGCAGTACCAGACGCCCGAGCAGAGGAAAGCGCGCGCCGACGCGAACCGCCAGCCGCACAACCCGGGCGGCGGGAGCCGGTGATGAGCCGGGCGACTGCGGGGGTGCTCGTCGTGCTTCTGGCGGCGGCCGGATGCAGCGGCGGTGGTGGCGACGCAGGCGGGACGAACGCGGCCGCGGCGGATCTCGCCGCGCTGCGTGCGATCGACGCGAAGCTCACGAAGCTCGAGGCGGACGTCGCCGGCATGGCGACGTACCAGGCGATCTGGGAGAACGAGCTGAACTACACGCGCGGGCTGGACCGCCACGACGCGGCGCTGATGCCGAAGTCGTTCTGGCCCGAGGCGTCGATCAGCTACGGCTCGCCGGTCAAGGTGGCCGACATCGTGTCGTACGCCAACGACGGGCACTCGAATGCGGCGGCACACCAGCATCACGTGACGGGCCTGACGCTCGACGTCGACGGCGACTCGGCGCACGAGGAAGGCTACATCCTCTATTCGTCCGACATGCCGCGGAACAAGGCGCTGGACACGCCCGGCGAGCCGACGCCTGGTCGCGCGCTGCTGGGCGGCAAGCTCACGACGCTCGGCACCGGCCGTTACGAGAACCGCTACGAGCGCCGCGACGGCGCGTGGCGAATGATCGTCCACGAGTACACGCACGACATCAGCATGCTGCTCACGCCCGTCGATCTCTGCGCGACCGCGTGCCTCGGCCGCTGGGACCGCTCGGACATCTCGTACCTGCGGCCGCTGAATCCGCTGACGGCGGAAGAGCGCGCTGCACGCGCCGAGCAGAGCCGCCATCCGCACGCCGCGCCCAAGGGCACGCGCTGATGCGCACCGGCGCTCGCGGCAGCGACGAATGGCACGACGGCGTCGGTGTGCGAGTCGTTGCGGGGTGTGTGATCGACGTTCGAAGCCGCTCGAGAGAGCGATAGGCAAATGAGGCAACAGCAGGCTTTCGCTTTAGCCAGACTGAAACCATCCAGGAGAGTACAGTGAGGGGCAAGTTACTCGATTCGCTAGCCGTGGCCGGTATCACCGCGCTCGGAGCCGCCGGTTCCCAGCCGGCGCTCGCGCAGCAGGAGGCCGGTGCACAGGGCGGAGGTCTCGAAGAAATCGTCGTCACGGCCACGCGCCGAGCGTTGAACCTGCAGGACGTCCCGATCTCGATCGTCGCGATGACGAGCGAGGATCTGTCGATGCAGAGCATCACGACGATCGAGAAGCTGCAGGGCGCGATCCCGAACCTGAGTGTGATCGGCGGCACGAACGGTCCGACGTCCGAGGTCGGATTCTCGATCCGCGGCATTCCCCGCGTCGGCTTCTACATCGACGGCATCTGGCAGCCCTACACGTCGGGACTGCTGGACTTCAACCTCCAGGACATCGAGCGCATCGAAGTGCTGCGCGGGCCGCAGGGCACCCTGTACGGACGCGACTCCACGGGTGGTGCCATCCGCGTCGTGACCAGTCAGCCTTCGGACGAGTTCGCCGCGAGGGGCTCCGTGGCTCTCGGCAGCTACGACCGCCGCGACGCGCTCGTGAGCGTCGACGTGCCGGTCACGGACACGTTGAAGACGCGCATATCGGCCGCTTCACTGCAGCGTAACGGCTACGTGCACAGCATCGCCAACAACAAGGACTACGGCCAGATCGACATGACGAACGCGGCCGGCGACCTCGTGTGGAAGCCGACCGACAAGTTCAAGCTGCGCGCGAAGTACAGCGACAACATGTCGCACCCGACCGATGCACGCATCTCGCGCTGGGCCGTGCCGCAGGGCGCGAAGCTCGTCGGCTTCGAGTACGGTGCCATCGATCTGTACACGCTGTCGGGCCATCCGGTCGATGCCGTCCACAACGTGTCGGGCTACCCCGGCGGTCTGCTCGGCAAGTGGGACAACAACATCGAGGTGTACGAGCCGGCGACGATCCACACGAAGCAGGGCTCCGTCGAGGTCACCTACAACCTCACGGACCGCATGACGCTGACGTCGTGGACGGGCTCGATCTACGAAGAGCAGCACCAGGCGCTCGACTGGGACATGTCGCCCTACGAGATCGTCGAAACCTACCAGAACAACAAGTCGGCGCTGCGCAGCCAGGAGATCCAGCTGTCCGGCTCGCGGGGCAAGGTCGACTGGGTCGGCGGCTACTACTACTGGCGGCAGACCAGCGACGCGCACAACCCGTTCTGGGGCTTCGAGGAGTTCGCCGACGGCCGGTTCAGCACGGCGGCCCTGCTGGCCACTCCGCAGTGCCAGGCGCCGACGACGCTGGCCACCTGTGCCCAGGCCATCAACGTGTACCAGAACAGCATCGGCAACACCGAGCAGCTGCTGCACCGGTCGGAAGACGGCTACGCGGCGTTCGGCGAGGCGGACATCCACCTCAACGAGAAGCTGGATCTGACGGTCGGCGCGCGCTACCACAAGCAGGACAAGGTCGCGGTCAACGAGGCGCCGATTCCGGGCGTGACGAGCCCCGTCCCAGCGCACATCGGACCGTTCGTGAAGGGCGATCCGTGGGCCGGCACTCCGCTGACGACCGACTCCGTGACGTTCGACAAGCTCACGAGCCGCATCTCGCTGAAGCGCAAGTTCAGCAAGGACGTCATGGGCTACGTCAGCTACTCGGAGGGCTTCAACGCCGGCGGCGCCGATCCCGTCACGACGGCGACCGGTCGTCGCCTCGTGAAATACGATCCGGAAACCATCAAGACCTTCGAGGTGGGGTTCCGCTCCGACCTCGCGAACGGTCGCGTACGGTTCAACGCGTCGATCTTCCATACGCTGTGGGATGACATCCAGATCCGTTCGAACTTCGTGGATCCGTCGATCGGCGTGTACGCCGTCACGATCATCACGCAGAACGTGGCGGGTGCGGAGGCCAACGGCCTCGAGACCGAGCTCACGTGGCTCGCCACCGAGAAGCTGAAGGTCAACTTCAACCTGGGTCTGCTCGACACGGGCTACACGTCGTTCCTGCTCGGTGCCGACACACCGGTCAGCGTCGGCAGCGACTTCGCCCAGGCGCCGAAGCAGACGTACTCGGTGGGTCTGCAGCACGACACGCGGCTGAAGAGCGGCGCGAGCCTCACGACCCGCGTCGACTACAACTACGTCAGCGGCTTCCAGCGCTACGCCGATCCGAAGTACCACCCGCAGTACCTCGGCTTCCCGTTCCGTTACGAGGCCGGCGACTACGGCCTCGTCAACGCCCGGCTGCAGTACGTGCCGAAGGGCGATGCCCGCTGGGAGCTCGCGCTGTTCGGCACGAACCTCACCGACAAGCAGGTCGTGAACGGCGGCTTCTACGGCTCGATCTGGGAGCTCGACTGGTCGACCGTGGAGCGGCCTCGCGAGTTCGGCGTCGAGATGAAGATGAGCTTCAAGTAGTTCCGGGAGCGAGCGCGCCGCAGCCGGCGTATGGCTGCGGCGCGTCGTCCACACGGAGGAGGCGCGGGCGTGGCGAACGACAAGACGTGGCGACAGCCGTTGCGGCTCGCGCTGCTGGCCGCGCTCGCGATGGCAGTGGGACAGTCTGCAGACGCCGAAACGGTGCTGATCACGGGCGCCAACTCCGGCATCGGTCTCGAGTTCGCGCGCCAGTACGCAGCCCTTGGCTGGAACGTGATCGCGACGCACCGGCGCGACAGGGCACCGGTGCAGCTCGCGGCGCTCGCGAGCGAGCGCCGCAACGTGCGCGTGGAACGGATGGACGTTGCGAGCCCGGAGCAGGTCAAAGGGCTGGCCGCGCAGCTGCGCGGCCAGGCCATCGACGTGCTGATCAACAACGCGGGCATCTTCAGCTTCCTGGACTGGATGCAGCCCTCAGATCCGAATCAGGAGTTCGGGACGCTGAACTACGAGCAGTTCGATGACTTCATGCGCATCAACGTGCGGGGGCCGCTGCTGGTCTGCGAGGCGTTCATCGACAACGTGAAGGCGAGCGGGGAGAAGAAGATCGTCATGATCACCTCGACGCTCGGCACGATCAGTGCGCCGGAGGTTGCGACGCGCATCTTCTGGTACGGCACGAGCAAGGCGGCGCTGAACAAGGCCACCGTCACGCTGGCGCAGGTGCTGAAGCATAGCGGCGTGATCGTCGTGCCCATGCACCCCGGGTCTGTGCGCGTGGAGAAGCAGGCGGACCTGCACAACCCGGGCATGCTCGAAACGCCGGAGTCCGTGCGCCACATGATCGCCGCGATCGGCGGGCTCACGAGGCGCGACAGCGGCAGGTTCCTGCGGTACGACGGGTCGGGGTTGCCCTGGTGAGCCCGCTTCTTTGCAGCCCGTGGCGCGCGGCGCACACTCCGATGCCGGGTTTGGTGACTGGTCGGTAGCGGGGGGAGCGATGGGCAATTTTTCCATCCCAGTCAGAGCAGGGTTCGCCGGTCATCTGGTCGACGCCTGGCGACACGATCCGGAGCTCAAGAGCTCGATGGCATATGCGACGCTCGGTCCGCACTACCTGCCGGGCGCCAGGATGTTCTTTCGTGCGCTGGCGATCGGCGACCTCGTGGTCTCCGCCACCGTGGCGTCGTCGCCGCTGCTCTACGAGACCGTTCCCACGCGCTCGTCGAGCGATCGATCTCGGCACTTCTGTCTGTTCATGCCGAACAGGCCGAGGACAGTGACGGTCGGCGACGAGCGGTTCGTGCAGCGGGCGGGCGAGGCGCTGCTCGCGGATTCCGCGGTGGGCGTCGTCGGTGAGTATCGCGAAGCGCACGCGGGGTTGTGTCTCAGCGTGCCGTTCGCACTGCTGCAGCGGTACCTGCCGATCGCGGACGACGTCTACTGTGTGCGTCTCGGCAGCAACAACGTGCTGTCGCGAATGATTTCGCGGCTGCTGCTCGCGATCTGGGGCGCCGTCGATGCGGGACATGCGGCAACGGCCGGCGGCACGACCGCGGATGCGCTGCTGCGTCTGCTGGCCGCGGGCTATGCCCGCGCCGCCGTGCGGCCGCCCCGGCAGGATCCCGCGAACAGGCTGACCTGCGAGCAGGTCAAGGAGCTGATCGGCGCGGAGCTGCGCAATCCCGCGCTGTCGGTGCAATCCGTGGCCGCGCACATCGGCGTCACCACGCGCTACCTGCAGCTGCTGTTCGCCGAGGAAGGCGAATGCGTGTCCGACTACATCCGCCGCGAGCGGCTGCAGGCGTGCCTGGTGGATCTGCGTGCCGCGGATTTCGATCACCAGAGCATCACGGACATTGCGTTCTCGTGGGGCTTCAACAGTGCGGCGCACTTCTCGTCGTCGTTCCGGAAGGAATACGGGTTGAGCCCCCGCGACTACCGGAATTGCGCCGCCGAACGGCTGCAGGACGCGCTGTCGGGCGGGGTCGGCGGATCGCTGGTGCGCGCGCTGCAGTTTGTCGACCGGCCGGCGGACGTGGCGCCCGTGCTGGCCGCGTGAAACGGGTTCAATCGAAAATGACGAACGTTGGGAGATGAAGCAGATGATTCGTTGTCGGGTGTTCGCGATCGTTGGCGCGGTTCTGGTGGGCGGCATGGCCGTGACTCAGGGAGCGGTGGCGGAGACGGTGCTGATCACCGGGGCCAACTCGGGGCTCGGGCTCGAGTTCGTCAAGCAGTACGCCGCCAAGGGCTGGACGGTGATCGCCACGCACCGGCGTCACGACATGCCGGAGACGCTCGCGCCGCTGGTCGCCAAGTACCCCAACGTTCGCGTGGAGCACATGGACGTCTCGAGCATCGAGGACGTGAAGGCGTCCGCGGCGAAGCTGAAAGGCGTGCCGATCGACGTCCTGATCAACAACGCCGGGGTCTACAGCGACCGCTCGCACTGCACGACGGAAACCTGCACGGGCGCCGGCGACACGCAGACCTTCGGCAACATCGACTACGCCTTGTTCGACACGATCATGGCCACGAACGTCCGCGGCCCGCTGATCGTGTCCGAGAGCCTGATCGACAACGTGCGTGCGAGCAGGAAGAAGATGATCGTGGCGATCAGCTCGACGAACGGCTCGCTGTCGAAGCCGCTGCCGGGCCCGCAGGGCATCGCCTACCGCTCGAGCAAGTCGGCGCTGAACCGCGCCATGCAGCTCGTCGCGGTGAAGGAGAAGGACGAGGGCGTCACGGTGCTGATGCTGCACCCCGGCACGGTCGTGACCGAGCGGCTCGAGAGCAACCGGGGCCAGCCGAACACGGTCGACATGGAGCCGAGCGTGGCGGGCATGATCAAGATCATCGACAAGGCGACCATCAAGGATACCGGGCGCTTCCTGCAGTACGACGGCACGACGGCGCCGTGGTGAGCGGCGTCGGGCCGCGTGCCCGGCGCCACCAGGCAGGGGGCGCGCTCGGGACGACGGTGCCGGCTGCCGGGGAACGGCGGCGATGGTAGGATGCAGCGACGCCGGCATCGGGTGCCCGGCGCGCTGATACCACCGCCGCAATGCCCCGCGAGATCGAGCGCAAGTTCCTGCTGCAGAGCGACGCCTGGCGCGCGCTCGCGCAGCACCGCCAGGTCATGAGCCAGGGGTATCTCGCCGGCGGCGAGCGCGTGTCAGTGCGCGTCCGGGTGGCCGGCGACGAAGCCCATCTCAACATCAAGTCCGGCGGTCTCGTCGCGTCGCGGCTCGAGTACGAATACGCCATTCCGGTCGCCGAGGCGCTCGAGCTCCTGAAGCTCTGCCCGGGGCCGCTGATCGAGAAGACGCGTCACTACGTCGATTTCGACGGCTTCGAGTGGGAGATCGACGAGTTCCACGGCGCCAACGAGGGGCTCGTGGTCGCGGAGCTGGAGCTCGACCGCGAAGACCAGGTGTTTCCGCGTCCCGCCTGGCTCGGCAAGGAAGTCACGCACCTGCGCCGCTACTACAACGTGAGTCTCGTCGATCACCCGTTTCGCACATGGAACGACGCGGAACGCCATCCCTGAGCATCGCTGTCTCCCTTGCGGCGCAGCGGCTCGATCTCACGCGCGACGGACGACCGTGGAAGAGCTACGGCGTGTCGACGTCGAAACACGGCGCGGGGGAGGTCGAGGGCAGCCAGCGCACGCCGCGCGGCCGGCACGTGATCCGGGCCAGGATCGGAGCGGGCGCGCCGGCCAACACGGTGTTCCGCGGCCGGCGCCCCACGGGCGAGATCTACTCTCCCGAGCTGCGCCGCGCCCATCCGGACCGCGACTGGATCCTGACGCGCATCCTCTGGCTCTCGGGCACCGAGGTCGGCAGGAACCGCCTCGGCAATGTGGATACAATGCGCCGCTACATTTATATCCATGGCATGCCTGACAGCGAGCCGCTGGGCGTGCCTGGCTCGATCGGGTGTATCCGGATGCGTAACGCCGACATCATCGAGCTGTTCGATCTCGTTCCCGCCGGGACGATCGTCGACATCGCGTAGCGGCTGCTCTGGGAAGCCTCGTGTCGCTCGGCCCGCTGATGATCGACCTGCGCGGTACCTCGATTGCCGCGGACGAACGCGAATGGCTCGAGTCGCCGCTGGTCGGCGGCGTGATCCTGTTCAGCCGCAACTTCGAGAGCCTCGACCAGCTGCGTGAGCTCGTGGCGGACATCCATGGCATTCGCCAGCCGCCGCTGCTCGTGACCGTCGACCACGAGGGCGGGCGCGTGCAGCGCTTCAAGGAGCCGTTCTTCCGCCTGCCGCCGCTGCGCGCGCTCGGTCACCTGTACGACGAGAACCGCGAGCGGGCGCTGAAGACCGCTGCCGCCTTCGGCTGGCTCATGGCTGCGGAGCTGCGCGCCGTCGGCGTCGACATGAGCTTCACGCCGTGCGTGGATCTCGATCTCGGGCTCTCGGAGATCATCGGCGATCGGGCGCTGCATTCGGACGCGCGCGCCGTCGCCGCGCTGGCGCGCCGGTTTGCGGCCGGCGCGAAGCGTGCGGGCATGGCCGTCACCGCGAAGCATTTCCCGACCCACGCCGGCGCGCGCAGCGACTCGCACACGGAGTTCGCGGTCGATCGGCGCAGCTACGACGACCTGACCGACGACCTGCTGCCGTACCGCGAGCTGATCCGCGCCGGATTGCCCGCCGCGATGATCGCGCACGTGAGCTTCCCGGCCGTGGACGAGCGGCCTGCCAGCCTGTCGCGCTGGTGGATCGAAGACCAGCTGCGGGGCGTGCTGGGATTCACCGGCGCCGTCATCACCGACGACGTCAGCATGGTCGGCGCGGCGGTGGTAGGCCCCGTGGAGCAGCGGGTGCGGCTCGCGCTCGACGCGGGCTGCGACCTCGTGCTGCTGTGCAATTCGCCGGACGAGGTACCGCCGGTCCTCGAGGCCCTGCGCGGCTATGTGAATCCGACGGCTCAGCTGCGCCTCACACGTCTGCACGGCCGCGGCACTTTCGACTGGGAGAATCTGCATGCCTCGGCGGATTGGCAGAGAGCGAGCGCGGCCGTCGGCGCGCTCGACAAGCGCCCGAAGCTCGACCTCGAGGGTTGACGCCGCCGCGCGGGCCGTTGCCGCGCTCGCGGCGCGCCGGCGCGCGCGCCGGCTGTATTCGACCGCCGACGTGATGCGTGCCATTCAGCGCATGGCGACCGAGATCGCGCCGCGCCTGGCGCACGCGAACCCCGTCGTGCTGGCCGTGATGCAGGGAGGTGCGTTCGCCGCCCTCGAACTCTGCAGGCGGTTCGAGTTTCCGCACGAGTTCGATTACGTGCACGTGACCCGCTACGGCGGGGATACGCGGCCGGGCGAGCTCGTGTGGCGCGTGCGGCCGAAGCCCTCGCTGGCGGGACGCACGGTGCTCGTCGTCGACGACATCCTCGATCGTGGGCAAACGTTGCGGGCTCTGCAGTCCGAGCTGAAGCGCATCGGTGTGGCGAGCCAATACACGGCCGCGCTCGTCGTCAAGCGAGTGCGCGGCGCGGGCCGCCGGCCGCACGTGGATGTCGCGGGCCTTTCGATCGACGACGTCTACGCGTTCGGGTGCGGCATGGACTATCTCGGCTACTGGCGCGAGCTGCGCGCGATCTACGCGCTCGACGAGGACGCCGTGCGTGAGTGAGTCCTGCGCACTGATCGTGGGCAGCGGATTCGAGCGGCTCGGGCTCGAGGTGCTGACGCGCAGCCCGACGAAGACGCCGTACGGCGAGCCGAGCAGCCCCGTGCTCACGGTGCGCATCGGCGCCGCGCGCGTTGCCTGCATCGCGCGGCACGGGGAGCAGCACACGTTGGCGCCGCACGAGGTCAATTATCGCGCCAACCTCTGGGCGCTTAAGCAGCGCGGAGTCCGCGCGTGCATCGGCATCAACACGGTGGGCGCGATTGCCGCGGGCTTCCTGCCGGGCGAGATCAGTGTGCCCGAGCAGCTGATCGACTACACCTGGGGGCGCGCGGGGACGTTCGGCGGCGCCGGGACGAGCGTCGTCCACGTGGACTTCACGGCCCCGTT
Organism: Gammaproteobacteria bacterium; assembly: GCA_035548835.1. Lineage (GTDB taxonomy): Bacteria > Pseudomonadota > Gammaproteobacteria > Steroidobacterales > Rariloculaceae > FEN-1219. The sequence goes on along the minus strand of DASZSB010000113.1, from coordinate 11,691 downwards.
CTCGCCCGTCCTGCGGGGACGCATCGTGGCCGCGGTCACCGATTGCGGCTACTCGCTGCACGCCGGCACCTATGGCGTCACACAGGGTCCGCGTCTCGAGACGGCGGCGGAGATCGACCGGCTCGAGCGCGACGGCTGTTCCATGGTCGGCATGACGGCCATGCCGGAGGCCGCGCTGGCTCGGGAACTCGGCATGGACTATGCGATCTGCGCCGTCGCGGTGAACTATGCCGCCGGCCGGGCCCCGGGCGCGGGCGGCATCGACGCGCAGATCCAGCGCTTCATGGCGGCGGGGCTCGAGCGGCTCGCGACGGTTCTCCGCAGGCTGTTCGACGGCTCCGGGCCCTGGGCATTGTGATGCGCTTCATAGACCGTCGCGGCGCGGCTGATCGAACATAATCGGCATGGAAATCGGCAGGGACGCGCACGGCATCAAATCCCTGAGCCGCCACTTCCTCGAGCAAGTCGTCGCTTTGAGCTCCGAAGGCATCCTCGTGGTGGATGCCCAGGACGCGAGCCTGCCGGTCGTCTATGCGAACCCCGCATACGAGCACCAGACCGGCTACTCGGTCGCGGAGCTGATGGGTCGGCCCTGGTCGATGCTGGCGCGCGAAGCGGACAACGACCCCGAGTTGCAGAGACTCCGGGTCGCGATCGGCCGTGCGGAGTCGTGCCGCGTGACGGTCCCCGAGCTGCGCAAGGACGGTACGGTTCGCGTCGCGGAGATCCGTGTCGCGCCGCTCACGAACGCGCGCGGCGAGAATCGGTACTTTGCCTGCGTGCACAAACACGCGGAGCCGGCGGCCGCTGCGAACGCTCACGACACGCCGGACGGCGTCGAGCCCGCCGAGCCGAGCGGCGAGGTCGCGCTGCTGCAGCGCGAGCTCGGGAGGGCGCGGCAGAAGATCGCGAGCCTCGATCGCATCGATCCGACGACGGGTCTGCTGCGGTTCGGTCACTTCCAGGACACGCTGCGTCGCGACCTCGGCGTCGCGCGGCGCGATCGGCGGTTCGTCACGCTGCTCGTGTTCGACATCATCGAGCTCGACGTCTACCGGCAGACCTTCGGCGGCAAGGCGGCGGACTCGTGTCAGCGGATGATCGGCGCGCAGATCACGCGCACGCTGCGCCGCGCCGGGGATCTCTGCGCGCGTTACGACGAGTGCACTCTCGTGGCGGCCGTGATCGGCCAGACTCCGGAGCAGATGCGCCCCCTGACGGACCAGATCGTCGAGAACGTGCGCCAGCTCGGCCTGCACAACCCGCGCGGCCGTTCCGGGCGTTATCTCACCGTCCGCCCCATCGCGATCGGCTGCCCGCCAGGCACGCAGGACGATGCGCAGACGCTGGTCGCCCGCGCGCTCGCGGAGCCGCGTACCGGCGGCGCGCGTGTCGCGCTGGCCGGCGCCGAGGCATCAAGCCGCGGGTCGGCGACCGGTTGATCCCGGGCTGCCGGTCAGAACCGGCGTGACCTTCACCAGCACCCCGAACGCGGGGTGGTCGAAGTAATGCAGCTCGCCGCTGCGCACCTGGCGTTCCGCGACGAGGTGATAGCGCGGGGTCAGGGCCACGTCGCGCAGCTCCTCGCCGGGCGCCTGCACGGCAGGGTTCGCGCGGTCCTCGTAGGTCAGATCCAGGCTCACGTGCAGGAAACGGCTGAGATATACGCGCACGCTGCCCTGCGGATTCGTGCTGCCGATCTGCGCCAGATCGAACGGCTGCGCGCGGTCCTCGGGCAGCCCGGGCTGAATCCAGCCCGCATGCAGCAGCGGCCGGTAGGCGCCGAGGTTCGTGATCCTGCGGTACTGCGCGTTGAGCTGCAGTTCCGCCGGAGTCAGCACGCGGATCGCGAGCGGGTCCTCCACGGGCGGCGCTGCGGCATCTGGCTCGGGCCCGGTCGGGAGCGGGGCAGCCGTCGCATCGGGCGGGATCGATTCCTCGAAGGCCGGCACCGTGAGCAGAGGGTCGTCGGTAGTCGTGCGCAGAGGTGTCAGTTGCTGCGGAAAACGCTCCTCGGCCGGATCGAAATCGCGGTGCGCGAACACGATGATCTCGACCTGGTAGCGCGGGATCGCCGGTGTCGCCGCGGGCTGGGCCAGGGCGCCGCCGCCGAAAGCCATGGCGAGCAGACCGGCGGCCAGCCAAACGACGTGTGACTTCATGGCGCGAAGTATAGCGCCTGCCCGCGGCTCAGGCCGCAGCGGCCTTCGCGTCCGCAGGCGCCAGGCGGCGCAGCAGCCTTTCGATCGCCGGCAGACGTTGCTCCGGTGTCTCGAGCTGCCAGCCGAATTTCAGCTTGTAGGGTCCGTCCAGGCGGTAGCGCTTCGGCTCGCTTTCGATCAGCTTCAGCAGCTTCAGCGGCTCGATCTTCGAGCGCTCGGCGAAGCGCACGTTGCCGCCTTCGGCCGCAGCCTGGATCTTGGCGACGCCGAGCTGCTGCGCCAGCAGCTTCAGCGACGTGATCGCGAACAGCGTCTTCAGCGGCGGCGGCAGCAGTCCGAAGCGATCGATCAGCTCCACCTGCAGCTCGTCGAGCTCGGCGTTGCTGCGCGCGTTCGCGATGCGCTTGTAGTGCACGAGCCGCATGTGCACGTCGGGCATGTAGTCTTCCGGGATCAGCGCCGCGAGGCCGATCTCGATCTCGGGTCCATGTGCGAACGGATCCTCGAGATCCGGCTCGCGGCCCTCGCGCAGGGCCGCGACCGCGCGGCCGAGCAACTCGTTGTACAGCGTGAAGCCGATGGCCTGGATCTGACCGCTCTGGCCTTCGCCGAGCAGCTCGCCCGCGCCGCGGATCTCGAGATCGTGAGTGGCCAGCGTGAAGCCCGCGCCGAGATCCTCGAGCGAGGCGATCGCTTCGAGACGCTTGACGGCATCGGGGGTGAGCGCCCGCGCGGGCGGGGCCAGCAGATACGCGTATGCCTGGTGATGCGAGCGGCCCACGCGGCCGCGCAGCTGATGCAGCTGCGCGAGACCCAGCATGTCGGCGCGGTTGATGATGATCGTGTTCGCCGTAGGAATGTCGATGCCGCTCTCGATGATCGTGGTGCACACCAGCACGTTGAACTGCCGGTGGTAGAAGTCGAGCATCACGGCCTCGAGCTCGCGCTCCGACATCTGGCCGTGGCCCACGCGGATCTCGGCCTCGGGCAGCAGGCGCCGGAGCTCGTTCGCCACGGCCTCGATGTTCTCGACGCGGTTGTGGACGAAGTAGATCTGCCCGCCGCGGCGCAGCTCGCGCAACACGGCCTCGCGGATCTGCCGGTCGCTCCATTCGCCGACGAACGTCTTCACCGCCAGTCGTGCCGCGGGCGGCGTCGCGATGATCGACAGGTCGCGCAGGCCCCCGAGCGTCATGTTCAGCGTGCGCGGAATCGGCGTGGCCGTCAGAGTCAGCACGTGCACCTCGGCGCGTAGCCGCTTCAGGCGCTCCTTGTCCTTCACCCCGAAGCGGTGCTCCTCGTCGACGATCACTAGGCCCAGGCGTTTGAAGCGCACGTCGCCCTGCAGCAGCTTGTGCGTGCCGATCACGATGTCGACGGTGCCGTCCGCGAGCCCCGCGATGGCTCCGGCGGCCGCGCTGCCCGCACGGAACCGCGACAGGAGCTCGATGCGCACCGGCCAGTCGGCGAACCGGTCCTGGAACGTGCGGAGGTGCTGGTCGGCCAGCAGTGTCGTCGGCACGAGCACCGCGACCTGGTAGCCGGCCTGCACGACGGCGAACGCCGAGCGCAGCGCGACCTCGGTCTTGCCGAAGCCCACGTCGCCGCACACCACGCGATCCATCGGCTGGCCGCTCGCGAGATCGGCCAGCACGCGATCGATCGCGGCCTGCTGGTCTTCCGTTTCCTCGAACGGGAACTGCAGCGCGAAGCGCTGGTAGCTGTTGGCGTCGAAACCCATCTGCGTGCCCTTGCGCGCGGCGCGCTGGGCGTACAGGTTCAGCAGCTCCGCGGCGGTGTCGCGCGCCTGCTGCGCCGCCTTCTTCTTCGCTTTGGCCCACTGATCCGTGCCGAGCTTGTGCAGCGGCGCTTCCTCTGGCGACGCGCCGGTGTAGCGCGTGACGAGGTGCAGGCTCTGCACGGGCACGTACAGCTTGTCGCCGCCGGCGTACTCGAGCAGCAGGAACTCGGTCAGCATGCCGTCGACGTCGAGCGTCGTCAGCCCGCGGTACCGGCCGACGCCGTAGTCCTCGTGCACGACGGGTGCGCCGACCTGCAGATCCGTGAGCTCGCGGATCAGTGCCTCCGGGTCGCGCGCACGGCGCTTGCGTTGGCGCTGTCGCGGCCGCTCGAGGCCGAGATCGGTGGCCGTGATGACGCGCAGCCTGCGCGCGGCGATACGCAACCCGTCGTGCAGCTCGCCTACGGTCACGCCGAGCGATGCCGAGCCGGCAACGAATTCGCTCCAGTTCGCATAGACGTGCGGTTCGTAGCCGCGCCCGCGCAGCAGCTCGAGCAGCATCTCGCGGTGGCCAGGCGAGGAGGTGGCGAGCAGCGTGCGTTCGCCTTCGCCGGCCGCGAGCCAGCGCGCGATGCGGTCCTCGCTCGGCGGCACGCCGCCGCCCAGTGGGTGAGTGGCGCCGGCGTTGACGGCGTGCTCGTCCGGCGACGCGTGCGCCGCGAGCGTCAGCGTGAGCCTGGCGTCGATGAGCGCACGCAGCTCGGCGGGGGCGAAGAATCCTTGCACGGGCGCGAGGATCGGCCGCTCGATGTCGCCGCGCAGCTGCTCGTACCGCTCTTCGATCAGCTGCCAGGTGCTCTCGAGGCCGTCGAGCGCGTCGCCGGCGATCACGAACAGCGTGTCGTCGCCGAGATAATCGAGCAGCGAGCTCGTGCCGGGGAAGAACAACGGCAGGTAGTACTCGATTCCTGCCGGCAGCTGGGCGTCCGAGATCGTGCGGTAGACCGGGCAACGGCCGGGCTCCACCGGGAACAGCTCGCGGAAGCGCTCGCGGAACGACTTGATGGCCGCGTCGTCGAACGGGAACTCGCGCGCGGGCAGGATCTCGATCGCGTCCGTCTTGCCGGCGGAAAGCTGCGTGTGCGGATCGAATGTGCGCAGCGTCTCGATCTCGTCGTCGAAGAGGTCGATGCGCACGGGCGCGTCCGCGCCGGCCGGAAAGACGTCGAACACGGCGCCGCGGACCGCGAACTCGCCGGGCTCCGCGACCTGCTCCATGCGCAGGTAGCCGTGCGCCGACAGGCGCTTGATCATCGCGGAGTGCTCGAACGCGTCGCCGACCTCAAGGTGCAGCGAGCGCGACACGATGAAGTCGGGCGGCGGCAGCCGAGCGACCAGGGCGCCGGCTTCCACGACCAGGGTCTCGCGCTCGCCGCGCGCCAGCCGGTACAGGCAGCGCAGACGGTCGGCCAGCAGGTCCTGGGGCGGGGAGATCGGCTCGTAGGGCAGCGTTTCGTAGTCCGGGAAGCGATGCGCGCCGCGCCGGCCGAAGAACATGAGTTCGCGCTCGAAGCGCTCGGCGTCGGCGGCCGAGGCCGCGATCACGCAGACCGGGCCGTTGTGGCGCGCCGCGGCTTCGGCCGCGGCCAGGCTCATCGCCCCGCCGTGCAGCTCGGCCCAGACCTGCCGCGGCGCGGCGGCGGTGGGCAGGGGCAGCTCCGGCAGTACGAGGTCGCGTGACATGGGGTTCCGGGTCGAACGAAAAACGGCGCGCGATTATCCCACAGGGCCCGCGCTCGCCGGGTGTCCGGAGGGGCGCCCGCTTGGAGAATCCGCGCGTCCTGTGCTATCTATAGCGTCATGATCGCAACCAAGGCCCGCTACTACTTCTGGTATTACGGGTTTCCGAGGCCACTGGCGGAGGAAGGGTTGCGATCGGTCTGAAGAACCAACGATCGAGAGAATACCCGAAAGCCGCCAGCGAACCTGGCGGCTTTTTTGTGCCGCCCGGGAACGCGGGCGAGCAGGGACAGGAGACTGGCATGCCGCCCTATACAGATGACCTACGTATCCGCAGCTTCGCGCCGCTGTCCTCCCCGGCCGAGCTGCTGCACGAGCTGCCGTGCACGGAAACGATGTCGAGCAACGTCGCCAACGCGCGACGCGCGCTGCACCGGATCCTGCACGGGGAGGACGATCGCCTGGCCGTCGTGATCGGCCCGTGCTCGATCCACGACCCGAAAGCCGCGATGGACTACGCGCACCGGCTGCGCCCATTGCGCGATTCGCTCGGCGATGCCCTCGAGATCGTGATGCGCGTGTATTTCGAGAAGCCGCGCACGACGATCGGCTGGAAGGGGCTCATCAATGATCCCGACCTCGACGGCAGCTTCAACATCAATAAAGGGCTTCGGCTCGCACGCGGCCTGCTCTGCGAGATCAATGCGCTCGGCCTTCCGGCCGGCGTCGAATACCTCGACACGATCTCGCCGCAGTACATCTCGGATCTCGTCGCGTGGGGCGCGATCGGCGCGCGCACGACCGAGAGCCAGATCCATCGCGAGATGGCGTCGGGCCTGTCGTGCCCCGTGGGCTTCAAGAACGGTACGGACGGCAACGTGAAGATCGCCGTGGACGCCGTCGGCGCCGCGTCGCACCCGCATCATTTCCTGGCCGTGACGAAGGAAGGCCGGGCGACCGTCGCCGCGACGGCCGGCAATCCGGACGGGCACGTGATCCTGCGCGGCGGCAAGACGCCGAACTACGGCGCGGAGCACGTCGCCGCGGCGTGCAAGCTGCTGGAGCAGGCCGGTCTGCCGGCGCGCCTCATGATCGACGCGAGCCACGCGAACAGCAGCAAGCGCCCGGAGAATCAGCCGGCGGTCGTCGGCGAGATCGCCACGCAGCTCGAACAGGGTGAGCGCCGCATCGTCGGTGTCATGGTCGAGAGTCACATCGTGGCCGGCCGGCAGGATCTCGTACCCGGCAAGCCGCTGGTGTACGGGCAGAGCATCACCGACGGCTGCATCGACTGGCCGACGTCGGTCGGCGTGCTCGAACGCCTTGCGGCGGCCGTGCAGGCGCGCCGCCGGGCGCGCGCGGACGCGGCGTAGCGCGGTGCGGATCGGCCCCCACACGATCGAGCCCGCGCTGATCCTCGCGCCGATGGCCGGCGTGACGGACAAGCCGTTCCGGCTGCTCGCGAAGCGTCTCGGCGCAGGCTACGCGGTGTCGGAGATGACGACGTCGGACCCGCGCCTCTGGCGCACGCGCAAGAGTCGCCAGCGGCTCGATCACGCCGGCGAGCCGGCGCCGATCGGTGTGCAGATCGCGGGCGCGGATCCCGACGCACTGTCCGCGGCCGCGCGGCACGCCGTGGAGCACGGGGCCGAGATCGTCGACATCAACATGGGCTGCCCCGCGAAGAAAGTCTGCAACGCCTGGGCGGGCTCGGCCCTGCTGCAGGACGAAGCCCTGGTCGCGCGCATCGTCGCGGCCGTGGTGCAGGCGGTGCCGGTGCCCGTGACTCTGAAGATCCGCACCGGCTGGAACAGTGCGAACCGCAACGGCGTCGCCATAGCACGCATCGCGGAGGAGGCGGGAGTGGCCGCGCTCGCGGTGCACGGCCGCACTCGCGACATGCTGTATACGGGCGAGGCCGAGTACGAGACGATCGCGGCCATCAAGCAGAGCGTGCGCATTCCCGTGATCGCGAACGGCGACGTGACGTCGCCGGTGAAGGCGCGGGAAGTGCTCGCGCGGACGGGCGCCGACGCGCTGATGATCGGCCGGGCGGCGCAGGGCAGGCCCTGGATCTTCCGCGAGATCGCGCATTTCCTCGCGACGGGCGTGGAGCTGCCGCCGCCGCCGATCGGCGAGGTGCGCGAGATCCTGCTCGGTCACGTATGCGCACTGCACGAGTTCTATGGCGAGCCCGCGGGCGTGCGCATCGCGCGCAAGCATCTCGGCTGGTATGCGAAAGACAGGCCGGAGAACGCCGCGTTTCGTGACGTGGTGAACCGCGCGGAGACCGCGGCGGATCAGCTGCGGCTCGCCGCCGACTACTTCGGCGCGCTCGAAGCCGCGGCCTGCAGCGACGCGCTCGGCGTCGCGGCGTAGGGCGAGCGCGCTTCCTCGCGCTCGTAGACCACCGGGATATCGCGGCTGGCGGCGAACGATACCGCCCACTCGAGCGCGGCAGCGTGCGACAGCGGCACGGACTGTCCCAGCGTCACGACTTGCCAGCGCGGTTTCGCTTGGCCCGTCTGAGTGGCCAGATACTCGATGGTGGTGACCGGCTCGCCGCCGTCGTCGAAACGGGTTTCGACCAACAGGAACGCCGGATCGACGTACGACTCCCCCGGATCTAGGGCCTTCTCTATGCGGACTTCGGTGGCCTTCATTGTTGTTCTTGGTGCCAGCCTGCGCACCAATATCGCGCGCGGTCTCCGCGTGCGCAACGGCCGTTTCTACATAAAGCGGGGCTGCAGCGGATTCTGTCGCGTCGCGGGCTCGAGGACGGGGCGTCAGCCCGACTGACGTGCCGTCGAGGATAGCCCGCCGAAACGCCGGTCGCGACGGGCGAACTCCCTCAGCGCGGCTTCGAGCGCCGCCTCGTCGAAGTCGGGCCAGAACGTGTCGACGAACACGAGCTCGGCGTAGGCGCACTCCCAGAGCATGAAGTCGCTGAGGCGTTGCTCCCCTCCGGTCCGGATCAGCAGGTCGACCGGAGGGCAGACCTCCGCGTGCATCGCCGCGGCCAGATGCTGCTCGAAGTCCAGCGGTGCGCTCTGGCCGGCCATGCGCGCGGCAGCGCCCACGATCGCCGCGCGTGCCGAGTAATCGACCGCGAGGCGCAGGTGCAGCTTCCCGCCGTGCGCGGTGATGCGCTCCGTGTGCTCGATGGTGTTGACGAGGTCGCGGCTCAGGCGGTCGCGCCGGCCGATGACGCTGAGTCGCACGCCATTGTCGAGACAGCGCGCCGTCTCGCTGACCAGATAGCGCTTCAGCAGGCGCATCAGGCTCGAGACTTCGATGGCGGGCCGTGCCCAGTTGTCGGAGCTGAACGCATACAGAGTCAGCACGTCGATCGTGCCGCGCGTCGCGGCCTCGACGATACGCCGGACCGTCTTCGCGCCCGCGCGATGACCGGAGGTGCGCGGCAACCCGCGTCGTTCCGCCCAACGCCCGTTGCCGTCCATGATGATTGCAGTGTGCATGACAGCCCTTAAGTGCCTTTCGCCGCCTGGATCAGCGCTTCCATGTGTTCGAGGTGTCGCGCGAACATCCGCTTGCCCTTGGTCGTCAAGCTGAACTCCGTCTTCGGAACGCGCGCGGCGAACTTCTTGCGGCACGTCACGTAGCCCGCATCTTCCAGCTTGCGCGCATGAATGCTCAGGTTGCCGTCGCTGGTCTGCAGGAGTTCCTTGAGCTCGGCGAAGCTCATGCTGGGGTTCACGCTGAGCGCGCTCATGATGCCGAGTCTGACGCGCTCGTAGATCAGACGGTCTGTCTCGCCGGTCTCGCGGTCGGCGAAGTAGCCGGCCACCGCGCGTAAACGCTGTTGCTCCGGGTCCGCCGGTGCCGTGCTGTGTCGCTTCGGCATCGGTTTAGCCACCGTGGTGTCTCAGGATCGCGGCGCCGAGCGCCAGGTGGATGCCGCCGAAGCCGAGTGCCAGCACCACGTGAGCGGACCCTGGCGGCAGCCACAGCGTCGCGGCCCCGAGCGCCATGAACGCTACGCCTGCGGTGAAGACGGCCGGTACGGCGAACAGGCCGCAGGTCGTGAGGCCCGTGCCGTACAGCAGGAGCCACGTGGCGGTGATCAGCTCGCGGTCCACGCGGCCCACGAGGGCGGCGGTGAGGATCGCACCGGTCAGGAACGCGGGCGCGAGCGTCATGAAGAAGCGTTTCGCGACCGACCGGCGCAGGCTCAGGCCTTGGGCGTGCGCCTTCTTCTCCATGAACCACAACGCCAGCGCGCACGCGACCGCCGCGGCCCCGACCCAGATCGCGAGCCAGTGGACGGCCAGCGGCGGGTACGATTCCGCAGCGACGGCCGCGAGGGCCGTGACGCCCATCGCGATGCAGCCCTTGCCGGGCACCGTCGTGAAGGTGTGGGCGGCCTCGATGGTCCGACGGATGTACTGCAGGTTCTCGACGGCGCCCGAGTCGATCGGTGTGGGGCCGAGACGGCGAGGACGGTGCGAGGATGCGCTCATCGTGGATGCTAAGGTAGCCGCGGCGTGCTTCCTGTCAAGTACTTTGCATCACAAAGTCGATGCCGGCCGTGACGCAGGTCGCAAAACCGGTCAGCTTCGCAGCCCCTCCGCCTTGAAGGCGTCCACGACCGCCGGACGTGCCGCGACGCGCCGCATGAAGGCCGTTACGGGCTCGAGGTCGGTCAGGTCCACTTTCACGTACCTGGCCCAGCGGGTCACGTTGAACAGGTACGCATCGGCTGCCGTGAAGGTATTGCCCGTCAGGTGGTCCTTGCCCTCGAGCTGCGAGGAGATCCATTCGTACTTCCGGCGCAGCGTCGCCGCGAACCCGGCCTTGACCGCGGCATCGAGATCGGGGCTGAACAGCGGGCTGTAGCCCTTGTGGATCTCGGAGTTGATGTACCCCTGCCATTCCATGACGCGGTACCGGGGCATCGTGCCCGCGGCCGGCATCAGGTCGATCCGGCGTGCGAGATCGCAGATGTACTGGCAGATCACGGGGCCTTCGGTGAGGCGACCGCCGTCGTCGAACTCGAGCACGGGCACGTAGCCCTTCGGGTTGATCGCGTAGAAGTCCTCGTCGTGCTCCGTCCGGTGCGTGGTGGACTCCATGCGCACGAGCGTGAAGGGCACCCCCGTCTCGCGCAGCAGGATGTGCGGCGTCAGCGAGCATGCGCCGCGTGAGTAGTACAGTTTCATGTCGTCTCCAGGTGGCGGTCAGTGGCCGCTGCCCTTGCCTTCGGTGATTCGATCGGTGACCGCGAACAGCACACCCGAGACCACGAACGTGATGTGGATGCCCACCTTCCAGGCGAGCTGGTAGCCGGTGAACTGGTCGATGTTGATGAACGCCTTCAGCAACTCGACCGCCGAGATCGCGACGATGGCGCCGATCAGCTTGATCTTGAGGTCCGAGAATCCCACCTTGCCCATCCACGCGGGGCGATCCTCGTGATCGCCGGTTTCGATCTTGGACACGAAGTTCTCGTAGCCGCTGAAGCCGATGATGAGGAGAAGCGCCGCGATCAGAGCGGAGTCGACGAGCGTCAGGATCGTGATGATCGTCTCGTCGCCGGACAGGGCGAACACGCCGATCATCAGTGCCCATAGCTGCTTCAGGAACTTCACCAGCAGCGCCACGATCGCGAGCAGCAGACCGACGAAGAACGGTGCCAGCAGCCAGCGGCTGCGGAACACGACGGTTTCGAGTGCGGCCTCGGCTCTCTTCATTCGCTGCTCTCCTGCGTACGGGGCGTTTGGCGAGCGCGACTATACTGCATCCTCCGCAGCGCGCGGAATCGGCTGGTGCAGGCGGGGACGCTAGTTGACGGCGACGATCCTGAAGGCGCCGGTCGGTGTGTCGGCGGCGCTCGCGTCGACGTGCAGCACGCGATTGCGCCCCGATTGCTTGGCGCGATAGAGCGCTTCGTCCGCGGCCTGGATCAGTCCCGCCAGGCTGCGCTTGGTGCCCGGCGCGGCAATCGCCGAGCCGACGCTCACGCTCACCGTGTCCGCGGCGGCGGATCTGGCGTGCGGAATGGCGAGTGCCAGCGTCTCGCGGCGTATC
>DASZSB010000112.1:0-47880 GCA_035548835.1 Gammaproteobacteria bacterium | reverse complement strand
AGCTCGGCGATCAGCTGCATGGCGCGGACCTTCGGCGCGCCGACCAGCGTGCCGGCCGGGAACGCGGCCGCGAAGAGGTCGAACGCGTCGCGGTCGCTCGCGACCAGGCCCTGCACGCCGCTCACGATGTGCATCACGTGGCTGTAGCGCTCGATCTTGCGGTAGGGGTCGACGTGCACCGAACCGCCGCTCGCGACGCGGCCCAAGTCGTTGCGCGCGAGGTCCACGAGCATCACGTGCTCGGCGTTCTCCTTGGGATCGGCGAGCAGCTCCCGCTCGAGCGCCAGGTCGTGCTCCGGGGTCGCGCCGCGCGGCCGCGTGCCGGCGATCGGCCGCAGGCTCGCGTGGCGGCCGGCGAGGCGCACGAGCGCTTCGGGCGAGGAGCCCGCCACCCGCAGCTGGCCGACCTCGAAGAAGAACATGTAGGGCGAGGGGTTCAGCAGGCGCAGGCCGCGGTAGGTCTGGAACGCGTCGAGGTCCGTGCGGCCGCTGAAGCGCACCGACAGCACGATTTGATAGATGTCGCCCGCCTTGATGTGCGCCTTGGCCGCGCCCACGGCCGCGATGAACTCGCGCTCCGTCATGCTGGCCGCGGCCGGCGTGAAGTCGCCGGCGTGGTCCGGCGCGTCGAGCCCGCCGCGCAGCGCCTTGACGACGCGCTTGCGCAGCGCCTGGCGTTCGCTCTCCGTGCCCGCGTGCAGCAGCGCGACGCGCCGCGTCAGGTGGTCGAACACCAGCAGCGATTCGGGCGCCACGTACACGCCCTGGGGCAGGCCCGCGAGCTCCGCGCGGTTCCTGGGCAGCTTCTCGAAGAAGCGGACGACGTCGTAGCCCGTGGTGCCGACCAGACCGCCGTTGAACGGGATGCCGTCGATCTCCGGTTGCAGCGCCGGTGCGCGGTGCAGCACGTCGCGCATGAGTGCGAGCCACTCGGCGGCGTTCGTAGGCCGGCGCTCGTCCTTGCCGTTGATGGTGAGCCGATCGGGATGCAGCTCGACGGTCAGGCGGGCCCCCAAACCTACGAACGAGTAGCGGGCCAGCCGCTCGCCGCTTTCCACGCTTTCCAGCAGGAAACACGGCCCGAAGGGCTTCAGCTTCATGTACGCCGATACCGGTGTGTCCAGATCGGCGGTGATATCGAAGGGTGACTCCATGACGTGAGCTGCCTCGGTTTTTGCAGGGTCCAGAAACGAAAAACCCATCTCCGTTATCCGCGAAGATGGGTCTGCATGGGTCGAGAGAGGACTTGAAAGGTCTTCTACGCGCGCACTACCCGCTCCGCTGTTGGCCAGCGCCACCAGCGATGATTGCGTGCACGATCACTTCGCAGTCCACTCATGGTCAGGCAGTATGTCCGGCCGCCTCCCCGGCGGTCAAGGTCGAGCATGGCGGAACAAGCGGCAGGCACGGCGGGCTTCACCCAGTATCTGGGCTTCTGGCGATACAGCCGCCGTGCGATCGCGCTCGTCTGGTCCACGCATCGGCCGCTGACCATCGGGCTCGGTGTGCTGACGCTGCTGGCCGGCCTGCTGCCGGCCGGCGTGGCCTATCTCGGCAAGCTGATCGTCGATGCGGTGGTCGCGGCGCTCGCGGCCCACCGGGCGGGACTGCCGCCCGATTACGCCACGGTGCTCGGGCTCGTGGCGCTCGAGGGGCTGATCGTCGCGGCCGTGGCCGCCGCCCAGCGTGGCATCGACTTCTGTCAATCGCTGCTGCGCGTGCTGCTGTCGCAGCGCGTGCACCTGCTGATTCTCGACAAGGCCCTGACGCTCACGCTCGCGCAGTTCGAGGACTCGGAGCTCTACGACAAGCTGAATCGGGCGCGCCAGGAAGCCTCGATCCGGCCGTTGAGCCTCGTGAACCGGACGTTCGCGCTCGCGCAGAACGCGGTGTCGCTCGTGAGCTATGCCGGGCTGCTGCTGCACCTCTCGCCCTGGGCCGTGGTCATCCTGGCCGTGGCAGGCATCCCCGCGTTCATCGCCGAGACCCGCTTCTCGGGCGAGCGGTTCCGCGCGTTTCAGTGGCGCAGCGCCGATCGGCGCATGCTGGCCTATCTCGAGGTCGTGCTCGCGCGCGAGGACCACGCCAAGGAGGTCAAGCTCTTCGACTTGGGTCCGCGCTTGCTCGCGCGCTACCGCGACATCTTCCGGCGCATCTACGCCGAGGAGAAGCGGCTCACGATCCGCCGCGACGGCTGGGGGTTTGCGCTGGGCCTCGTCAGCAGCGCGGCGTTCTATGGCGCGTACGCGTGGATCGCGATCGCCACGATCGGTGAGACCATCTCGCTCGGCGAGATGACGATGTACCTGCTGCTGTTCAAGCAGGGCCAGGCGGCCGTGGCAGCGATGCTCGGCGCCGTCGGCGGCATGTACGAGGACAACCTCTATCTGTCGAACCTGTACGACTATCTCGAGCAGCCGGCGCACGGGGTGCACGGCACGGCGCAGGAAGGTGTCGACGAGAGCGCCGGCATCGAGTTCAGCCACGTGAGCTTCACGTACCCCGGTGCCGCGAAGCCCGCGATCCGCGACCTGACGTTCACGGTGCGCCCCGGGCAGAGTCTGGCGCTGGTCGGCTCCAACGGCTCCGGCAAGACGACGCTCGTGAAGCTCCTGGCCGGGCTGTACGTGCCGGATGGCGGTGCGATCCGCTACCAGGGGCGCGATCTTCGCGAGTGGGATCCCGTGGCGCTGCGCCGTCGCATCGGCGTGATCTTTCAGGACTTCAACCGCTACCAGCTGACGGTCGGCGAGAACATCGGCGCGGGCGACGTGGCGGCGTACGAGGACCGGCAGCGCTGGGGCGACGCGGCCGAGAAGGGCCAGGCGGCGGAATTCATCGCGGGGCTGCCGACGCGCTACGACACGCAGCTCGGGCGCTGGTTCAACGCCGGCCAGGAGCTGTCGGGCGGGCAGTGGCAGCGCATCGCGCTCGCCCGCGCGTTCATGCGCACGGACGCCGAGATCCTGGTGCTCGACGAGCCGACGGCGGCCATGGACGCCGAGACCGAAGCGCAGATCTTCGAGCACTTCCGCTCGCTGACGAAGGACCGGATCGCCATCCTGATCTCGCACCGCTTCTCCACTGTCCGTTACGCCGACCAGATCGTCGTGCTCGACGACGGGCAGATCCTCGAGCACGGCACGCACGAGGAGCTGATGCGGCTCGGCGGGCGCTACGCGCGGCTGTTCGACCTGCAGGCGCGCGCCTACCGCTGACTCCGCGCTAAACTGGCTCGCCATGTCGGTCTCCAACGCAAATACGATCCGCGCCAACATCTTCTTCGCGGAGAAGGACCGGGCGCTGCGCGAGGACGTCCATCGTCTCGGCACGCTCGTCGGCGAGCTCGTGCGCGAGCAGGGCGGCGAGGCGCTGTTCGACCTCGTCGAGACCGCCCGCCGGCTCTCGATCGCGCACCGCGAGGGCGACCGCGACGCGTACGGCGAGCTCAAGGCGCTGATCGGCGCACTGGCGCCGAGCACCGCACGGGATTTCATCCGCGCGTTCTCGACGTACTTCCAGATGGTCAACACGGCGGAGAAGGTGCACCGCATCCGCCGCCGCCGCGCGTACCTGCGCGACGCGACCGTGCCGCAGCCGTTCGGCTTCATCGACATCTGCCAGAAGCTCAAGGCGCAGGGTGTGGACGCCGAGGAGCTCGAGCGCGCGCTCGCGACGATCCGCATCCAGCCCGTGTTCACGGCACACCCGACCGAGGTCACGCGGCGCACGCTGCTGCGCAAGGAGCACAGCATCGCGGGTTACCTCGTCGACATGATGGATCCCTACCTCACGCCGAACGAGCTCGAGGCCATGCTCGGCAAGGTGCGGCAGGAGATGACCACGGGCTGGCAGACGGCGGAGCACGCGGAAGAGGGCGTGCGGCTGCGCGACGAGGCGGAGCACGTGCTGTTCTTCCTGACCGACGTGCTGTACCGCATGGTGCCGCCGTTCTACGAGAACCTCGAGAGCGCGCTCGCGGGCGAATTCGCGGAGCGCGGCACGCGCATCCGCGTGCCGATCGTGGCGCAGTTCGGCACGTGGGTGGGCGGCGACATGGACGGCAATCCGCACGTCACGGCGAAGAGCATCCGCCAGACGCTCGCGCGCCAGCGCTCGCTCGTGATCGAGCTGTACCACCGCGAGTGCATGGCGCTCGCGGGGCAGTTGAGCCAGAGCGCCGACCGCGTGCGCGTCTCGGAGGAGCTCGAGAGGCGCACGCGCCTGTACGCGGGCCACTTCCCGGAGACGGCGGCCTCGCTGCCGATCCGCCACCGGCAGATGCCGTACCGCGCCTACCTTCGGCTCGTCGGCGCACGGCTGCGTGCGACCTACGACGACGCCGCCTTCCCGTACGAATCGCCCGAGGAGTTCGTGGCCGACATCGAGCTCGTGGCCGACAGCCTGCGTGCCCACAAGGGACGCAACGCGGGTCTCTGGGGCGTGCGCCGTTTGCTGCGCCGCGCGCGCACGTTCGGCTTCCACATGGCGATGATCGACATCCGCCAGAACGCGCTCGTGCACCGGCGCGTGATCGGTGCGGCGCTGCAGGAGCCGAACTGGCTCGCGCTCGACGACGACGAGCGCGCGCGCCGGCTCGAGGACGCGCTCGAGCGGCGCGAATCGCCGCTCGGCGACCTGTCGTCCGAGGGCCGGCGCACGCTGGCCGTGTTCCAGACGATCGCGCATTGCCGGCGCAAGTACGGGCGCGACTCCGTCGGCCCGTACATCGTGAGCATGGCGCACGGCATCGATGACGTGCTCTCGGTGCTGCTGCTCGCGAAGTGGGGGCACCTAGGACAGAAAGGCCACGCCGCACCGCTCGACATCGCGCCGCTGTTCGAAACCGGCGAGGATGTCGAGCGTGCGCCGAAGATCATGGACAAGCTGCTCGGCGACACGGTGTACCGCGAGCATCTGCGCTCCCGCAGCGAGCATCAGATCGTGATGCTCGGCTACTCGGACAGTCACCGCGACGGCGGCATCGCGGCGGCGCGCTGGAGCGTGCAGAAGGCGGAGCAGGCGCTGCTCGACGTGACGCGGCGGCACGGTGTGGCGCTGACCATCTTCCACGGCCGCGGCAGCACCGTGAGCCGCAGCGGCGGCGCGTTGCACGAGGCGATCCTGGCCGCGCCGCGCGGCGCGATCGACGGCCGGCTGCGCATGACGGAGCAGGGCGAGAACATCAACACGAAATATGGCCTGCGCGGCATCGCGATCCGCACCCTCGAGCAGACGCTCTCCGCGGTGCTGCTCGTGACGCTGCGGCCGCCGCCCGCGAATCCGGCCGAGCCGCGCTGGCAGGGCATCATGGAAGGCATCGCGTCCGCGAGCCGCAGCGCCTATCAGAGCCTGCTGTCGGACCCGAACGATTTCATGGAGTACTTTCGCGCGGCCACACCGTTCGACGTGATCGAGCGCATCGCGAGCAAGTCGGAACGTGCGGAGCACGTGGGCGACGAGGATTCCGCGCAGCGCGCGGCGCCGTGGACCTTCGCATGGACGCAGAGCCGCTGCCTGTTGCCGAGCTGGTACGGAGTCGCGAGCGGGCTCAAGGGCGCGATCGAGGAGCACGGCGAGGACGTGCTCGTCGAGATGTTCGAGCAGTGGCACTTCTTTCGCGTGCTGCTCTCCGACGTGGCGACGGCGCTCGCGAAGGCCGATCTCGACATCGCCGCGCAGTATTCGATGCTCGCCGGCGAGCGTCACGAGAAATTCTTTCCGGCCATCCGGACTGAGTACCGCAATTGCGTCGACATGATCTTGAGGCTCACGCGCCAGAAGGAGCTGCTGGAGGCGTCGCGCACGCTGCGGCGCGCCATCCGGCTGCGTAATCCATACGTCGACCCCATCAGCTTCCTGCAGGTGGGGCTGCTCGAGCGCTGGCGCGCCGGCGGCCGGCAGGACGACGCGACGTTCCGGGCGCTGGCCGCGAGCATCAACGGCATCGCGCACGCGATGCAGAGCGCGGGCTGAAGCGAAGGCGTCAGCGCGGGCGGCGCAACGGCGCCGTCCTGATCCAGCGAATCACGCGCGATTCGAGCTCGTCGTCGGCGACGTCGCGCTCCGACAGCGTGCGGCCGCGCACGGATATACCTGCGCTGTGCACCGTCGCCGGATCGCCGGACACGAGCGGGTGCCACCACTCGAGCGGCTTGCCTTCCGCCAGGCGTCGATACGCGCACGTCGTCGGCAGCCACCGCAGCGTTTCGGTGCTGGCGGGGTCGAGCGCCACACAGTCCCGTACGAGGGAGTGGCGCTCGGCATAACGCGTGCAGCGACAACGATTGCGATCGAGCAGACGGCACGCCACGTCGGTGTACACGACCCGGCCCGTGGTCGCGTCTTCGAGCTTCTTCAGGCAACAGCGCCCGCAGCCGTCACAGAGCGACTCCCATTCCCGGGGCGTCATGTCGCCGAGCCGTTTCGCTTGCCAGAACGGGACCATGCGTGTGAACCGTTCGAGAGCCCTGGTGTTAGCGGTCGTGCAGGCGGCTGTTCGCCTAGGGCGCGCCGTCCGGCGAACGCACCGCGACGACGCGCCCGCCCTCGATCTCGATCACGTGCTTGCAGCGCGCCGCCGCTTCGAGGTCGTGTGTGACGAGCACCAGCGTGGTGCCGGCCGCCGTGTTCAGCGCGAACAGCAGGTCGAGGATGTGCGCCCCGGTGCGGTTGTCGAGGTTGCCCGTGGGCTCGTCCGCGAACAGCAGCGAAGGGCCCGTGACGAACGCGCGTGCGATCGCGACACGCTGTTTCTCGCCGCCCGACAGCTGCTTCGGGTAGTGCTTGAGGCGATGCTCGAGACCCACGTCGACCAGGGCCTGCCGCGCACGCGCGGCTGCGTTCTGCGTGCCGGACAGCTCGAGCGGCAGCAGCACGTTCTCGAGCGCCGTCAGCGACGGCAGCAGGTGAAAGGACTGGAATACGAACCCGACCTCGCGATTGCGCAGCCCGGCGCGGCCGTCCTCGTCGAGCGCCGTGAGCTCGGCGTCGCCGAGCCAGACCTTGCCGGACGTCGGCTCGTCGAGGCCCGCGAGCAGCGCGAGCAGCGTGGACTTGCCGGCGCCGGAAGGTCCCACGATGGCGGCCGTGTCGCCGCGCGGCACGCCGAGCGTGACGTCGTCCAGAATGGTCAGCTCACCCTCCGGGCTGCTAACCTTCTTCGTCAGATGCTCTGCCCGTAAAAGGAATTCGCGCGTGCTCATGTTTCGACGCCTGACCGCCCTGGTGCTCGCAGCCGCCCTCTGCCTGCCGGCAGCGTTCGGCGCCGGGCGAACCATCGTCGTGGTAGGCGACTCGTTGAGCAGCGGCTACGGTATCGCCGCCGAGCAGTCGTGGGTCGCGTTGCTAAAAGAGCGGCTCGGGAAGGAAGGTTACGGATATGACGTCGTGAACGCCAGCATTGCGGGCGACACGTCGGCCGGCGGCCTGTCGCGTCTTCCGAGGCTGCTCGCCGCGCATTCGCCGTCCCTCATCGTCATCGAGCTCGGCGGTAACGACGGGCTGCGCGGGCAGCCGATCGATGCGCTGCGCGACAATCTCGCGAAGATGATCGAGCAGAGTCAGCGGGCAGGGGCGCGTGTTGCCCTTGCGGCCGTGCAGATCCCGCCGAACTACGGTCCCGCGTACACGAGCGCCATGGCGGCAGTGTATCCGGATCTCGCGCAGCGCTTCGGCGCGACGCTCGTGGACCTCGCGCTGGCCGACGTGGCGTTGAAGCCCGAGCTCATGCAAAGCGATGGCATCCACCCGAACGCCGCCGGCCAGAAGATCGTATTCGCCAGCATCTGGCGCGCCCTCGGCCCCTTGCTCGCGAAGCGTGATGACCGCTAAGCCCTGGCTCAGCGCCTACACGCGGGGGGTGCCGGAGGAGATCGATCCGGACACGTACCCGTCGCTCGTCGCGCTGCTCGAGGCGAGCTTCGAGCGCTTCGCCGACCGGCCCGCCTTCGAGAATCTCGGCACGACGCTCACGTTTGCCGACGTCGAGCGACAGAGCCGGGCCTTCGCCGCGTACCTGCAGTCGCTGCCGGGACTAAAGGCCGGTGACCGCGTGGCGATCATGCTGCCGAACACTCTGCAGTACGTCGTGGCGCTCGCGGGGCTGCTGCGCGCGGGCTTCGTGGCCGTGAACGTGAACCCGATGTACACCGTGCCGGAGCTCGAGCATCAGCTCGCCGACAGCGGCGCGAAGGCCATCGTGGTGCTCGAGAACTTCGCCCACACCGTCGCGCATGCGTTGCCGAACACCGCGCTGAGCGCCGTGATCGTGAGCCGTCTCGGCGATCACTGCCCGGCCCCGAAGCGCTGGCTCGTGAATTTCTTCGTGCGCTACGTGCGAGGGCTCGTGCGCCCGTACTTCATCGATGGCGCGGTGGCGTATCGCACCGCGCTCGCGCAGGGCGCGCGGCTCCCGTACCGCCGCCCGCAGATCGGCGGCCGCGACCTCGCGTTCCTGCAGTACACCGGCGGCACCACGGGCCTCGCCAAGGGTGCGATGCTGACGCAGCGCAACATGGTGGCGAACACCCTGCAGGCCGCGGCATGGGCGCGGCCGTTCTTCACGCCGCACGCGGGCGTCGTCGTGACGCCGCTGCCGCTGTATCACGTGTACTCGCTGACGGCGAATCTGCTGTGCTTCATCGAGCTCGGCGGCCACAACCTGCTGATCACCGATCCGCGCGACCTGCATTCGCTGATCGGCGAGCTCAGGCGTAAGCCGTTCGCGTTCATGACGGGCGTGAACACGCTGTACAACGCGCTATTGCACGCCAAGGGTTTCGAGACACTCGATTTCTCGGCGCTGCGGGTATCGATGGGCGGTGGCATGGCCGTGCAGCGCGACGTGGCGACGCGCTGGCAGGCCGTGACCGGCGTGCCGATCGCGCAGGGGTACGGGCTGACCGAGGCCTCGCCGATCGTGTGCGGCAATCCGCTCGACCGCAGGGATTTCGACGGCTCCGTGGGTGTACCGTTTCCATCGACCGACGTCGGCATCTTCGACGAGCACGACGTGCGTCTCGGCACCGACGAGGTCGGCGAGATCTGCGTGCGCGGTCCGCAGGTCATGGCTGGCTACTGGCAGCGGCCCGACGAGACCGCGCGCGTGCTGTTCGGCGACGGCTGGCTGCGCACGGGCGACGTCGGGCGCATGAACGCGGCCGGCTACGTGTTCATCGAGGATCGCAAGAAGGACGTCATCGTCGTCTCGGGCTTCAAGGTGTACCCGAACGAGGTCGAGGACGTCGCGACGCAGCAGGCCGGCGTGCTCGAGGCCGCGGCCATCGGCGTGCCCGACGAGCAGTCGGGCGAGGCCGTGAAGCTGTTCGTCGTGCGCAAGGACCCGAAGCTGACCGAGGCCGACGTGCTGGCGCACGCGCGCGTGAACCTGACCGGCTACAAGCGGCCGAAGCACGTCGAGTTCGTGAACGAGCTGCCGAAGTCCAACGTCGGCAAGGTGTTGCGCCGCGCCCTGAAGGAGCGCGCGGACGCTCAGGCGCCGAGCCCCGCGCCGAGGTAGATCGCAAGACCCACGAGCCCGCCGACCAGCGTGCCGTTGATGCGGATGTATTGCAGGTCCGTGCCGATGTGCAGCTCGATGCGGCGCGCCGTGGCGCGGGGGTCCCAGCTCTCGATCGTGCCCGACACCACCTCCGCCAGCGGATCGCGGTAGTTCTCGACGACGTACACGAGCGCCTGACGCAGCCACCCGTTCAGCCGCGCCGCGGCCTCGGCGTCGCTGTGCAATGCCGCGCCGAGCTTGCGCAGCTCACGCATGATGCCGAGGGAGAGCGTCGAGGCCGGGTCCGCGAGCGCGGCGTGCAGCTCGTCCGCGAGCTCGCGCCACAGATCCTCGGCATAGCCGCGCACGGCCGGATGCGCGATCAGCTCCTGTTGCAGCGCCCGGCTCCTGGCCGCGAGCGACGGATCGACGGCCAGCGTGTGCCGCAGCGCGACGATCTGCGCGCGGATGTCGGCGCGTGCCGGGTGGGCTGGGTCCTCCGCGATCGCGCGCAGCAGCTGCTCGATCTCGCCCACGAGCTTGTCGTAGATCTCCTCGTCGACGAACTTCGGCAGCCACCACGGGCTCTGCTCGTGGATGCGCGCGCGGATGGCGGCGCGGTTCTGGTCGAGCTGGGCGCGGGCGAACTGCACTATCTGGTCGATCAGCGCCTGCATGCGGCTGCCGCCGGTCAGCACCTCGAGCAGCGTACCCGCCGCCCGATTCACGGGCACGGCGTCGAATGCGCGACGCAGGCTGCCGCCGAGCGCGCCCCGCAGCTCGCCCCCGCCGCTCGAGCGCAGCGCCCAGTCGAGTGCCGCGCACAGATCGCGGCCCACACGCTTCGACGTGGCGTCGTCGTCGAGCCAGGCGCCGAGCCGTCCGGCCAGATCGCTGCGCTCGAGCCGCCGCTCGATGGCCTCGCGCACGAGGAAGTGGTCGCTGATGAAGCGCGCGAGCGCGCGGCCGATGTCGTTCTTGCGGGCCGGGATGATCGCGGTGTGCGGGATCGGCAGCCCAAGCGGGCGGCGGAACAGCGCGACCACCGCGAACCAGTCTGCGAGGCCGCCGATCAGCGCGGCTTCCGCGAACGCGCGCGCGGCGCCGGCCCAGCCGCCCTTCGGCAGCCACCACGTCGTGGCAGCGAACACGACGGCCATGATCGCGAGCAGCACCGTGGCCGTGGCGCGCATGCGCCGCAGGCGGCGGACGAGCTTCTGATCCGGAGCCGGCGTCGGCGCGGGCGGGCCGCCGTTCATCCAAAAACGGCGGCGATCTCGGTCTGGATGGCCGCGGCGGCTTGGTACGGGTCGGCGGCGTCGCGAATCGGCCGGCCGACCACGATGTAGTCGGCGCCCGCCTGAAACGCCAGCGTCGGCGTCACGACGCGGCGCTGGTCGTCGTTGCGCGCGGAGTCGGCCGGGCGGATGCCCGGCGTCACGATCAGCGGGCCCGCGCCGAGGGCTTGGCGCAGCCCCGCGGCTTCGAGACCCGACGCGATCACGCCGTCGCAGTTGGCCGCGACCGCCTGGCGCGCGCGCAGCAGCACGAGCTCTTCGACCGAGAGGCCCACGCCCATGTCGGCGAGGTCCTGCTGCGCGATGCTGGTCAGCACGGTGACGGCCAGTATCTTCAGGTGGTCACCCTTCTCCGCGCCCGCCGCGGCCATAATCGCGCGGTCGCCGTGCACGGTCAGGAACGACGCACCGGTTCTGCTGAGCTGGCGCACGGCTGCCCCGACGGTGGCCGGGATGTCGTACAGCTTGAGGTCCGTGAAGACCTTCTTGTCGTGATCGACGAGCCAGCGCAGCAGCTCGAAGTAGTGCGGCGACGTCGCGAGCTCGAGACCGATCTTGTAGAAGACGACGGTATCGGCGAGCCGCGTGACGAGCTTCTTGGCACCGGCGAGGTCCGGCACGTCGAGCGCGAAGATCAGGCGTTCGCGCGCGGCGATATTGCGGGCGGGTTGGGTGGCGACGGCGGACACGCGCGGCATTCTAGCAGACGCGCGCCGTGGCTAGGCCTTCGCGCGCAGCGCGTCGCGGGTCTGCAGTGCGAAGCGGTCCGTCATGCCGGCCACGTAGTCAGCCACCACGCGCGCTGCGCCCGCCGTCCCCGCTTGCCGGGCGGCGGCGCGCGCGCGGTCGGCATGCTCCTCGGGCATCCGGTCGAAGTCGGCCATGAGCTGCTCGAACAGGAACTGCACGGTGTCCCGGGCCTGCTGCGTCATCTGCCGCACGCGCGGGTGGCTGTAGAGCGAGTCGCGCAGGAAGCGCTTCAGTGCCTGCTGCGCTTCGTGCAGCGGCTGACTGAACCGGATCAGGGGGTGGGGCAGGGCGCGGACGTCGTCGATGTGCTGCGGACCGGCTTCCGCGATGGCCACCGCGCTCGTGCGGACCAGGTCGGCCACGAGCTCGCCGATCATGCGGCGGACCGTTTCGCTGCCGCGCCGCTGCGGCTTCTGGCCCGGAAATTCCCGGTCGACCCAGTGCAGGTGCTCGGCGAAGAACGGCAGCGAGGACAGCTGCTCGAGCGTGATCAGCCCCGAGCGCAGGCCGTCGTCGACATCGTGATTGTTGTAGGCGATCTCGTCCGCGATGTTCGCGAGCTGTGCCTCGAGCCCGGGCTGGCGCCGCTCGAGGAAGCGCCGGCCCACGTCGCCGAGATCGCGCGCGTGCTTCAGGGAGCAGTGCTTGAGTATCCCTTCTCGCGTCTCGAACGTGAGGTTGAGCCCCGGGAAGCTGGCGTAGCGATCCTCGAGCTGATCGACCACGCGCAGCGACTGGAGGTTGTGCTCGAAGCCGCCATACTCGCGCATGCAGTCGTTCAGCGCGTCCTGGCCCGCGTGGCCGAACGGCGTGTGGCCGAGATCGTGCGCGAGGCTGATCGCTTCGACCAGATCCTCGTTGAGCTGCAAGGCGCGCGCGACCGTGCGCGCGATCTGCGCCACTTCCAGCGAGTGCGTGAGGCGTGTCCGGTACAGGTCGCCCTCGTAGTTCACGAAGACCTGCGTCTTGTAGACGAGGCGCCGGAACGCCGTGGCGTGGATGATGCGGTCGCGGTCGCGCTGGAACTCCGTGCGCAGCGCCGGCGGCGGCTCGGGGTAACGGCGGCCGCGCGACGTCGAGACGAGGGCGGCGTACGGTGCGAGCTCGTTGCGCGCTTCGCTCACGCGAGCTGCTCTGCCAGCACCGCGCGCAGCGTCGCTTCGGGCGGCGCTCGGGTGACGGTCGCGTCGCCGAGCGCCTTGATCAGGATGAGCTTCAGTCCCGCCTTGTCGGCCTTCTTGTCGCCGCGCATGCCTGCGAGCAGCGCGTCGGGATCGATGCCGCTCGCGTGCGTCGGCAGGCCGGCCAGCGCGAGCAGTTTCTCGATGCGCTCGCAGGTGGCCGCGTCGATCCAGCCGAGCGCCTGCGACGTGCGTGCGGCGAGCACCGTGCCGATGGCCACGGCTTCGCCGTGCAGCCAGCGCTCGTAGTTGCCGAGGGCCTCGAGCGCATGGCCGAACGTGTGGCCGAGGTTCAGCAGCGCGCGTCGGCCGTGCTCGCGCTCGTCCTCGGCCACGATCTGCGCCTTGATCTCGCAGCTGCGGCGGATCGCGTGCGCGAGCGCCTTGCCGTCGAGTGCGCGCAGGGCGTCCATGTGCTGCTCGAGCCAGGCGAAGAACGGCGCGTCGACGATCACGCCGTACTTGATGACTTCGGCGAGGCCGGCCGACAGCTCGCGCGTCGGGAGCGTCTTCAGCGTATCCGTGTCGGCCAGAACGGCGATCGGCTGGTGGAAGGCGCCGATCATGTTCTTCGCCCGCGGATGATTCACGGCGGTCTTGCCGCCGACCGACGAATCGACCTGCGCCAGCAGCGTGGTCGGGATCTGCACGAAGTCGACACCGCGCTGGAAGCTGGCCGCCGCGTAGCCCGTCAGGTCGCCCACCACGCCGCCGCCGAGCGCGACGAGGCAGGAGTCGCGGTGGAAATTCGCGTCGATCAGCCGATCGAGCACGGTGCCGAACGTGGCGAGCGTCTTGTAGCGCTCGCCGTCGGGCAGCACGAGCGTCTCGACCTGCCGGCCGCGCAGCGCCGCGACGACGCGGTCGAGGTAGAGCGGTGCCACGATCTCGTTCGTGACGATCAGCATCTGCCGGGCCGACGCACCGTAGAGGTTGGAGTCGTCGAGCAGGCCCGGGCCGATGTGAATGGGGTAGCTGCGGTCGCCCAGGGCGACGGTGATCGTTTCCACGCGGCGAAGATTCTCAGGCGGGGCCGGTTTTTGCAACGCGCTCAACCGGCTGCGACGAGCCGCTCGCGAATGTCCGAGGCGACGGCGCGGACGGTCCTGCCCGTGGTCTCGACCCTGAAGTCGGCCACCTCCTCGTAGAGAGGGCGTCGCGTCAGCATCAGATGCTCGAGCACGGCCCGCGGGTCGTCGTTCATGAGCAGCGGCCGCGTCTTGTTCGAGCGCGTGCGCTGCACGAGCGCCTCGACGCTGGTCTCGAGGTAGACGACCGTGCCCGTCGCGGCCAGCCGTTCGCGGTTGGCGGGATCGAGGATGGCGCCGCCGCCGGTGGCCACCACGACATCCTCGAGACCGGTGAGCTCGGCTATGACCTCGCGCTCGCGCTCGCGGAAGCGGGCCTCGCCTTCCTTCTCGAAGATGTAGCGGACGTCGACCCCGGTACGCTTCTCGATCTCGGCGTCACTGTCGACGAAGCGCTTGTCGAGGAGCGTGGCCAGGCGCCGGCCGACGGCGGTCTTGCCGGAGCCCATCGGACCCACGAGATAGATGTTGCGTGGCTTGGGGTTCACGGCGCCAAGTGTAGTCGCAGACGCGTACTCGACGCATGAGCGCAAAGAAAAAGGCCAGCGCAAGGCTGGCCTTTTCCTGGTTACCGAAACCGGAGGACTCGGGGTCCGCCGGTGGTGCGTTTACGGACCGTCCGGCGGAGGCGGCGTCTGACACAGGCCGTCCGTGCCGAACGGGCTCTGCAAGCCGGGCGGCGCCTTCTTCTCGTTGTTGAAGTCATCGGCTGCGCCCGGCAGTCGGAACGTCGCGCGTTCCGAGAACTCGGTGCCCTGGACGGACGCGCGAACTTCGAGCGTGACCTCGAGCCAATACGCGTACTGCTTGGCGTAGAACACGTCGACGAAAGCGAAGCCATTGCTGTCCGTCGTGACCTTGTTGCCGCCCGTCGTGTGGGCCGCCGCGGTTGCGACGTTCCCTGCTTCGATCCGGCCGTTGTTGTTCAAGTCCTCTCCCGGATCCAGCACGCCGTTGCGGTTCAGGTCCTCGTCGGGGCAACCGTCGATGGGCAACGCCTCGGCACCCGGCCGGGTTTGCCAAAGGCTGCCGTCCCAGACCCGGGTACCGTCCCAGTAGCGGCGCGACAGCACGCTGAAGTCGACGTTGACCTGGTTCACGCCGTTGCCTTGTGCGTCCGTGACTTGGATGACCCACGGATCCTGATACTGCGTGTCGTTCGGCGACAGTATGGTGTTGCCCGTGCCGATGCTGATGAAGACCTGCCGTTGCGCGACCGTCAGCGCGACGAAGTCGGTGACCGCTGTCCCCTGAACCGTGGCGTCGATGCGCACGCCGTCCACGCGGCTCGTCGTGCTGCTCGCGTTATAGAACGTCTGCGCACGACCCTGGCTGTTCGTCTTCGCCTGCGCGACGGACAGGGAGCCGCCCGTCGTATCGGTCAGCACGAAGTTCACGAACTGGTTCTTGACGAGGTTACCGGCCGCGTCCCGCACGATCGCGGTGATGGTGCTCTGGCCATTGGTCGCCACCGTGAAAGGGTCGGCCTGCAGGTCGATCGTGGCGGGCGTGGTCGCGACGAATTCGATCGGCAACTGCACGCTGGTGCCGCTCGGCGTCGTCGCCGTGAGCACGGCCGGACCGGCGTTATTGGCCGCCACGGTGACGGTTGCGCTGCCGCTGGCATCGGTGTTGGCCGTGCCAGCGCTCAGCGTGCCGCGTGTCGTCGAGAAACTGATCGCCTGGTTGGCGACGCCCACGCCGTTCTGCTGCCACTGCACCGTGACGACGACGTTGGAGCCCAGTGTCACTTCGGTGTTTGGTGCGGGCGAAGTGAATTTGAACGAATCTGCCGAGACGGAAACGGACTGCGTCGCGGAAATGCCGAGCGCCGTCGCCGTTACCGTATCGGTCCCGCCGTTGGTCGCGTTCAGCGTGAACGCCGCGCCGCCCTTCGAGTCCGTCGTCAGGTGAGTGGCCGACAGACCGTTGGCCTTGGAGGACTGAATGGTGATGTCCTGGTTGCCGATGCCCGCGCCCGCCGCATTGGTCAGCACCACGGTGTAGCTGCCCGAGCTGCCGAGCGGGAGGCTCGACGGGCCGGTGATCGCCAGCGCCGTGCCGATCACGTTGACGGTGACGCTGCCCTGTATGTTGGTTCCGGCGGTCGCCGTGACCGTGATCGCCCGGTTCGTTGGGTCGCCGGCCGTGTTCAACGTGGCCGTCAGGGCGCCGTTCGCATCCGTTTTCGCCGGCTGCGATACGGACAGCGCGCCCGAGCTCGACTGAAACGTGACCGGCACGTCGGCGGTAACGTTGTTGTTGCTGTCACGCACGAGCGCTGTGATGGTCACGGGTGTCGCGCCATCCGACGGGATCTGGGGGCTCGACGTCAGCAGCGACAGTGTGGCAACCGTGGCACTGCTGCCGCCGCCCGGCGGACCCACAATCGTGTTGTCGCCACCGCCGCCGCAGGCCGCGAGCAACGCGGTCATGGCGACCAACAGGAAGATCCTCAGCTTATGCATATCCCTGATCCTTTAAGCTTTGCGCAACCCGTCCGCAGACGTCCCTTTCCCCGCGCTAGTTGACTCGCGCTCCATCGCGCAAGATCTTCGGTGTGACGAAAATCAGCAGTTCCTTGTTGTTGTCGATCTTGCTCTTGTTGCGGAACAGGTAGCCCAAGCCCGGGATGTCGCCGAGCACGGGCACCTTGTTCACGGTATTGCGCAGCTCCGTCTCGTAGACACCGCCGAGCACGACCGTTTCGCCGTCGTTCACGACGACCTGCGTGGCGAGCTCTTTCTTGTCGATGCTCGGCACCTGGCCGCCCGTGGCAGTCGCCACTACCTGGCCGACCGAGTCCTTCGTGATCTTCAGATCCATGATGATGCGGTCGTCGGGCGTGATCTGCGGAGTGACGGTGAGGCTCAGCACGGCCTGCTTGAACTGCACGGTCGTGGCGCCGCTCGATGCCGACTCCTGGTACGGGATCTCCGTACCCTGCAGGATGCGCGCCTCGCGCTGGTTCGTCGCGACGATGCGCGGCGTGGATACGACGCGGCCTTCGCCTTCGGCCTGCAGGGCCGTCAGCTCGAGGTCCACGAGGTAGTCCTTGTCCAAGATCGCGAGCGCCACGGAGCCGGCCGGACTCGCGACCGGCAGGTTCACGTTGTAACGGTTGGCGATCGGCGGCAGCGTGACCGGGAAGGCGTTGCCGTTGGTGTTGATGTTGGTGATACCGGAGTTCACGATCGTGTCCGAGCCGGTGCCGTTACCGGTCATCGACATCAGGCCGCTGCCGTTGTTGCGGTCTTTGACCACGTTCGTGCCGAAGCGCACGCCGAGCTGACGGCTGTAGTCGTCGTTGACGATGACCACGCGGGTCTCGATCGTGACCTGGCGCACCGGGATGTCCAGCGTGGTGACGAGCCGGCGAATGTTCTCGAGGCTCGACGCGGTATCGCTGACCAGCAGCGTGTTCGTCCGAGCGTCGATCGCGACGCTGCCCCGTGCGGACAACAGCGACTTGCCGCCGGTGCCCTTCATGAGGTTCGCGAGCTCGCTGGCCTTCGCATAGTTGACCTGGATGAACTCGGAGCGCAGCGGCTCGAGTGTCTCGAGCGCCTTGACCGCCTCGAGAGCCTTCTGCTCGCGCGCGGCGATCTCCTCGGCCGGCGCCACGATGATCACGTTGCCGTTGCGCCGCATGTCGAGACCCTTCGTGGTCATGACGATGTCGAGGGCCTGGTCCCACGGCACGTTCTGCAGGCGCAGCGTGACACTGCCCATCACGGTGTCGCTGACGACGATGTTGAGCCCGCTGAAATCCGCGATCAGCTGCAGCACGGCACGGGTCTCGAGATCCTGGAAGTTCAGGGTCAGACGCTCACCCGTGTACTCGCGCTTCTCGTCGTAGACGCCCGGGGTCGCAGCGGCCTTCTTCTGTACCGGCGGTTTGAGCTCGAGCGTGAAGATGTTGTCGGACTGGTACGCGAGCTGGTCGTACTCGGCGGCCGACGTGACGACCAGCCGCGTGTCGCGGTTGGCGCGCAACGCGTCGATCGTGAACACGGGCGTCGCGAAGTCCGTGACGTCGAGCCGACGCATCAGTTCCTGCGGCAGGCTCGTATTCTGGAAGTCGACGACGATGCGGCCGCCTTCCTGGCGAACGTCGACCGTCGTGCGCGGATCGCTGAGATCCACGACGATCTGGCCTGCGCCGTTGGCGCCGCGGCGGAAATCGATGCTGCGGATGGTGCGCTCGGTCGCGGCCGCGGG
Organism: Gammaproteobacteria bacterium; assembly: GCA_035548835.1. GTDB lineage: Bacteria > Pseudomonadota > Gammaproteobacteria > Steroidobacterales > Rariloculaceae > FEN-1219. Next base: position 29,840 of record DASZSB010000112.1, on the reverse strand, counting down.
GCTCGCCGGGGCGCTCGCGCCGGCGCGGGGGCTCGGGGCGGGCTGAGCAGCGAACGACGGCGCGGCGGCGGCGCCGGGCGCCTGGCCGATCCTGACGTACACGCTGTCGCCTTCGACGCGCGTCTCGTAAGGCACCATCTGATTCAGATTGAGCACGACACGCGTACGGCCGCTGGCCTCGGCGGTCAGGATCGTCGTCAGCGGGCCGACGTTGGCCTCCTGCCGACGCGAGGAGAGGCCGAGCGTGGTGTTCGGCAGATCGAGCGAGATGCGTGCCGGGTTCTCGATCGTGAAGCTCATCGGCTGCGGCGCGGGGCCGTTCAGCTTGAGCTTGAGCTCGACCTGTTGTCCGGGCAGTGGCTGCACATCGATCGCCTCGAGGCGCAGGGCACCTTCACCCTGGGCGTGCGCAGTGGCGGCCGACAGTCCGATCGCGAGGATCCAGACGAGGCCCGCGACCCGACCGAGCCACGCTGAAACCATCCCGCGACGAGCGGGCGCTGACGTATACATGCTGTTCACTCCCTACTAGCTCCCCTGCGCTTCAATCGGCCAGTGCAATAGCCGCGGGCCGCTCCAGGAACCCGCCGAGACCATCCGGGATGATCTCGACCAATTGAATCTTCGAATCCGAAATCGAAACGATGCGGCCGTAGTTCTGCCCCATGTGGTTGCCTACGGTGACCCGATGCACGAGCCCATCGTTCGTCTGAACGAGCCCGAAGCTCGCCCGGCGGTCGGATAGCGTGCCGACCATCTTCAAGGTGTCGAGCGGGAACTGCTCGAGGAACTCGCGCGGCCGGTTCTGATCCGGGCCCTCGACGGCGTTCGGGCCGCTACGCGGCCGGCGCTGCGGAGCGTCCGGAACGAACGGCGAACGCCGCGAACCGGCTTCATAGACGAAGGTCGGGGCCGGCTGAACCTGCGGCAGCGGCTCGATGCGGCCGCCCGGCCGTGCCTTGACCTGATCGATGTAGGCGCGCAGGTCGTCGTTTGCGCCGCCACAAGCGCTCAGGCTCGCGGCGGCTACAGCCGCGGCGAGCGAACGCGTCAACAGTCTGCTACGCGTTGCCATCTACTTCCCCGCTCCTCCGGCCGCTTCCTCATCCAGGTAGCGATAAGTCTTCGCCGTGACGTCGAACGTCAGCTCGTCCACCGGCTTCTTGTCGTCGTGATGGATGCTGATGTCATGTAAAGTCACGATGCGCGGCAGCGCAGCGATGCCGCTCACAAAATTGCCGAGCTCGTGATAGCTGCCGGAGTAGCGCAGCTTGATCGGCTGCTCCGCATAGAAGTCTTTCTGGATCTCGCCCGTCGGCTGGAACAGCTGCTCCTCGAGACCGGCACCGAGTGCGGTCTGCGCGATATCGGTCAGCAGGCTCGGCACTTCCGTCTTGCCGGGCAGCTGTCGCAGCATGGCGCCGAAATCACGCTCGATCTCCGCCAGCTGCGTACGATAGGCGTCGAAGTTGGCGGCCTTGCGCTGCCGATCCTCGAATGTCGTCCGCAGCTCGGACTCTTCCTGCTTGGCGCGATCCAGCAAAGGCTTCTCGTCCTGGATCACGAACATATAGATGCCGAATGCGAGCACGGCGACGAACGCGAGGCCGACCGCGACCAGGCGAATCGGCAGGGGCCAGCGGCCCGGGTCGTTCATGTCCAGTGCGCGCAGATCGTCGACGATGCTCATTTCGACGTCTCCTGGCTTTCCTCGGAGCCCGCCATGGGGACCTGCTGTGCGAAGACTTTGAACTTCGATTCCTTGTCATTGCCCGCCGCAACCGTTTCGACGACGTCGAGGCTCGGGTCCTTCAGCCACTGCGAGCCGTCGATGTTGCGCATGAGCGCGGACACGCGCGTGCTCGATTGCGCGAGGCCGCGTAGCTCGATGCGTCCGCCCTGTTGAACGACGTCGGTCAGGCTCACGCCCTCCGGCACGGTCTTCACGATCTCGTCGAACAGATGCACGACCTCGGGACGCGAGCGCTGGAGCTGATCGATGACGCGCATGCGGGCCAGCAGCCGCTCACGCTGACTCTCGAGGCCCTTGATCTCGGCGATCTGCTTGTCGAGCACCGCGATCTCGCTGCGCAGGATCTCGTTGCGACCTCGCTGGGCAGTCGTCCAGCCCTGCACGGTGAGCTTCGAGAGGTACACGAGCGCGGCGCCGACGATGACGGCACCGAGCAGCGCTACGAAGAACTCTTGCTTCCGCTTCTGGCGTAACTCTGCACGCCAGGGGAGTAGGTTGATTCTCGGCATCTTAGTCGAAGCTCCTCAGCGCGAGCCCACATGCGGTGAGCAGTGCGGTGGCGTCACGATCGACACCCTGGGACTTGGCGCGACCGGAAATCTTCATCTGTCCGAGCGGATCGCCCACTGCGGTCGGAATGCCGACTCGGCTGCCGATGACGTCGGCGACGCCCGGGATGTTGGCACAGCCGCCACACACCAGGATCTGATCGGGCTGCTCGCGACCGCTGCCGGACGCGAGGAAGAATTGCAGCGACCGGCTGACCTGCTGCGACATGTCGTCGATGAACGCGTCCAGCACTTCGGGCTGGTAGTTGCTCGGCAGCCCGCCCTCTTTCTTGGCGCGGCCCGCGTCCTCCATGCTGAGGCCATAGGTCCGCATGATTTCTTCGGTCAGCTGCTGGCCGCCGAAAGCGAAGTCGCGCGTGTAGATGACCTTCAGGTCCTTCAGCACGCTGAACGTCGTCGTGCTGGCGCCGAAATCGCAGATGGCGACGAACTTGTCCGCGCCGCCGTCCGGCATCTGATGGGTCATGAGCCGGCAACCGTTCTCGACCGCAAACGATTCGACGTCGACGACGCGTGCGTGCAGGCCGGCGGCCTCCACTGCGACCTGGCGTTGCTCGACGTTCTCCGTGCGCGTGGCGACGAGCAGCACGTCCACCATGTCGGGATCACGCTCGCTGTCGCCGATGACCTCGAAGTCGAAGCTGACTTCTTCCATCGGGAACGGGATGTATTGGTCCGCCTGCAGCTCGACCTGGCCCTCGAGCTCGTTCGCGCCGAGGTTCTTCGGCATCTGGATGACTTTCGTGATCGCCGCGTCGCCGCTGATGGCCACGGCGGCATCGCGGGTCTTCGTGCCGGCGCGTTTGTGGGCCCGGCGGATGGCTTCGCCCACGGCATCCGCGTCGACGATCGCCTTTTCGTTGATGGCATTCGGCGGCATCGCCTCGGCCGCATACGACTCGACGCGATAGCCACGCCCGCTCTGCACGAGCTCGATGAGCTTGACCGACGAGGTCGTGATGTCGAGGCCGATCAAGGATCCCTTCCGACGGGTCGCAAACACAGCTTTTCCTTTCCAACACGAGAGGTTGGGTTAGAATCCTATACGTGCCTTCAACTACCCAATTTAACTATAACCCACCGCGGATTCCCACCGGTGTGATGGCTCTCTCGATCCGCGCATCGAGGTTAGCCCTGTCGGGGCAGACCCGCTGTCGGAGAAAGTACCGGAGATGACCGGATTCCCCGCCGGCTGGGACGCGGTCGCATTCCGGTGGGTAGGCGGAGGAGTAAGCTGGCGAAGCGGCGATGAGCCCGTCGACGGGTGCTCGATGTTCAACTGCTTCGGCAGCCCCGCTATCCTTGGTGCGACGGTGGTCGCCGCGCCTGTAGACCGGAGGCTTTGCGTCCCCACCTTTCGATGGGTTTGCCCTGACGGCGGCGACTATGCACAAAGCCCCGATGCCTGGCAAGGGCATGGAATCCAACTTCGACAATGAAGCCTTACATCAAGATTCTGCTCACAATTTCGAGCGCGTTCGCGGCCATGATCCTGGCGCTCGTCGCGGTGTTCGTCGGTGGCTACTACTACGTCGCGCCGAGCCTGCCCCGGGCGGAAGAGCTTCGCGACATCAGGATCCAGGTACCGCTTCAGGTCTATAGCCGGGATGGTCGCCTGCTCGCCGAATTCGGCGAGATGAAGAGGACGCCGGTCGCCTACGAAGACATTCCTCCCCTGCTCATCAAAGCGATTCTGGCGGCCGAGGACGAGCATTTCTTCGAGCACCCCGGCGTCGACTATCGCGGCGTGATCCGGGGGCTGCTGAACGAGCTCAGCCCCAGCGGAACCACGGTCGGCGGCAGCACGATCACGCAGCAGGTCACCCGAACCCTGAACGTGCTGCAGCGCTCGGGTCTGAGCTCGGGTCTGCAGCGGTTCGTACAGAAGTTCAAGGAATGGATCCTCGCGTTTCGCATCGAGCGCGAGTTCACGAAGCAGGAGATCCTCGAGCTCTACCTGAACACCTATTTCTTTGGCCAGCGTTCCTACGGCGTGGCGACGGCGGCGCGCACGTATTTCGGCAAGGACCTCGCGGAGCTCACGGTCTCGGAGGTCGCAATTCTGGCCGGAATTCCGCAGCGGCCCGCGGATTTGAACCCCATCGCGAGCCCCGAGCGCGCCGCCGCGCGCCGCAGCTATGTGCTGCGCCGAATGCTCGAGACCGGTGCGATCGACGAGCAGCAGTATCAGACGGCGATGGCCGAGCCGGTCGTCGCGCGACGGTTCACCTCGCCGAATCAGGTCAGCGCGCCGTATGTCGCGGAGATGGTGCGAGCGGAGATGATCCGGCGCTTCGGGCCCGCGGCCTACACCGCGGGCCTCAAAGTCACGACGACGATCGACAGCCGGCTGCAAATGGCCTCGAACCGGGCCATCCACGACACGCTGATGGCCTACGACGAGCGGCACGGCTACCGCGGGCCGCTGGCGCATGTGGAGCTGCCGCCTCCCGCGCCGGGCGGCGCGGATCGGCCGCTTGGCAGTGCGCTGGCGGATCCGGAGCGGCTCCGCGCGCTGCTCGAGGACTACCCGACGCTGCTGGACTATGAAGCCGGCGTCGTGTTGCACGCCGATGACACCAGCGCGCGCGTCTACTTCGCGGCGCGGGGCGAGCAGACCATCGACTTCGACGCCGTATCGTGGGCCGCGCCATTCGTGACCGACGACAGCGTCGGCGCCAAGCCCACGACCGTCGCGCAGGTGTTGCATCCGGGCGATATCGTGCGATTCCGCAAGATCGCGAACGATCGGTGGCGTTTAGCGCAGATTCCCGAGGTTCAAGGCGCGTTCGTGTCGATTGACCCATTCGATGGTGCGATCGTGGCGCTGAACGGCGGGTTCGACTTCTTCCTGAACAACTTCAATCGGGCCACGCAGTCGCGGCGCCAGCCGGGTTCCTCGTTCAAGCCGTTTGTGTACTCCGCGGGGCTCGACCACGGGTTCACGCCGGCGACCATCGTCACCGACGCGCCGCCCGACGTGGGCTATCAGCCTGCGCTTGAGCGCGTCTGGAAACCCGAGAATTTCGGCGGGAAGTATCACGGGGACGTTCGTTTGCGCGTCGCGCTGCGCGAGTCGATGAACGCGGTCTCCATTCGTCTGTTGCAGCGCGTGGGCGTCCCGACGGCGGTCGAGCACGTGCGCCGCTTCGGCTTCGACGCTACGGCCGTGCCAGAGAATCTGTCGCTTGCGCTCGGCGCCGGCGGCGTGGCGCCGGTCGACCTCGCGGCGGGCTATGCCGTGTTCGCGAACGGCGGGTATCGGGTCAATCCGTACTTCATCGATCGTGTCGCGCTGGCCAATGGCGAGCTGATCTACGCCGCCGAGCCTCACATCTGCCCGGAGTGCAACACGCCGCCTCCAACCCCCCCGCCCGCGGTCGAGCCCGCCACTCCGGCTCTGGTCGGCGATATCACAGAGCTGTACCCGGCTCAGCTGGCCGCACCGCGCGTGATCTCGCCTCAGAACGCCTATCTCATGACCGACATGTTGCAGGACGTCGTGCGTGCCGGTACCGGCGAACGCGCGCGCATCGAGCTGAAGCGGGGTGACCTCGCCGGCAAGACCGGAACGACGAACGACGGCCGCGATACGTGGTTCGTGGGTTTCAACGCCGATGTCGTCGCGGCGGCATGGGTGGGTTTCGATCAGGATCGCCCGCTCGGTGCCAACGAACAGGGCGGCTTCACTGCGATCCCGATGTGGATCGCGTACATGCGCGCCGCCCTCACGGGCAAGACAGAGCACATGTTGCCGAGACCCCCCGGGATCGTGGAATACCGCATCAATCCGACCAGCGGCTTGATCGCCGGCGACGGTGCGCCCAACAGCATTTTCGAGAAATTCGACATCGACAATGTGCCGGATCGCGAGCCGGACTCCGCGGCCAGCCCGTTCAACGCGCCCGGCCCCGGAGTCACGCCCTCGCGGTCCGGCGAGCCGATCTTCTGAAGGATTGAACAGGTAAGGCGCGCATGGGCGATCGTGGGCGGGTGTTGCCGGCCGAGCTACTGGACCAGGTTGCCGACGAAGCCGCGCGCGTCATGGCGGAGCACGGCATCCGCGATTTCGCGCTCGCGAAACGCAAGGCCGCCGAACGGTTGGGGTTGAGCCCGCGCGCCGCGTTGCCGAGCAACGCGCTGGTCCAACAGCGGCTCGTCGCGAGACTGCGTCTGTTCGAGCCCGATGTGCACGATGCACGTATCGCGAAGATGCGCCGTCTGGCAACCGACATCATGGGGCAGCTCGAGCAGTTTCGGCCGAAGCTCGTGGGGGCGGTGCTCGATGGCACGGCGACCATCAATTCCGCCATCGAGCTGCACGTGTTCTCGGACTCACCCGAGCTCGTGGCGGCTACGCTCGAAGCGATAGGCCGCCGTCTTCACGACAGTCAGCGCCGGTATCGGTTCGGCCCCGACGACAGCCCGCAGATACCGGGGTTCGAGCTCACGCTCGAAGACGAGGAAATTCAGATCATGGTCTTCCCGGAGCGCGGCTCACATCACGCGCCCCAGAGTCCCATCGACGGGCGCCCGATGCGGCGCGCGTCACGAGCAGCGGTCATTGCGCTGCTCGACCCGGTCGAGCGTTGAGAACGGCTCAGTTGGCCGCGGACTTGCTGTAGCGGCGACGGAATTTGTCGACGCGGCCGCCGCTGTCGACGATCTTCTGCCTGCCCGTGTAGAACGGATGGCACGACGAGCACACTTCGACGTGCAGATCCTGGCCCAGCGTGGAACGGGTCGTGAATTCGTTGCCGCAGCTGCAGACGACTTTGATGGCGGCGTAATTCGGGTGGATTTCTGGCTTCATGATCGCGGCTCCGAACGGGCGCGAGAGGATACTGCCCTCATGGGCCGAGCACAAGCCGCGGGGCACGTCGGGACCGCGTCCCGGCTTATCCACAAAATCTGTGAATAACTCTGTGGAGAGCGAGGGCACAGCGCGGCCCGAAGCGCGGTCGCAAAGGATTTCTTCAGTTTTGATCAAAAAACGATCAAACCCCGCATGCCCAGTTTTATCAATATGTTAGGCGCGCTTTGACAACTCGGGTTCTAAGATCGCATCGCAACGGTCCTGTTTGCCGTGAGCTGGCGGCGCCGTGTGCATAAAACGCCCGCGCGGCCGTGAAAATCTCCCGCAAGTCACCGTTTCTTAAACAAATCGACAAGTCGGCGTAACGCGGCGCCGCGGTGGCTGACGCGGTTCTTCTCGGTCGGTGCCAGCTCCGCCGCTGTCTTGCCGAGCACGGGGTCGAGAAAGACGGGGTCGTAGCCGAAACCGTGCTCACCGCGCGGGGCCAACGCGATCTCTCCGGACCACTCGCCCGTCGCGATCTCCGGTGCAGCGTCGTCGGGATGGCGCAAGGCCACCAAGACGCAGTGGAAGCGCGCCGTTCGCTGTGACGCAGGCGTGCCCGCAAGCGCCGCGAGCAGCTTGTTGACGTTCGCCTGGTCGTCGGCGTCCGGGCCGGCGAAACGCGCCGACAGTACGCCGGGCGCGCCACGAAGTGCGTCGACCACGAGACCGGAGTCGTCGGCAATGGCCGGGAGTCCCGTCAGACGTGCGGCGTGGCGCGCCTTCAGGAGCGCGTTTTCGACGAACGTCGGGGCCGGTTCCGGCGCCGCGGGTACGTTGAGGTCGCTCTGCGCAATCAGCTCGACGGTCAGCCCCGACCCGCCGAGCAGCGCCGCGAGCTCGACCACCTTGCCGCGATTGCCGGTGGCGAGCACCCAGCGTCGCGGGAGGTTCAATTGCCGAGCACCGCGGCCTGCGCGGCGAGCAAATGGTCGATCCCGCGGCTCGCGAGATCGAGCAGCGCGTCGAGCTCGCTGCGTTGCAGCGCATGCCCCTCGGCCGTCCCCTGGACCTCGACGAAGCCCTTTGCGTCGTTCATGACCACGTTCATGTCGGTCTCGGCCTCGGAATCCTCCGCGTAGTCGAGATCGATGACGGCTACGCCGTTCACGATGCCGACGGAGAGCGCGGCGACCTGCCCGTGAATCGGATTGCGTGCGACCCGGCCCGCACGGACGAGGTTGGCGGTCGCCAGCGCCAGCGCCACGTAGCCTCCCGTGATGGCCGCGGTGCGTGTGCCGCCGTCGGCCTGCAGGACGTCGCAATCGATCGTGATCGTGCCCTCGCCGAGCGCATTGCGGTCCACTACGGCTCGCAGGCTGCGCCCGATCAGTCGTTGAATCTCGAGCGTACGCCCGCTCTGTTGACCCTTGGCCGCCTCCCGCGGCGTGCGCGAATGCGTCGAGCGCGGCAGCATGCCGTACTCCGCGGTGACCCAGCCCTGGCCCTTGCCCTTCAGGAACGGCGGCACCTTCGCCTCGAAGGACGCCGTGCACAGCACGCGCGTATCGCCGAACTCGACGAGCACCGAGCCCTCGGCGTGGCGCGTGAAGTGGGGCGTGAACTGCACGCGGCGTAACTCGTCGGGGCGGCGTCCGCTCGGCCGCATAGGAAGACTCCGGGTCGCGAGGATGGAGCCCGAAGCTTAGCAGTTCGGCCGCGGAGCGCGGCGCTACGGGCCCAGCCAGCGGACCGCCGTCGCGCTCGTGTTGTCGCTGTAGGGTGAATTGCGCGCCACGGCCCTTTCGGCGAGCGAGCGCAGTATGCGGTCCATCGAGTCGTGCGGATCGACCGTCGCCTTCGCGATGTCGCCGTCTTCGACGCCCGACCATAGGCCGTCGGTGCAGGCCAGCAGGACGTCGCCGGGCTCGAGCTTTCGGAAGGCCGTCACGCTCATGTCGGGCAGCGGCGAGTCGCCGCCGAGACAGCACTCGACGAAGTTGCGCATCGGGTGGCTGCGCATCTCGCTCTCCGCGATCAACCCTTCGCGCAGCAGCAGCTCGACGTGGCTGTGATCGCGCGTGCGAGTAGCGACGGAGCCGCCGCGCAGCTGGTAGATCCGGCTGTCGCCCACGTGTGCCCAGAACGACCCGCCGTCCTGAACCAGGCAGACCGCGCACGTGGCTCGTGGCTTGTGATCGAGCGCCACGCCGTCGCCGAGCCTCACGACGCGGTCGTGCGCGCGCGCCAGCGCGAGCGTGAGGAAGCCTTGCGGATCGAACGCCGGCAAACTGATTTCGGCGAAACACTCGCGCAGCGTGGCCACCGTGACCTCGGCCGCACGTGCCCCGTGCGCGTGCCCACCCATACCGTCCACGACGGTCATGAGCAGCGCGCTGTCGGAAGCGATCACGTCGACGCGATCCTGGTTCTCGGAACGATTGCCAGCCAGGCTCAACCTTGCATAATCCACGCGCACTCAACCGCCCCACTGCACAGCTGCCGAAGAACCATCGCACTCCACCCATGGCGGGTCGGGCCGCGGTACGACCCGGCCGCGGAGCAGCTGCTGTACACTCGCCCGCAGCGCGAAAACGGCGCTCAGATTGGCTCAAACAAGGCACGGACTCAACCAAATGCCTCACAGCATGACCGGATTCGCGAGCGCCGAAACGCGACGTGGCGCATTGCGCCTGCTGTGGGAGATTCGCAGCGTCAACCATCGGTTTCTCGATCTGAGCTTGCGGATGCCGGACGACTTGCGGGCGCTCGAGCCGGAGTGCCGGGATCTCGTCGGTGACGTCGTCAAGCGCGGCAAGCTGGACTGCACGCTGAAGCTCTCTACCGCCGACCGCGCCGTGGCGCCGGCTACGCTGGTCGACGACGCGTTGCAGAGCCTGCGCGCGCTCGAGGCGCGCGTTCGGGCCGTATTCCCGCACGCGGCGCCGCTGACGACCGCCGATGTGCTGCGCTGGCCGGGCGTGCTCGAGGAGCCCGTGCAGAACCTCGAAGAGCTCGCTGCGCCGGTCAAGCAATGCCTCGCCGAGGGCCTGGCGGCTCTGCAGGACGCACGCGGCCGCGAGGGCCGGCGGATCGCGGAGTTGCTCGACAAGCGCAACAAAGGCATCACGGCGCTGATCGATGGCGTCCGGCCGCTGCTCGACGGCGTGCAGGCGCGCTATCGCGACCGGCTTCGTGAGCGCCTGCAACGGCTCGGCGTGCAGGCGGAGCCCGAGCGGCTCGAGCAGGAGCTCGCGCTGGCCGCGCAGCGTGCCGACGTGGCCGAGGAAATCGATCGCCTGGGCAGCCACGTGGCCGAGATCGACGACATCCTGCGTCGTTCGGAGCCGATCGGGCGGCGCCTCGATTTCCTGATCCAGGAGCTGAACCGCGAGGCCAACACGTTCGCCTCGAAGGTCCAGGAGGAGCCGCTGACGCGGGTCGCGGTCGAGCTCAAGGTCCTGATCGAGCAGATGCGCGAGCAGGTGCAGAACCTCGAATGAGCGCCCCGCGCGGCCGGCTGTGGGTCATCGCCGCCCCCTCGGGCGCCGGCAAGACGTCGCTCGTGCGCGCGCTGCTCGAGCGCGATCCCTCCCTGCGATTCTCGACGTCCTTCACCACGCGTCCGCCGCGGGCCGCCGAGGTGCATGGGCGCGACTACTTCTTCGTGAGCGAGGCCGAGTTTCTGGCCATGGTGCAGCGGCAGGCGTTTCTCGAGCACGCCCGTGTCTTCGACCACTGGTATGGTACGGGCCGGGAGCACGTCGAAAGCCTGCTCGCCGGGGGCCATTCCGTGCTACTCGAGATCGACTGGCAGGGCGCCCGCCAGGTCCGGGAGCGGGCGCCGGATTCCCGTAGCATCTTCATCCTGCCGCCGAGTGTCGCGGAGCTCGAACGCCGGCTGCGCGGCCGCAAGACCGACGCCGAGCCCGTGATCCAGCGCAGGTTGCGCGATGCGCTCGGCGACATGGGGCACTGGTCCGAGTTCGACTACGTCGTCGTCAACGAGGACTTTGCCGCTGCACTCCGCGAACTCGCGGACATCGTGGCGGGCCGTGGCGAGGGCGCTCGCACGAGCCTGCCGGCCGTGCAGACCGCGGCCGCCGCGATCGTCGCGGGGCGGTGAGCGCTTGCCCCCGCCAGGGGGTCATGCAGTAAACTTTCAGGTCCAGCGCTCAAGGAGAGCCGGTTTCCCATGGCCAGAATCACCGTCGAAGATTGTCTGGAGAAGGTTCCGAACCTGTTCCAGCTCGTACTCGTTGCCGCCAAGCGCGCGCGCCAGCTCGCCAATGGTGCCCACGCCATGGTCGAATGGGAGAACGACAAGCCGACGGTGGTGGCGCTTCGCGAGATCGCGGAGGGTCACATCAACGAGGAGATCCTCACGCAGCGCGACAAGCCCGTGGAAGACTTGCTGGCAGCGGACCTGGCCGCGGTGCCGCCGGTCGTTCCCGACGATCTGCTGGGTTCGAGGCCCATTTCGATCGGCGACTGACCGATCATCGACAGAGGGCCGGCTGAAACGCCGGTACGACGGAAGCCGCCATGGATTATGGTGCCGCCATACGCGAACGCAGATTGTCGTCGGTATGGCGCACCGACGACTTCGGGCGCCTCGTCGCGCAGCTCGAGGCGTATCTTCCGGGCACCGATCTGCCGAGCATCGCGCAGGCCTACGAATACGCTTCCAAGGCTCACCAGGGCCAGCAACGCCGCAACGGCGACCCGTACATCACGCATCCGGTCGCCGTAGCCGAAATCCTCGCGGGCCTGCATCTCGATGCCGGCTCGATCAAGGCGGCTCTGCTGCACGATGTCATCGAGGACACGCCGAGCACGCTCACCGAGATCCAGTCGCTGTTCGGTGACGATGTCGCGCTGCTGGTCGACGGCGTCAGCAAGATCGATCACCTGAAGTTCGACAGCGTCGCCGAGGCGCAGGCGGAGAGCTTCCGCAAGATGCTGCTCGCCATGGCCAAGGATCTGCGCGTGATCCTCGTGAAGCTGGCCGATCGCACGCACAACATGCGCACGATCCAGGCGTTGCCTCCTCACAAGCAGCGGCGCATCGCGCGCGAGACGCTCGACATCTATGCGCCGATCGCCAATCGTCTCGGCGTCTACACGCTGAAGACGGAGCTCGAGGACCTCGGCTTCCGCACGTTCTATCCGTTTCGCTACAAGGTGCTGCAGCGCTCGCTGCGGCGCGCGAAAGGCAACCAGCGTCAGTTCCTGCGCAAGATCGAGAGCAAGCTCATGAGCGCCCTCGCCGACGCGAAACTGACGGCGCGTGTGCTGGCGCGCGAGAAGCATCTCTACAGCATCTATCTGAAGATGCAGCGCAAGCACGCGCACCTGTCCGATATCGTCGACGTGTACGGCGTGCGCGTGATCGTCCCCGACGTCGACAGCTGCTATCGCGCGCTCGGTGTTACGCACCAGATCTTCAAACCGATGCCCGGGCGCTTCAAGGACTACATCTCGATTCCCCGCGTGAACGGCTACCAGTCGCTGCACACGACGCTGTTCGGGCCGAACGGCCTGCCGCTCGAGGTGCAGATCCGCACGGAAGAGATGGACAAGGTGGCGGAACGCGGTGTCGCGGCGCACTGGCAGTACAAGGCCGCCGACCGCCAGACCTACGGCACCGAGGACCGTGCGCGCGAATGGCTCGCGGGCCTCATGGAGATGGAGCGGGCCGCGAACTCCGAGGAATTCCTCGAGACGGTCAAGGCGGACCTGTTCCCGGACAAGGTCTACGTGTTCACGCCGAAGGGCGCGATCATGCGCTTGCCGCGCGGCGCCACGGCCGTGGATTTCGCGTACGCCGTGCATACCGACATCGGCAATCGCTGCGTCGCCGCCAAGATCGACCGCAGGCTCGTGCCGCTGAAGACCTTGCTGCACAACGGCGAGACGGTCGAGATCGTCACCGCGCGCGGCGCACGGCCGAATCCGAGCTGGGTCAACTTCGTCACGACGGCGAAGGCGCGCAACGCCATCCGCGGCTATCTCAAGAACCTGAAGCGCGACGAGGCACAGGATCTGGGTCGCCGGCTGCTGAACCAGGAGCTGATGGCGTACTCGCTCTCGCTGCGCAAGCTGCCGCGCGAGCGGCTCGAGGCGCTGCTGAAGGAGCTCGGCATCGCGAACGACGAGGCGCTGTTCGAGCAGGTCGGCCTGGGCGAGCGTCTGGCGCCGGTCGTCGCCGGCTTGCTGGCGCAGCAGCGCGATACGGCCACGTCGACGGATGCGGACCACCGCAAGCCGCTCGAGATCGCCGGCACCGAAGGCGCGGTCGTGAGCTACGCGCATTGCTGCTACCCGATCCCCGGCGACGAGATCATCGGCTTCATGTCGAGCGGCCGCGGCATCGTGATCCATCGCGACAACTGCCGTAACCTCGCCGAGTACCGCAAGCAGCCGTCGAAGTGGATCCCGGTCAACTGGACCAGCAGCGTCAAAGGTGAGTTCGATTCCGAGATCCAGGTGCGTACGCTCGACCGCGTGGGCCTGCTGGCCGAAGTCGCGGGTCGCATCTCCGCCACGCACACGAACATCGAGCACGTGCGTGTCGACACCGAGGCGGACGCCTCGGCGCTCACGTTCAGAGTCAAAGTGCGCGACCGCCGTCAGCTGGCGCAGGTGGTCCGCAGCATTCGCACGATTCCGGGAGTCGTGCGTGTGTCCCGCAGCGCCGGCTGATCATTCGAGAGCTTCATGTCCAAACAACCGATTCACACGCAGCAGGCGCCGGCCGCCATTGGCCCGTACAGCCAGGCCATCCGCGCCGGCAACACCGTTTATCTCTCGGGCCAGATTCCTCTGGTGCCGGCGTCCATGGAACTCGTCAAAGGCGACATCCGTGCGCAGATTCGGCAGGTCTTCGACAACCTCGCGGCCGTGGCGGAAGCCTCCGGCGGCTCGCTCGCGAACGCGGTGCGGCTCACGGTGTACCTCACGGACCTCGCGAACTTTCCGCTCGTGAACGAGATCATGGCCGAGTACTGCAAGGAGCCGTACCCGGCGCGCGCAGCGATCGGCGTGGCCAGCCTACCGCGCGGCGCCGCCGTCGAGGTCGATGGCATTCTCGTCCTGTAGGCGGCCGGAATCGTCGCGCAGTCCGCATCCGCGTTCGATCGACCGGTCGGGAGCCTCGCGGGCGTCGGTCCGAAAGTCGCCGAGCGACTCGCGAAGCTCGGCGTCCGGCAGGTTGGCGATCTGCTGTGCCTGCTGCCGCAGCGCTACGAGGACCGCACGGCGCTCAAAGCCATCGGCAGCCTCGCCGTGGGCGAGAAGGCGCTGATCGAAGGCACGGTCGAGCTCAGCGAGCTCGTGATCCGGCGGCGGCGCTCGCTGCTCTGCCGGCTCGCCGACGGCACGGGTGCGATCACGCTGCGGTTCTTCCACTTCACGCGCGCGCAGCAGCAGAGCCTCGCGCGCGGCACGCGGCTGCGCTGCTTCGGCGAGGTACGCTCGGGACCCGCCGGTCCGGAGCTCGTGCATCCCGAGATTCGCGTCGTGCGCGCCGACGAGCCGGAGCCCGCGAGCCACCTCACGCCCGTATACCCGACCACGGAGGGCCTGCACCAGCAGACGTTGCGCCGCCTCGTCGAGCGAGGTCTGGCGTTGCTCGAGCGCGAGCCGCTGGTTGACTACCTGGCGCCGCTGCTGCTCGAGCGCACTGACGCGGGAGACTGGCCGTCGCTCGGTGCGGCGCTGGCGTACCTGCATACTCCGCCGCGCGATGCGGCCACCGCGCTGCTGCTGACGGGCCGGCATCCGTGCTCGCGGCGCATCGCGCTCGAGGAGCTGATCGCGCAGCGGCTGTCCCTGCGCCAGTCTGCGGTCGCCGCGCGCACCGAGCGCGCGTATCCGCTGCCGCCCGCCGAGCCGGAGCGCGCGAAATTTCGCGCCCTGTTGCCGTTCGCACTGACGGGCGCGCAGCAGCGCGCACTCGACGAGATCGTGAACGACCTCGCGAAGGACGTGCCGATGAACCGGCTGCTGCAGGGCGACGTGGGCTCCGGCAAGACGGTCGTCGCGGCCATGGCGGCCGTGATCGCGGCCGCCGCGGGCCACCAGACGGCGGTCATGGCGCCGACGGAGCTGCTGGCCGAGCAGCACTTCGCGAGCTTCGATCGCTGGCTCACGCCGCTCGGCATCGGCGTGCTGCCGCTGCTGGGCTCGCAGCCCGCGCGAGCGCGCGCCGGCGCGCTGGCGGCCATCGCCGACGGGCGCGCGCAGGTGGTGGTCGGCACGCACGCGCTGTTCCAGGAGAGCGTCGCGTTCGCGCGGCTCGCGCTCGTGATCGTCGACGAGCAGCACCGGTTCGGCGTGCAGCAGCGCCTCGCGCTGAAGCAGAAGGGCGCGCAGGACGCGCGGGTGCCGCATCAGCTCATCATGACGGCCACGCCGATCCCGCGCACGCTGGCCATGACGGCGTATGCGGACCTCGACTGCTCCGTGATCGGCGAGCTGCCGCCTGGGCGCCAGCCCGTGAAGACCGTGGTGCTGCCGGAGCAGCGGCGCGCGGAGCTCGTCGAACGCGTGGCCGCGCACTGTGCGACGGGGCAGCAGGCGTACTGGGTGTGTCCTCTGATCGAGGAGTCGGAGCTCGTCGACTCGCAGGCGGCCAGCGCGCTCGAGCGCGAGCTTGGCAGCGCGTTGCCGAAGCTGCGCATCGGCCTCGTGCACGGCCGCATGAAGGCCGCGGACAAGGACATCGTGATGCGCGCGTTCAAGGGCGGCGCGCTCGATCTGCTCGTGGCGACCACCGTGATCGAGGTCGGGGTCGACGTGCCGAACGCCACGCTGATGGTCGTCGAGAACGCCGAGCGCATGGGCCTCGCGCAGTTGCATCAGCTGCGGGGGCGCGTCGGCCGCGGCCATCAGGCGTCGACGTGCGTGCTGCTGTACAAGCCGCCGCTGTCGCCGCTCGCACGCGAGCGGCTGCAGGTGCTGCGGGCCACGAACGACGGCTTTGAAGTGGCGCAGAAGGATCTCGAGCTGCGCGGCCCCGGCGAGGTGCTCGGCACGCGCCAGACCGGCATCGTGCAGCTGCGCGTCGCGGATCTGCTCCGCGATGCGGACCTCCTGCCGACCGTGATCGAGCTGTCGGACCGCCTGCTCGCGGAGCGGCCGGACGCCGTGGTACCCCTGATCCGCCGCTGGATCCGCGGCGCGGCTGAGTACGCGCAGGTGTAGCGCGTTGCCGCCCGAGCGGCGCGGCCCCTAGAATCCCGCCACGATGCGAGTCCGACCGGAAAGCGTACGTTGAACGAGAGTCCGCAGACCGGACCGGACCACCGCCGTCTCGCGCGGCTGGTGCCACTGCTGTTCGCCGCCTACTCGCGTTACTGGCGCCTCATGCGGCTCGACAAGCCGATCGGCATCTGGCTCCTGCTCTGGCCCACGCTCTGGGCCGTGTGGGTCGCAGCGGCGGGCCGCCCGGATCCCAAGGTGTTCCTCGTCATGGTGCTCGGCACGATCGTCACGCGCTCGGCCGGCTGCGTGATCAACGATTTCGCGGATCGCAAGATCGATCCGCACGTGGCTCGCACGGCGAGCCGGCCACTGGCCGCGGGCGAAGTCACGCCGCCGGAAGCGCTGCTGCTGTTCGCGGCGCTCATGCTGATCGCGCTCGGTCTCGTGCTGACGCTGAATCGCTTGGCGCTGCTGCTCGCGGTCGGCGGTGCCGTCGTGACCATCGTCTATCCCTTCAGCAAGCGATTCTTCTCCGCACCGCAGTTCGTGCTCGGCATCGCATTCGCGTGGGGCGTGCCCATGGCGTTCGCGGCGACCCTGGGCGAGGTGCCGCGGCTCGGGTGGCTGCTGTTCCTGTCGGCCGTGATCTGGGTCGTCGTGTACGACACGCAGTACGCGATGACCGATCGCGTGGACGACCTGAAGGTGGGTATCCGCTCGACGGCGATCCTGTTCGGCGATCTCGACCGAGTGTTCATTGCCGGGTTGCAGCTGCTGCTGCTCGCGAGTCTCGTGCTCGTGGGCCAGAGCGCGAAGCTCGGCCCCTGGTACTACGGCGGGCTCGGGGCGGCCACGGCGTTCGGTCTGTATCAGGCCTGGCTCATCAAGGATCGCGACGGGGGCCTGTGCTTTCGCGCGTTCCTGAACAATGCTTGGCTCGGCGGGGCCGTGTTCTGCGGCATCGTGCTCGATTACACGTTCCGCGGCTGACGGGCCAGCGCTTCAGCTTTCCGGCGTGCGCGCCGCGGCCACGGCCACGCAGCCGGCCGCGCCGGCCGCGAGCAGCGCTCCAGCGAGTGCGTTGACCGTGGCGCCCGTGGTTAGCACGTCGTCGACGATGCCGATGCGCCTGCCTGTGACGTCGCGTGTGACGCGGAACGCGGCGGCCACGCTCGCCCGCCGCTGCGTGGCGCTGCCGCTTGTTTGCGAAGGACCCGCCCGGAGGCGCTCGATGCCGCGAAGCTGCAGCGGCAGGCCGAGCTCGCGCCCGAGCGTGCGGGCGATCTCGACCGCCTGGTTGTAGCCGCGCTGGCGCAGGCGCGTCGGATGCAGCGGCACGGCCACCAGGGCATCGACGTCCGGCCGTGCGTGGCGGACGTGCGGCGCCAGCAGCAGGCCGAAGGCCCTGCCGAGCGCGCGCGCACCCGTGTACTTCAGCGCGAGGACGTAGTGATCGAGCGGCTCGGCGTACGAATACGGGGCGATCACGGCCCCGACGTGCCACGGTGCGCCGGCGCGCGGGCAGCGCGCGACGGGTCGCGCGAGTCCGCAGCGGCTGCACGGATCGGCTACGCGCGGCAGCTCCGCCGCGCAGGTGGCGCAGAATCCGCCATGCGTCGTCCCGCCGCATGCGGGACACAGCTCGCGGAACAGCCGGCCGAGAAGATCCGTAAACCCAGAAGAGCTCATGCGGTTGACAGTGCTCGCGAGGGGTTCCGATACTGCAGCCTCGCGCCGCCGGCGCGAGGGAGCGAGCCAAGAATGTCTGCACTCGAGAAAGAAACGGCCCGGAACCTGCGCGCGACGGCCGAACCGCGTTACGACTGGACGCGAGCCGAGATCGAGGCGCTGTACGACACGCCGTTCAACGATCTGCTGTTCCTCGCGCAGTCCGTGCACCGGCAGGTGTTCGACCCGAATGCCGTGCAGACCTCGACGCTGCTGTCGATCAAGACGGGCGCCTGCCCCGAGGACTGCGCCTATTGCCCGCAAAGCATCCGCTTCGACACCGGCGTCGACCGCCACGAGCTGATGCCGCTCGACGAGGTGCGCGCGGCGGCGCGCCGCGCGAAGGAATCCGGCGCCACGCGCTTCTGCATGGGCGCGTCGTACCGCGGCCCCAAGGACTCGCAGCTCGAGCCGATCCTCGCGATGATCGCGGAGGTCAAGGCGCTCGGTCTCGAGACCTGCGCGACGCTCGGACTGCTGCGGCCGGGCCAGGCCGAGAAGCTCGCGGCCGCGGGCCTCGACTACTACAACCACAACCTCGATTCGTCGCCGGAGTTCTACGGCAAGATCATCAGCACGCGCACGTACGCGGACAGGTTCGAGACGCTCGAGCGCGTGCGGGCGGCCGGCGTCAAGGTGTGCTGCGGTGGCATCGTGGGCATGGGCGAGACCCGTACCGATCGCGCGGGACTCATGCATGCGCTCGCCACGATGAACCCGCATCCGGACAGCGTGCCCATCAACGAGCTCGTGCCGGTGCCCGGCACGCCGCTCGCGGCCGCCGGGCCGCTCGATCCGTTCGAGTTCGTGCGCAGCATCGCCGTGGCGCGCGTGCTGATGCCGCGCGCGCACGTGCGCCTGTCCGCGGGCCGAACGGAGTTCAGCGACGAGTTGCAGGCGTTGTGTTTCTTCGCGGGCGCGAACTCCATCTTTTATGGCGAGAAGTTGCTGACCACCGGCAATCCCGATACCGAAGCCGACCAACGGTTGTTCGCGCGCCTCGGCCTGTACCCGGAGCCGGGCGCGGCGGCGGGCGCCTGAGGGCCCGCACGGGCGGAACTCTTCATGACCATCGGCCTCGAGCAGGCGTTGCCGGAGAAGCGTGCGACGCGCCGTGCGTTCGATCGCGTGCGCGGCTTCGACAGTGCCTCGTTCATTCACGATGCGGCCCGCGACCGGCTGCTCGAGCGGCTCGACCTCGTGAGCCTCGACCCGCGCACGATCGTGGATCTCGGCTGCGCGACCGGCCGCGGCGCGGCGGCGCTGGCCGCACGGTACCCGGCGGCGCACGTGCTCGCGGTCGACTCGAGCATGGGCATGCTGCGCGCAACGACAGCGCGCGCCGTGCCCGGCGTCATGGCCGTGGCCGGCGAGGCGGAGCGATTGCCGCTGCCGGCATATTCCGTCGAGTTGCTGTTCGCGAACCTCGTGCTGCCGTGGTGCCGGCCGGACTTCGTGTTTGCCGAGGCCGCGCGGGTGCTTGGCCCGGACGGGGTATTCGTGTTCGCGACGCTTGGCCCCGACTCCCTTGCAGAGCTTCGGCGCGCGTTCGGCGCGGTCGATAATGCGATTCACGTGCATGCGGCGTTCGACGTTCACGACCTCGGTGACCTCGCGCTGAAGGCCGGGCTCGCGGAGCCGGTCCTCGATGTCGACCGGCTGGCGGTGACTTACGCCGAGCCCGCGGCGCTGTGGCGGGATCTCAAGGCCGTGGCCGCGAGCAATGTGGCCGGCGGCCGGCGCCGCGCCCTCACGGGCCCGCGCCGCTGGTCGCGCTTTCTGGCCGGGCTCGCACCGCGCAAGGACGAGCGCTTCGGGGTGACCGTGGAGCTGATCTTCGGCCAGGCCTTCGGTCGCGGTGAGGTGTCGAGCCGGCGGCGCGCGGGCTCGGTGACGGAGGTGGCCGTGCCGATCTCGCGGATTCGTCGTGCTTCGGAAACTACGTAGTGCCCCAATTACTAGCCGGATGTTTGCCGGGTTCTGCTAGAATCCACGCGCCCGCGCTGGCGCTGGCGCCGCGTATTCATAAGAAGCTGCAGGACGCATGACTAACAGGACCCGCGTTTTATCCCTAGCCCTGGCTCTCTTCGGCCTTACGATGGCCGGCCCCGCCTGGTGTGATCTCGGCCTGAACATGACCCCCGGCGTCACTGCGGTGAGCCGCGAGATCTATGGGCTGCACATGCTCACCCTCTGGGTGTGCGTCGTGATCGGTGTCGGTGTGTACGGCGCGATGGTCTATGCCATCGTGAAGTTCCGCAGGTCGAAGCACGCCGAGCCGGCCAAGTTCACGCACAGCTACACCGTCGAGGTCATCTGGACCGTGATCCCGGCCATCATCCTGATCGTGATGGCCATTCCGGCGGCCCGGACCGCGATCAAGATGGAGGACACCCGCGGCTCGCAGCTGACCGTGAAGGTCACGGGCTTCCAGTGGCGCTGGCAGTACGACTACATCGACGATGGCGTGCGGTACTTCAGCACGCTGAAGCGCGACAGCAACGCGGCGCGCAAGAAGGGCTCCGGCATCGACCCGAACACGATCGATCACTACCTGCTCGACGTCGACAACCCGCTCGTCGTGCCCGTCAACACGAAGGTGCGTCTGCTCGTGACGGCCGCCGACGTGATCCACTCGTGGTGGATGCCGGCGTTCGGCGTCAAGAAGGACGGAGTTCCGGGCTTCATCAACGAGACCTGGTTCCAGGCCGACACCGAAGGCACGTATCGCGGCCAGTGCGCCGAGCTCTGCGGCATGGACCACGGCTTCATGCCGATCGTCGTCCGCGTCACGAGCCGCGAAGAGTACGACGCCTGGCTGAAGTCACAGCGGGCGCAAGTCAGCCTGAATCAGTAAGAGTTTTGTCCTTAAGCTGGGACGCGCGACGCGTTCAAGGAAGTCTTGGCATGAGCAGCACTGCAATCGACACCCACGCCCACCACGGCGAGCATCATTCCCGCGGCGCCCTCGCATGGATCCTGCGTTGGATCACGACGACGAACCACAAGGACATCGGAACGCTGTACATGTGTTTCGCCCTGCTGATGCTGTTCATCGGCGGTGCGATGGCGCTCGTGATCCGCGCCGAGCTGTTCCAGCCGGGCCTGCAGTTCGTGAACCCGAGCTTCTTCAACTCGATGACCACGGTTCACGCGCTGATCATGGTGTTCGGCATGATCATGCCGGCCTTCGTGGGCTTCGCGAACTGGTTCATCCCGATGATGATCGGCGCACCGGACATGGCGCTGCCGAGGTTGAACAACTGGTCGTTCTGGCTGCTGCCGTTCGCCGGCGCGTTGTTGCTGATGACCCTGTTCTTTCCGGGCGGCGGCCCCGCCGGCGGCTGGACGCTGTACCCGCCGCTCGTGCTGCAGACGGGGGACGCTTTCCCGTTCGCGATGTTCGCGGTCCACCTGCTCGGCGTGTCGTCGATCATGGGCTCGATCAACATCATCGTGACGATCATGAACATGCGTGCGCCGGGCATGACGCTGCTCAAGATGCCGATGTTCGTGTGGACGTGGCTGATCACCGCCTACCTGCTGCTGGTCGCCATGCCGGTGCTCGCGGGCGGTGTCACGATGCTGATCACGGACCGGTTCTTCGGCACGAGCTTCTTCTCGGCGGCCGGTGGCGGCGATCCGGTGATGTTTCAGCACATCTTCTGGTTCTTCGGCCACCCCGAGGTGTACATCATCATCCTGCCGGCGTTCGGCATCATCTCGGAGATCATTCCGACGTTCTCGCGCAAGCCGCTGTTCGGCTACGCGGCGATGGTGTATGCGACGGCCAGCATCGCGTTCCTCTCGATGGTCGTGTGGGCGCACCACATGTTCACGGTCGGCATGCCGCTCGCGGGCCAGCTGTTCTTCATGCTGAGCACGATGCTGATCGCGATCCCGACGGGAGTGAAGGTGTTCAACTGGACGGCCACGCTGTGGAGAGGCTCGCTGACGTTCGAGACGCCGATGCTGTTCGCGCTGGCGTTCCTGTTCCTGTTCACGCTCGGCGGATTCTCGGGTCTGATGCTCGCCATCGTGCCGGCGGACATCCAGTACCACGACACCTATTTCGTCGTGGCGCACTTCCACTACGTGCTCGTGCCGGGCGGCCTGTTCGGGGCATTCGCCGGCGCGTACTACTGGCTGCCGAAGATGACGGGCCACATGTACGACGAGAAGCTCGGCAAGCTCCATTTCTGGCTGACGGCGATCTTCGTCAACGTGACGTTCTTCCCGCAGCACTTCCTCGGCCTCGCGGGCATGCCGCGGCGCATCCCCGACTACTCGACGCAGTTCACCGACTTCAACATGGTGTCGAGCATCGGTGCGTTCGGCCTCGGGCTCTCGCAGCTGCTGTTCGTGTACGTCATCATCAAGTGTGTACGCGGCGGGCCGAAGGCTACGGCACAGGTCTGGGAAGGTGCGCACGGCCTCGAGTGGACGTTGCCGTCCCCGGCGCCGCATCACACGTTCGACGAACCGCCGGTCATCGCGTCGAATGAGCACTAGAGCCCAGCGCCCCGCGCCTACGAACGTGACCGGCGGGAACGCCGACGACGCGGCACGTGTGGCGCGTGCGCGCCGCAACGCATGGCTGCTCGCCCTGTTCGCCGTGGCCTGCTACGTGGCCTTCATCGTCTGGAGCTCCGTCCGGGGTCCTTACTAGGACAGGGGTGAACGGACATGTCGCAGACCCCCGACCGCCACCTGCCGCTGAAGCTCGTATTCCTGGGCCTGGCCATGTTTGGGTTCGGCTTTGCGCTGGTGCCGCTGTACAGCGTCTTCTGCGTGCTGACGGGATTCGGTGGCAGGACGGCCAACGCCGCTGCGGTGGTCGTCGAGAAGCCCGACCCGAGTCGGGTCGTGCGCGTCGAGTTTCTGGGCTCGGTGGTGCGCGGGTCTGACTGGGACTTCCAGCCCGACGTGAGCCACATGGATCTGCATCCCGGCCAGCTCTACGAGACGCACTTCCTGGCGCGCAATCTGCTCGACCGCGCCGTCGTGGGCCAGGCGGTGCCGAGCATCGCGCCGGGCGAAGCGGCGCGCTATTTCCACAAGACGGAATGCTTCTGCTTCACGAGCCAGCATTTCGAGCCGCACGAAGAGCGCGAGCTCAAAGTCGCGTTCCTGGTCGCGCCGGAGCTACCGGCCGACGTGGACACGCTGACCCTTTCGTACACCTATTTCTCTGCCCCGGACAACAAGGACTAGAGTCGCCATGGAACACGCGCCCTCCCACTACTACGTACCGCACGGCACGCGCTGGCCGATCGTAGGTTCGATCGGGCTGTTCACCCTGCTCGGTGGCTTCTCGCTCTGGTTGAACCAGTTCGCCGTGGGCTCGTGGATCGCGCTGCTCGGCTTCGCGATCGTGCTGGTCATGGTCTTCGGCTGGTTCGGCGTCGTGATCGGCGAGAATCAGCGCGGTCTCTACAACCTGAAGGTCGATTCCTCGTTCCGCTGGGGAATGAGCTGGTTCATCTTTTCCGAAATCATGTTCTTCGGCGTGTTCTTCGGCGCGCTGTTCTATACGCGCGTGCTCGTGACGCCGTGGCTCGCGGGCCAGGGCAAGGCGTTCTTCACGCACGCGCTGCTGTGGCCGAACTTCGAGAACGCCTGGCCGTCCGTCGGCCCCGCGAATCATCCGGTCGAGCGCATGGAGGCGTGGGGCATTCCGGCGCTGAATACGGCCATCCTGTTGCTGTCCGGCGTCACGATCACGATCGCTCACCACGCGCTTCGCGCGCGGCACCGCGGTACCCTGATCGTGTGGCTCGCGGCCACGTTCGTGCTCGGCTTCATCTTCCTCGGCTTCCAGGCGTACGAGTACATCCACGCGTATACCGAGCTCGGTCTGAAGCTGAACAGCGGCATCTACGGCGGCACGTTCTTCATGCTGACCGGCTTCCACGGTCTGCACGTGACGCTCGGCGCCATCATGCTCGTGGTCATCTGGCTGCGTGTGCTGCGCGGCCACTTCACGCCGGAGCGCCATTTCGCGTTCGAGGCCGTGGCCTGGTACTGGCACTTCGTCGACGTGGTGTGGCTCGGCCTGTTCTTCTTCGTCTACTGGCTGTAGGGCTGGTCGGCGGGGCTAACCGCCGAGACCGTGTGGCTTCAGCAGGCCGAGGTACCAGCCGAGCAGCAGCAGCGCGAAGAACAGCACCGACAGGCTCACGCGTATAGTGAGCGCGCGGAGCATCAGCTGCGAATGATCGCCGCGGCGGAACAGCGCGAACAGCGCAACGCCCAGGCTGGCGAGGATGGCGGCGAAGAAAATGACGGCGACCACGGTCGGTTCCCCGGCGATACGGTTGCGGGCATTCTAGCGTGGCCGCGGCGCGAATATCGGTGCGCACCGTGGTCGCCGTTGCGGGCCTGCTCGCCTTCGCGGGCTTGTTTGCGGCGCTTGGCGCCTGGCAGCTGCGCCGGGCGCACGAGAACCGGGCGCTCGAAGCGCAGTTCGAGGCGGGTGCGAACGGCGCGCCGCTGAGGGAGCTGCCAACCGTCCTGACGGACGCCAATCGGTTCCGGCGAGTGGAAGTGCGCGGCGTGTTTCTCGCCGAGCCCCAGTTCCTGCTCGACAACATGCTGCACGACGGCATGGCGGGCTATCAGGTGCTGACGCTGCTGCGCGTGGAGGGCACGCGGCGCCGGCTCGTGGTGAACCGCGGCTGGGTGGCCGGCGGTCTCGACCGCAGCGTGCTGCCGGAGGTCGGTGCGCCGACGGACTCGCGTACGCTCGTGGGCCGGATCGAGCGCCTGCCGCGGCCCGGGCTGCGGCTCGGCGCGGCATCGGCGCCGTCCGCCGGTCCTGCCGGGAGCGTTGCCGTCGTCCAGTACCCGACGATGGACGAGCTCGCGGCGCGCGTCGGCGAGCCGCTGTTCGAGTACCAGCTGCTGCTCGATCCGGACCAGCCGGACGGGTACGTGCGCGACTGGCGCGCGCCGGGGATCAGCCCCGAGCGCAATCTGATCTATGCGGGGCAGTGGTGGCTGCTCGCGGCCGGCGCCCTGGGCGCGGCTCTCACCATTGCGTACAGGAGTTCGAGGCGGCGTTCGTGAGACATAACTCCCTCGTTCCGTGGCTCGTGGCGCTCGTGGTGTTCGGCCCTTTCGGGGTCGCGATGCTCGTCTACTACAGCCCGTGGGGGCGCGACTGGCTGCCGCAGCTGCCGGGCAGGCGCGAGCTGCTCGCCACGCCGGTCCCGCTGCCGGCCGAGTGGCGGCAAGGCCGGTCGGATGCGTCCGCGTGGCTGCTGATCTATGCGAAAATGGCCCCCTGCGAGCAGCAGTGCGCGCAGGAGCTGGACCGCATTTCCCGGGTTCGGCAGGCGCTCGGCAGGGATCAGGACCGCTTCGAGCTGGGGCTCTGGTACGCCGGCGAGGCGCCGGCGGTGAGCGCTGACGCGCAGCTAGGCCTGCAGCGGCTCGACACGGAGCCGGGGCGCAGCGTCGCCGCCGCGCTCGGTCCCGAGCGGCTCGGCACGGGCCGCGTGCTGATCGCCGACCCGCGGGGCAGCGTGATCCTGAGCTATCCCGCGGACATCGAGCTAAAAGAACTACTCCGCGACTTGAAGCGGTTGCTGACCGGATCCGGAACAGGCTAGATGAACTCGCTCTTCGTCCGTCTTGCACGCTTCGGCACAGTGCTGGCACTCGCCGTCGTCATGCTCGGTGCCTGGGTGCGCCTGCACGATGCCGGCCTCGGCTGCCCGGACTGGCCGGGGTGCTATGGCCGGCTCGTGGTGCCGGATCAGGCGACCTCGGCGCAGGACCTCGGCCCGCAGGGCGCGGTGCGCCCGCTCGAGGCGGCCAAGGCGTGGCGCGAGATGATCCATCGCTACCTCGCGGGCACGCTCGTGCTCGTGACGCTCGGCCTCGCTGCGCTCGCGTGGCTGAATCGCGCAGATCCCGCCCAACCGTGGCGCCGGCCGCTCGCGCTGGTGGCGGTCATCGTGTTCCAGGCGCTGCTCGGCATGTGGACCGTGACACTGCTCCTGAAGCCGCTGATTGTCGTCGCGCACCTGTTCGGCGGCCTCGCGACGCTCGCCCTGTTGGCCTCGCTCGGCCGCTGGCGCTCGACGCGCGTCGGCGCGCCGACGCCGGCGCTGCGGGCGCTGGGGCTCGCGGCCGCCGCGGCGCTGGTGCTCCAGATCTTTCTCGGTGGATGGACGAGCTCGAACTACGCCGCGCTCGCGTGCCCCGACTTCCCGCGCTGCCAGACACAGTGGTGGCCGGCGCTGGCCGACTACAAGGACGGCTTCGTGCTGTGGCGCGGCCTCGGTCAGTCCTACGAGGGCGGGGTGCTGGACCACCCGGCCCGCGTGGCGATCCACTTCACGCACCGGCTGGGTGCGGTGGTCGCATTCGTGCTCGTGGTGCTGCTCGGCTGGCGGGTTGCCCGGGACCCCGCCACACGCGCCGACGGCCTGGCCGTGCTGGCCCTGGCGCTGCTGCAGGTCAGCCTCGGTGTTAGTATCGTTCTATTCGGTGTGCCCCTGCCCGTAGCCGTCGCGCACAACGGCGTCGCGGCCCTGCTGCTGCTGTCGGTCATCAATGCTAACCAAAGAATTAGGCAACGTTAGCGACGCCGCCACTCCGCGCTGGCGTGACTACTACCTGCTGACGAAGCCGGGAGTAGTGCAGCTGCTCGTGTTCACGGCCATCGTGGGCATGTTCCTCGCGGTGCCCGGCATGGTGCCGTGGGACGTGCTGGTGCTCGGCAGCTTGGGTATAGGTCTCACCGCCGCTGCCGCCGCCGTCGTGAATCAGGTCATCGACCAGCGCATCGACGCGCAGATGGCGCGCACGCGCAGCCGCCCGCTCCCCACGGGCCGCGTGCAGGAGCGCGATGCGCTGACGTTCGCGCTCGTGCTCGGCGTGGTCGGCATCGGCATGCTCGCCGTGTTCGTGAACGCGCTGACGGCCGTGCTGACGTTCGTCTCCCTGATCGGCTACGCGATCGTTTACACCGTGTGGCTGAAGCGCGCCACGCCGCAGAACATCGTGATCGGCGGCGCCGCCGGTGCCGCGCCCCCGGTGCTCGGCTGGACCGCCGTGACGGGCCACATCGACGGCAACGCGCTGCTGCTGTTCCTGATCATCTTCACATGGACGCCGCCGCACTTCTGGGCACTGGCGATCGCACGGCGCAGCGACTACGAGCGCGTGGAAATCCCGATGCTGCCCGTGACTCACGGCGAGCAGATCACGAAGTCGTTCATCGTCCACTACACGATCCTGCTGCTGCTCGTGACGGTGCTGCCGTACCTGAGCGGCATGAGCGGCAAGCTGTATCTGCTCGGCGCCTTGCTGCTCGGCTTCGGCTTCATGTACTACGCGCTGACCTTGAAGTTCGCGCCGCGGCAGGACTCGCCGATGACCACGTTCCGCTATTCGATCACGTACCTGATGGCACTGTTCACGTTCCTGCTCGTGGACCACTACGTGCCGGTCATCTGGCCGGAATAGGCAGCGCGCAGCCGCATTCCGCGCACGCGCGTCACGCGAGCCGATGGACGTTACCGACATCATCGATCCTCTGAACGAGGCCCAACGCGAGGCCGTCACGGCGCCCGACCGTCCGACGCTCGTGCTGGCCGGTGCGGGTAGCGGCAAGACGCGCGTGCTCGTGCACCGGATCGCCTGGGTCATCCGCGTGAACGGCGTGGCCGCGCAGCACGTGCTCGCCGTGACGTTCACGAACAAGGCTGCGGCCGAGATGCGCGATCGTGTCGAGGCGCTGCTCGGCGTGCCCACGCGCAACCTCTGGATAGGCACGTTCCACGGCCTTTCGCATCGGCTGCTCAGGATTCACTGGCGCGAAGCGGGCCTCGCCGAGGGCTTCCAGATCATGGACTCCGAGGACCAACTGCGCATGGTCCGCCGCATGGTGCGCACGCTCGAGCTCGACGAGAACGTCTGGGTGCCGAAAGAGATCCAGTGGTTCATCAACGCGCAGAAGGACGAGGGACTCCGGCCGAAGGACCTGCGCGACGAGGGTAACGCCGGCCGGCGGCAGATGATCGATCTGTACGCGCGCTACGAGCAGTTCTGCGCGGCCGCCTCCGTGATCGACTTCGGCGAGCTGCTGCTCAGGAGCCTCGAGCTGCTGCGCGACAACGCCGATCTGGCGCGGCAATACCAGCAGCGCTTCCAGCACGTGCTGGTGGACGAGTTCCAGGACACGAACGCGATCCAGTACCGCTGGCTGCGCATGCTGGCCGGGCCTTCCGGCAAGCCGTTCGTCGTCGGCGACGACGATCAGTCGATCTACCGCTGGCGCGGCGCGCG
Source organism: Gammaproteobacteria bacterium (assembly GCA_035548835.1). GTDB lineage: Bacteria > Pseudomonadota > Gammaproteobacteria > Steroidobacterales > Rariloculaceae > FEN-1219. The sequence goes on along the minus strand of DASZSB010000112.1, from coordinate 1,486 downwards.
CGTCGAGAACCTGTACCGATTCCAGCAGGACTACCCGGGCACGCAGGTCGTGCGCCTCGAGCAGAACTACCGCTCCACGGCCACGATCCTGAACGCCGCGAACGCCGTGATCGCGAACAACGCATCGCGGCTCGGCAAGACGCTCTGGACCGACGGCGCGGCCGGCTCTCCGATCAAGCTGTATGCCGCGTTCAACGAGCGCGACGAGGCCGAGTTCGTCGTGAACCGCATTCACGACTACGTCCAGCAGGGCAACAAGCGCAGCGACTGTGCGGTGCTCTATCGCTCGAACGCGCAGTCACGCGTGTTCGAGGAGGCGCTGCTCGCGGCCGGCATTCCGTACCGCGTCTACGGGGGTCTGCGGTTCTTCGAGCGCGCCGAGATCAAGGACGCGCTCGCGTACCTGCGCCTCGTCGCGAATCGCGACGACGACCCGTCGTTCGAGCGTGTGGTGAACACGCCACCGCGCGGCATCGGCGCACGGACGGTCGAAGCCGTGCGCGAGCAGGCTCGCGCCGCCGGCACGAGCCTCTGGCGTGCGGCGGCCACGCTGATCGCGGACGGCCTGCTGACGAAGCGCGCGGCCGAGGCGCTGTGGGGCTTCCTCGCGCTGGTCGACAAGCTCGATGCAGACACGCGCACCGATGCCCTTCACGAGCAGGTCGCGCGAGTGATCGAGCGAAGCGGCCTCACGGCCCATCACGGCAAGAACACGGACGCGGGAGGCGAAGCCCGCGTCGAGAACCTCGAAGAGCTCGTGAACGCGGCGCGCGAGGTCATGCGCGGCGAGCAGACCGAGCTGCCGCCGCTCGCGGAGTTTCTCGCCTTCGCCGTGCTCGAGTCTGGAGACGCACAGGCCGACGAGTACCAGGACAGCGTGCAGCTCATGACGTTGCACTCGGCAAAGGGGCTCGAATTTTCCGTGGTGTTCCTCTGCGGCATGGAGGATGGGCTGTTCCCGCACCAGCGCTCGCTGAACGATCCGGCCGGCCTCGAGGAGGAGCGCCGGCTCTGCTACGTGGGCATCACGCGCGCGCGGCGCGAATTGTACCTGACGTTCGCCGAGCAGCGCCGCCTGCACGGCGTCGAGTCGTTCGCGACGCAGTCGCGGTTCCTGCGCGAGATCCCGGGCGAGCTGATCGAGGAAGTGCGCCCGGCCATGGTCGTGTCGCGCCCGATCTACCGGCGCCCGGAGGCGCTACCGAACCAGGGCGGCATGCGGCTCGGGCAGCGCGTGCGGCATGGCAAGTTCGGCGAGGGCATCGTACTGAACGCCGAGGGCAGCGGGGCGCACGCGCGCGTGCAGGTGAACTTCGAGCGCGAGGGGCCGAAGTGGCTCGTCCTCGCCTACGCCAACCTCGAAGTCATGTAGACTGCTGCGCGCTATGACCTCTGCGGCACTTCCGTGTTCGTGCGTCGAACAGGCCTTCCGAGACACGCCGGAAGACCGTCCCTGGGGCTCGGCGGCGCACATCCGACCGCCATG
>DASZSB010000111.1:0-8911 GCA_035548835.1 Gammaproteobacteria bacterium | reverse complement strand
AGCTCCGGCTGCTCCGGCAGGCGCCGCTCGATCTCCGCAATGGCCTCCTCGAGCCTCAGCGACTGGCGGTACAACGCGCGGTAGGCCTCGCGGATGTTGCGGATCTGCGCTTCGCTGAAGTTGCGTCGCTTGAGCCCTTCGGCGTTGATGCCGCGCGGCTCCGCGGGCCGGCCCGACACGGTCACGTAGGCGGGAATGTCCTTCGTGACGTAGCTGAACATGCTCGTCAGCGTGTGCGGGCCGATGTGGCAGAACTGGTGCACGGCCGTGAAGCCGCCGAGGATCGCGTAGTCGCCGACGTGCACGTGACCCGCGATCGACGCATTGTTCGCGAAGATCGTGTTGTCGCCGACGACGCAATCGTGCGCGACGTGGCAGTACGCCATGATCCAGTTGTCGTTGCCGATCCTCGTGACGCCTCGATCCTGCACGGTGCCACGATTGATCGTGGTGCATTCGCGGATCGTGTTGCGGTCGCCGATCACGAGCTCCGTGGGCTCGCCCTTGTACTTCTTGTCCTGCGGGTCGTCGCCGATCGACGCGAACTGGAAGATGTGGTTGTCGACGCCGATCGTGGTGCGCCCCTTGACGACGGCGTGCGGCTCGACACGCGTTCCGCGGCCGATCTGCACGTCGGCGCCGATGATCGCGTACGCGCCGACATGAACGTCGGCGTCGATGCGTGCGGAGGAATCGACGGCAGCGCGCGGATCGATCAAGGCTTGGGCCCCTCCGCCATCATGATCTGCGCTTCGGCTGCGACCTTGCCGTCGACCTCGGCGCGCGCCGCGAACATCCAGAGGCTGCGCTTGCGCTTGGTGAGCTCCACGTACATCTTGAGCTGATCTCCGGGACGCACGATCTGCTTGAACCGCGAGTCCTCGATGCCGACCAGATACAGGATCGTGATCCGCTCGTCCGGCGCCACGCTCTCGCAGGCCAGGATGCCGCCGGCCTGCGCCAGCGATTCCAGGATCAGCACGCCCGGCATGACCGGGTGCCCCGGGAAGTGGCCCTGGAAGTAGGCCTCGTTGGCGGTCACGTTCTTGACCGCGACCAGCGACTTGCCGGGCACCATGTCGAGCACGCGGTCGACCATCAGGAACGGATAACGGTGCGGCAGACGAGCCATCACCGCTTCGATATCGAGCATCTTTGCTTCAGTCATCGGCGCTCTTCTTTTCCTGCAACTCCGCCACCGTGCGCTCCACGGCGCTCAACCTGTCCGCCATCGAATCGAGCTGGCGGAAGCGTGCCACGTTCCTCTGCCACCGGCTCGCGGTATCGGCCGGCAGCTGCCCCGAGTACTTGCCCGGCTGGCCCACTGATTTCGTGACGATGCTGCCGAACGTGAACATCACGTCGTCGCAGATCTCGAGCGAGTTCAGGATGGTGACGCCGCCGGCGATCATACAGCGGCGGCCGACCTTCGTGCTGCCCGCGACGCCCGAGAACGCCGCCATGACCGTGTGCGCGCCGAGCCTGACGTTGTGGGCGATCTGCACCTGATTGTCGATCTTCACGCCGTCCTCGATGACGGTGTCCTCGATCGCGCCACGATCCACCGTGGTATTCGCACCGATCTCCACGTCGTCGCCGATCGCGACGCCGCCGATCTGCGGAATCTTCTGCCACTTGCCCGCGTCAGGGGCGAAGCCGAAACCGTCGGCACCGATGACGCAGCCGGGATGCAGGATGCAGCGCGCACCGATGCGAGTGCCGTGCAGCAGCGCGACGCGCGGGCCGATCCGCGTGCCCTCGCCGATGCGAACGGCGTCGCCTACGAATGCCCCGGGCCCGACGAGGGCACCGGCTTCGACCACCGCGCCCTCGCCGATGACCGCGTGTGCGGCGATCTCGGCCGTCGGCGCCACGTTTGCAGTCGCCGCCACGACCGCCGTCGCATGGATGCCGGGTTTCGGCGCCGGCGGCGGATACAGGAACGAGGCGATCCGGGCGTAGATCAGGTACGGCTGCGGATGCACGAGCGCCGCGACGGGGCAATCGGCCCGGTGTCGCGCGTCCAGAATGACCGCGGCCGCGCGTGTGCCGGCCAGATGACCGCGATACGCGGGGTTCGCGAGGAACGACACGGCGTCGGGGCCCGCACCCGACAGGGTGCCGACACGGGTGACGACGCGCGCCGCATCACCGTGGAGCTCCAAGCCGAAGCGCGTCGCGAGCTCGCCTAGAGTGACGGCCATGCAGGTCGGCCCGGCGCCTGCGCCGCGCCGCTGCTACTTCTTCGGAGCGGGTGCCGCGGCGGCACCACCGGGCCCCTTGAGCACGGCCAAAACCTGGTCCGTGATGTCGAGGGCCGTGCCGACATAGATGGCATCCGCGAGCACCAGATCGTATTTCTGGGCACGCGCGAAATCCTGCACCTTCAGCAGCACGTCGCGCTGCAGCTTGCCGACTTCCTCGTTGCGTCGCGCGTTCAGATCCTCGAGGTATTCGTTCTGCGTGCGCTGCAGATCGCGCTGACCGTCGCGGATCTGCCGCTCGAGCCCCAGACGTTCTTCTTCGCCCATGACGGCGGAATCTTTCTGGAAGCGATCCTGCTGCTGCTGCAGCCGGTTCTGCGCGGCCTGGATGTCGCGCTGTCGGGGCGCGAATTCGTCCTGCAGCCGCTTCGTGACGGCCTCGGCCTGCGGGGACTGCTCGAGCAGCCTGCTGACGTTGATGACGCCGATCTTGAGCGCGCCCTGCGCGTGCGCAACACCAGAGCTCGCTGCCGCAACCGCCAACAGAACGGCCGGCAGAAATTTCGCAACGGTCATAGTCAATTCCTCAACCCCTAGAAGGCGTTGCCGATGGAGAACTGGAAGCGTTCCACCTCGTCGCCGAACAAGCGATCCGTTGGGGCGTCTGCGTTCAGAGGTACCGCATAGCTGAAGCGCAAGAGGCCGAGCGGCGCAAGCCACTCGACACCGAGCCCTACGGATTTCTTCAACTTATCATACTTGAAATCGTAGCTGATAGGGTCGCCGAGCTTGTCATAAAAGTTCACGCCGCCCGTCGAGAACACACCGCCAACGTCGTAGAACAACGCCACGCGCGTCGAGCCCGAGATCTTGGCGGGCGTCGGAATGATCAGCTCGAACTGGTTCGCCACGACCATGTTGCCGCCATACGGATTGCCGTAGCTGTCGCGAGGCCCGAGGTAGCTCTCCTTGTAGCCCCGCACGGTGCCCGGCCCGCCGCCGAACCGGTTGCGGAACGGCGGCAGCGCCGTAGTCGCACCGTAGCCGTCGCCGTACGACAGGTCGCTGTTGATCCGGAACCGCCACTTGCTGCTGCCGATCGGCACGAACTTCTGCAGATTGATCGCGGCCACGTAGTACTCGACGTCGCTGCCGGGCACGGACGAATTCAGCGAGACGCTCGTACGCGCACCACTCGTCGGAAACAGCGATGCGTTGCGGGAGTCGTAGAACCAGCCGGTCACGAGCTCGAGACTCCTGACGCGCGTGCCGACGGCGAGATCACCCGCGGTGAACGTGCGGCCGTTGTGCGTCACCCAGTCGACCGCCTGCTGCGAGCTGTAACCCACGTTGGCCAGGAGCTCGGCATCCTGATACGCGAAGCCGAAGCGCAACGTCTGGAAGTTCGTGATCGGATACGCCCAGTTGATACCCGCGTTCAGCGTCGTCGTCGAAAACTGCGAGCTCACCGACGTGAACTGGGTCAGGTGCTGGTACGTCAGCGACAGCGTACGTGCGACGCCGTCGATGTTGCGGTACGGATCGGTGAAGTTCGCGTCGAAGATCTTCTGGTACTTGCCGCCCGTGACCTGCAACGCCACGCGCTTGCCCGTACCCATGAAGTTCGAGTGGATGAAGTTGCCGCCGAGTGTGACGCCGAAGGTCTCCGAGAATCCGAGGCTGCCGCCGAACTGGCCCGGCAGACCTTCCTTGATGTCGAAATCGACGTCCACGAGGTCCGGGCTGCCCGGCACCGGGTTCGTCTTCTCCTCGACCTTCTCGATGTACGGCAGGCGCTGCAGCAGCACCTTCGAGCGGTCGACCAGATTGTTCGAGAGATACCCGCCCTCGAACTGTCGCACCTCGCGACGGAACACCTCGTCGTTGACGCTGTCGGTGCCGTTGAAGTTCACGCGGCGCACGTACACACGGTTCTTCGGCTCTACGAAGAACGTGACCGAGGCCTCCTTGGTCTCCTTGTTGAGATCGGGCACGGCACGAATCTGCGCGAACGCATAGCCGTCCTGGCCGAGCCGCAGGTTCATGAGCTCCTCGCTGCGGGTCAGCTGGCCTTGCGAGAACGTCTCGCCGGGCTGCGCCAGAATCAGACTCTTCAGCTCTTCCTCCGGCACGACCATCTCGCCGGCCATCTTGATGTCGGAGATCGTGTAGCGGTCGCCCTCGATCACGCTGATCGTGACGAAGATGTCGCGCTTGTCGGGCGAGATCGCGACCTGCACGTCATCCACGCGAAAATCCGCGTACCCGCGGTCCATGTAATAGGACTTCAGTTTCTCGAGGTCGCCTTCCAGGGATTCCTTCGAGTAGCGGTCGTTCTTGCGGATGAACGACAGCCAGTTGCCCGTCTTGAGCTCGAACCCGGAGATGATGTCCTTTTCCTCGAACGCCGAGTTGCCCACGATGTTGACCTGCCGGATCTTGGCGCGATCGCCCTCCGTGATCTTGATCGACACGCGGACGCGGTTGTCCTCGAGTGGCTCGACGGTGGGCTCGACCTTCGCGGCGTACTTGCCGCGCCCGTAGTACTCCTCGGTCAGCGACTGCGTCAGCTCGTCGAGCGTGGACTGGTCGAAGATCTTGCCCTGGCTCAGTCCGTGCTCGTTCAGGACTTTCTGCAGGTCCTCGTTCTTGATGTCCTTGTTGCCCGAGAACTTGAACTCCTGGATCGACGGGCGCTCGAGGACGACGATCACCAGCGTGTCGCCGTCGCGACGGAACTCGAAGTCCTGGAAGAACCCCGTCATGAAGATTGCGCGACCTGCTTCCCGCAGGCGCTGCTCGGTGACCGTATCGCCGATGTTGATGGGCAGGTAGTTGTAGATCGTGCCTTCGGCGATGCGCTGCGCACCTTCCACGCGGAAGTTGCGAACGACAAACGGCTCCATCGCCGCGTAGCCCGACACACCTGCACTCAAGCCGGCGATCAGGACCGCCAGCTGCGCGAGACGATGCTTGATCATGAACCGAAGATTCTGCTGAGGTCGTTATAGAACGCGAAGCTCATGAGCACTATAAGGAAGAACACGCCGATCTGTTGCCCGAGAACGAGCGCGCGCTCCGACAGCGGCGACCCCTTGAACCATTCGGCGATCTGATACACGACCTGACCGCCGTCGAGCATCGGGATCGGCAGGAGATTCAGGATGCCGAGGCTGATGCTGACGGCTGCGAGAAAGCTCAGGAACGGAGCGAGGCCCGCCTGCGCGCTCTCGCCGGCATAGTCGGCGATCGTCAGCGGCCCCGACATGTTCTTCAGCGAGACGTCACCCACGACCATGCGCACCAGCATGCGCACGGTCAGCGCGCTCATCTCCCACGTCTTTTCGACGCCGCGCGGCAGCGACTCGAGCACCCCGTAGCGCTGCTCGGCGCGCAGGCTGTCCAGCAGCCCCGGAGGCAGCGTGGTCGCTCGCGACGCGCCGATACGGCCGACCGTCTTGCCGCCTTCCTGCACCGTGCCGATCGCGACCGTGAAGGTGCGCTCGTGCCCTCCGCGGCGCACCGTGACGTCGACCGACTCGCCCGGGCGCTGCTTGATGTAGCTGACCCACTGGTCCCAGCTGCGCACCGGTTTGTCGCCGACGGCAATCACTTCGTCGCCGCCTTCGAGCCCCGCCGCAGCCGCGGGCGAATCCGGGGTCACGGCGTCGATGACCGCCGGCAGCACCGGGCCGGGCAACACGCCGAGCCCCGTGTACAGAGCCGACGGCTCCGTGAGCTCGGCTTCGCGGCCGCGCACGTCGAGCTGCACGTTGCGCGTGCTGCCGCCAGGCTCGCGCAACGTGAGATCGATGCGGGCGTCGGCGAGCAGCTCGTCGAAGATGCGCAGCGTGGCGTTCTCCCAGGTAGCCGTGGGACGACCGCCCACCGCCACGATCTCGTCGCCGGCCACGATGCCGGCGCGGGCCGCCACGGAATCCGGCTGCACGGCGCCGATCACGGCCTTGAGGCCTGGCACGCCCGTCGAGAACATCAGCCAATACGCCACGATCGCGAACAGGAAGTTGAACGCGGGCCCCGCGAGCAGCACCGCGATGCGGTGGGGGATCGGGCGGTGGTTGAACGCGCGGGCGCGATCGGCCTCGGGCACCGGCGTCTCGCGCTCGTCGAGCATCTTCACGTAGCCGCCGAGCGGAATCATCGACAGCCAGTACTCGGTGCGATCCGGATGCCGGCTGCGCCACACGAGCAGCGGCTTGCCGAAGCCGATCGAGAAGCGCAGCACCTTGAAGCCGAGGCGCCGCGCGACCCAGAAATGACCGAGCTCGTGAGCGGCCACGAGGACGCTGATCGCGACGATGAACGACACCACACTCAGCATGAGCTTTTCCCGTAGCCGCGGCGCCCCACCACGCCGTCGAAGGCGGGTATTCTAGCCTGTGCCGCTCGGCCTCTGCAGAACATCGCTTCGAGAGGACCGCCGGACACCAGAGGCCATTGGCCATAAAGACCGCCGCGATCGGGCTCAGTTCCACCTCACCCGGCGACGCCGAGCAACCACAGGCCGCCGGCGAACAGCGGAATCGCCGCGGTCAGGCTGTCGATCCGATCGAGCACGCCACCGTGCCCCGGCAGGAGTCTGCCGCTGTCCTTGAGACCGACGTTGCGCTTGAACATGCTCTGCGTCAGATCGCCAAGCACCGACACCAGCGCGGTGGCGACTCCGAGCGTCGCCACGCGCGCCACGGGCAGGCCGAGCAATGCCGCAGCGACGCCGGCCGCGAGCGCGGCCAGCAGCAGCCCACCGGCCATGCCTTCCAGAGTCTTGCCCGGGCTCACGGCCGGCGCCAGTTTGGTGCGTCCGAACAGCCGTCCGAACGCGTACGCGCCGACATCCGCGGCCCAGACGATCGCGAGCAGTGTCATCGCGAGACCGGGCCCATGGGGCACCCCGGCATGCAGCCGCGCGAGCAGCAGCCACGACGGCAGCAACACGACGAAGCCCGTCACGGCTACGAGGGCCGGACGGAAAGACCGCGGAAAGGTCAGCACGGCGGCGAGCGCAACGAGCCAGAACAGCAGCGCGGCGCCGAGCAGCCAGGGCGCCACGCTCGTGGAGGCGAGCCAGGCCCCGACCATGGCCAACGCGAACGCGGCGCTGTAGAGCGCGCGACCGTGAGCGCCGAACCGGGCAAACCCGGCCCACTCCCAGGCACCGGCGAGCCACAGCAACCCGAACACCGCAGCCATCGCGGCATTCGGCAGGAACAGGATCGAGGCTGCGACGGCAACGCCGTAGCAGGCCCCGGTGACGATTCGCGTAGTCAGCAAACGGCCGCCCGACGCGAGCTCAGAACTCCATGATCTCCGCTTCTTTGTCTTTCAAAAGAGCGTCGATCTGGGCCACGTATCGGTCGGTGAGCTTCTGGATCTCGTCCTGACCCTTGCGCTCTTCGTCTTCCGTGACGAGCTTCTCTTTCAGCAACTCCTTCAGATCGGCCAGCGCCTCGCGCCGCCCGGTGCGTACGGCGACGCGCCCCGTCTCGGCCTGTGCGCGCACGACCTTCACGATCTCGCGTCGCCGCTCCTCGGTCATCGGCGGCAGCGGCACGCGGATGACCTGCCCCGCCGTGACGGGGTTCAGCCCGAGGCCGGAGTTGATGATCGCCTTCTCGACGGCCGAGACCATGCCTTTTTCCCACGGCGTGACGACGATCGTCCGCGCGTCCTCGACGGAGATGTTCGCGGTCTGTTTGATCGGCACGTTGGTGCCGTAGTACTCGACCATCACGTGCTCGAGCAGCCCAGCGTGCGCGCGGCCGGTGCGCAACCGCCGCATGTCCTCCTTCACGGCCTCGATGACACGCTGCATGCGCTGCTCGGCTTCTTTCTTGATGTCGTTGATCATCGGCCGGTCCCGGTACGAGGCAACTGATTCATGACGGACGTGCCGACGGGCTCGCCGGTCACGATCCGGACCAGGTCGCCCGGATTGTTGAGATTGAACACCACGAGCGGCAGGTTGTTCTCGCGGCACATCACGATGGCCGTGGCATCCATGACGCGCAGCTCCTCGGCCAGCACCTGGTCGAACGACAGCGTGCGATAGCGCACGGCTGTCGGGTCCTTCATGGGGTCGGCCGAGTACACGCCGTCGACCTTGGTGGCTTTGATCAGCACGTCGGCGCCGATTTCGATCGCGCGCAGGCTGGCCGCCGTATCGGTGGTGAAGAACGGGTTGCCGGTGCCGGCCGCGAATATCGTGACGCGCCCCTTCTCGAGGTGGCGCACGGCACGGCGGCGGATGTAGTCCTCGCAGACCTCGTGGATCTGCAGCGCCGAGAGCACGCGCGCAATCGTGCCCTGACGTTCGAGCGCGTCCTGCATCGCGAGGGAGTTGATCACGGTCGCGAGCATGCCCATGTGGTCTGCGGTGACGCGATCCATGCCGGCCTCGGCGAGGCCGGCGCCGCGGAAGATGTTGCCGCCGCCGATCACGAGCCCCACCTGGATGCCCATGCCGACGACTTCGGTGACTTCGGTGGCGACGCGCCGGATGACGGCGGGGTCGATGCCGTACTGGTGGCTACCGAGCAGCGCTTCGCCGCTCAACTTCAGCAGAATCCGCCGATAGACTGGCGCCGCCATTCACCCCTCTCTAAGTCGAGCGTTCCGGGAGCGCGCCGGTGGGGCGCCTTCCGGGAACGCCGCAAGTACGTCCCTGTAGGCTCGCTCCGCGACGTCCT
>DASZSB010000110.1:0-70696 GCA_035548835.1 Gammaproteobacteria bacterium | reverse complement strand
GTGGGTTACGCCGGCGGCGGCGCACTGCCGATGAGCGAACTGCCGAGCCGGGTCATCAGGCTCGAAAAGCGCGGCCTTACGGCAGAGCAGCTTGCGGCGAAACTGCGCGCGGGGCGCCCGCCAGTCGTCGCGCGGATCGCGAAGGACGCCGTGACGCTCGATCTGCGCACTGTGCCAGGCCGCGAGATCCGTCGGCTGCTCGGTGCGCTGCGCGCCGCTCTCGCGTGACACACAGCCTCACTCTCGGCGTCGTCGGCCACGTCGATCACGGCAAGACGGCCCTTGTCCGCGCGCTGACGGGCGTCGAGACCGATCGCCTGAAGGAGGAACGCGAGCGCGGCCTGTCGATCGTCCTCGGCTTCGCGTACCTGACGACCCCGCACGGGGAGGTCGACCTCATCGACGTGCCCGGCCACGAGGACTTCATCCGCGCCATGATCGCAGGCGCGACGGCACTCGACGGCATCGTGCTGTGCGTTGCCGCGAGCGAGGGAGTGATGCCGCAGACCGTGGAGCATCTGAACATCGCCCGCCTGCTCGGCGTCACGCGCGGCTTCTGCGTGCTGACCAAAGCCGATGCCGTCAGGCCCGACGAGCTCACGCGCGTACGTGAAGACATCCGCAAACTCACGGGTGGCACGTTCCTCGAGCGCGCGCCCGTGCTGGCGGCGTCGGCGACCTCCGGTACCGGCATCGCGGCCGTGCGTAGCGCCATTGCGGAGCTTGCGGCAACGCCGGTGGCTCGCGACCGCCGCGACCGATTCTTCCTGCCGCTCGATCGTGCGTTCACGCTGCGCGGTTTCGGTCTCGTGGTCACGGGCACTTTGCGCAGCGCACCGCTCAGCGTGGGCGACGACGTGGAGCTGCTGCCCGTCCGCCGGCGTGCCACCGTGCGCGGGCTCCAGAATCACGGGCGTCCGATCGGCACGGCGGAGCCGGGACAGCGCGTTGCCGTGAACCTGCGCCAGGTATCCAGGGAGGACGTCGGGCACGGGGCCATCCTCGCGGCGCCGGGCTGGCTTGCGCCGACCCAACGAGTCGACGTCGAGCTGCAGCTGCTGACCGACGCGCCGCGCGCGCTTCGCAACGGCGCCGTGCTGCGATTTCTGACCGGCACCACCGAAGCCAATGCGCGTTTACGGCTGCTCGATCGGCACGAGATCGCGCCCGGCGAGACGGCGCTCGCACAGCTGACGCTCGATCGCGAAATCGCAACGCCACCGTACGAACGGTTTCTGGTACGCCACCCTTCGCCCCCGCGCACGGCAGGTGGAGGCCGCATTCTCGACGTGGCGCCGGCCCGCCATCGGCGCTTCGACGCGGGCGTGACGGCACAGCTCTCGAGCGCGGCTTCGGGCGATCCCCCACGAATCCTCGCACAGCGGCTCGCACAGGCCGGGCCAGCCGGCCTGCGACTCACGTCGCTCGCCGCCGAGCACGGAGTGGAACCCGCCCGGTTCGAGTCTGCACTCGCGGGCGCCGGCGCCATGCCCGTCTCCGCCGATCTCGTCGTCGGCGTCGAGGCCTACGATACCCTGCGGGCCGGCATCGTGGCCGCGCTCGAACGCTTCCATCGCGAGCATCCGTTCGACAAGGGGGTCGACGCGGCGTCGCTCGTGAACGGGCTGACGTCGAAGCCGAGCGCCGAAGTCCTCCAGCATGCGCTGCGACGCCTCGCGCTCGACGGCAAGATCGCGAGCCACCACGACGTGGTGCATCTTGCCGGCCACGACCCGTTCGCGAGCCTCGGAGAACGCGAGCAGCGAGCCGCCCGGGACATCGAGCTCGCATTCAGAGCCGCCGGTCTCGACCCGCCCGACCCGCCGACCGTCGTCGGCAGCGATCGGACACGCCAGAACGTCTATCGCCTGCTGCTCGAGACGGGCCGACTCGTGCGGCTGCGCACGCTCGACCGCACCGCCCAGGTCGTGATGCACGCTGACGTCGTGAGCGCAGCCCGGGCGAGCGTGGAGCGGCGCTTTCCTCCGCCGCAACCGTTCCTCGTGAAGGACGTGCGCGACCTCCTACACGCCACGCGCAAAACCATCGTACCCTTGCTCGAGCACTTCGACGCGATCGGCATGACGGTGCGCAACGGCGATCAGCGCCGCCTGCGGGAGAGCCGGTAGCCACGGAGGCGAATGGAGTCTGGTGACTCCCCTGGTCTTCAAAACCAGCGGCTCGGCGACCCCGAGCGGTGGGTTCGATTCCCATCCGCCTCCGCCAGTCTTGCGGCAATCCGTACTGGCGACCATCAGCGTTCCCGCTAACATCGGCCCTCGGTATACTGGTGACGCACCAGTGCGGAGATCCCAGTGGCCGATAAAATCACCGTTCACGACCCGCGCGGTTACCCTCCCAAGGTCACCGGCAAGCGGCTGGCGCCGCGCCCACTCAGCCTCGATGGCAAGGTCGTCTACCTTGTCGACTGCCTGTTCGACAATTCGGCCGTGTTCATGGAGCAGCTGAAGGACTGGTTCGCCGCCAGGCTGCCGAACGTCGAGATCCGCGGCATCAAGCCGCGCGAGAGCTGGGTCGACGACCCGGCCATGCGCGCAGAGATCGAGGCCAACGGCGACGCCGCGATATTGGGTGTCGGACTTTGAAGCACCTGTAGCCCGACGGTCGTCGGGCTCGCGATGGCCCTCGAGCAGGGCGGTGTGCCGAGCGTGGCGGTGCACACGCACGCGTTCGCGCGCCTCGCGCGCTCGGTCGCGCGTGCGAACGGCATGCCCACCACGCGCCAGGCGTTCGTGCCCCAGCCCGTCGTCGGCCGCAGCCCCGCGGAGCTGCGCGCGTACATCGAAGGCACCGACCCCGTCAGCAAGCGTCCGTTCGCGCAGGAGATCATCGAAGGGCTCACGCAGCCCCTGGCCGCCGAGGACGTCAGCGGCCTGTCGTTCGAGCGCTCGACTCCCCGCCTGCTGCCGCCGGATACCGAAGACAATCTGCGGCAGCTGTTCCTCGACAGCCAGTGGACGGACTTTCAGCCGATCGTCCTGCCGACGGAGGAGCGCGTCGAGGCGATGCTGCGCGGCACGAGCCACGACCGCAACGAGATCGTCGGGAGGCTGCGCCCCACCGTCTATCGCGAGCTGTGGGAATTCACGGTCGAGAAGGTCGCCGTGAACGCGGTCATGGCCGGCGCGAAACCGGAGTATCTGCCCGTGATCCTCGCGATGGCCGCGAGCGGCGTGTCGGGCCGCTCGAGCTCCACCACGTCGCAGGCGACGGTCGCGATCGTCAACGGCCCCATCCGCGACGAGATCGGCATGAACTACGGTGTCGGCGCGATGGGTCCGTACAACCACGCGAACGCCACGATCGGGCGGGCGTACGGGCTGCTCTCACAGAACCTGCAGGGCGGCTCGGTGCCCCAGGAAACGTACATGGGCTCGCAGGGCAACCACCTGAGCTACAACGCCATGATCGTGGAGAACGAGGCCGCGAGCCCGTGGGTCCCGTTCCATGTGCAGCACGGCCGCAAGCCCGAGCAGAGCACCGTGAGCCTGCTGCTCGGCGGCTGGTACACGATTTTCGGCGGCGGACCGCGCGAAACGTGGCAGGAGAAATTCACGCGCTCCCTGCAGGCGTGCGATCCCTACACCGGCCCGGTCATCGCACTCGACCCGCTGGTCGCGCGCGGCTTCCGGGATCTCGGCTTCGACACGAAGGAGAAGCTGATCGACTGGTGCGTGGAGCACGCGCGGCTGCCCGCCCGCGAATACTGGGACAATCAATGGATCCAGACGCTGGCGCACCCGCGCGCCGTGGCCGGCATCGAGCCGTACGCATCGATGCTGAAGGCCGCACCCGACGAAATGATCAGGATGTTCCGCGCCAACGACATCCACGTCGTCGTCGTGGGCGGGGAGACGGGCGCCATGTGGAAGATGGTGGGCGGCGGGCCGCGATTGACCATCGTCGACATCGACCCATGGAGATGACACCGCAACATCGTGCTTGCGGAAGCCAGCAAGTTCCTGAAACACGTAGCGCGCCTTAATGTCGGCTACACTATTATCCACCTGAGAATAGGCCACGAAATACGATGAGTCCCCGAGCGAAGACCAAGGCAGCGAAAATCCCATCCACCGACGCGGCGGAAGCACGCGTCAGAGAGGCCCTGCTGGCCGCCCTTACGGCGCTGCACGAGAGCTTCCCGACCCTGACATTGGCCCAATACCTGATCGCACTCGAAGTCATGGTGGCGGAGAGCCGGGGGCAGCCGCACACCCTGACGACCCTCAAGAGCAAGCTCGGGATGCCGCATTCGACGGCGTCACGCCTCGTGTGGACGCTGACCGCCGAGGGCGGGCAGCTTGGCGCCATTCGTTACGAGCCGCATCCGAGCGACCGGCGCATCAAGTACCTGCGCATCGAGCGCAGCGCCCTGCGCCGCATCGTGCCCCATGCCCTGATGCAGAGCGTGCTGCGCCTGCAGAGCAAGTAGCGCCGCCACCACGGCTCGGAATCGCTCCGCCAGGGCCCGGCCGGGTCCTGTGAGCGCCCTTTCCGCGGCGTTGTGTCATCTAGCCGACACAACTCGCGCTCGCGCGCTATCTTCGGGGCCGGTCGCCGGCTAGGCTTCGGAGGCCTCCGGATTGAGTCGCCCAAGCGCCCGCCCATGCACAAGACGTTGACACCGGCCGAATGGCAGCAGCTCGAGCAAGTGACGGTCTCGACGGGACTGGCATCGGAGGTAGCCGATCTGCTGATGCTCTACCGCGAGGGCATCATGACCGTGACGGAGCTGGCCTGCGCGATTCGCGATCTCTGCCAATTCGCGCACGCCACCTCCAGCGCGCACATCGTCGAGTTCCCCGTGCCCGGGGAGCCCTCCGGCGCGCTCGACCCGGCCTGACGGCCGGGCCCGTCTCGCCCGTTACAGCGTCGCGAGGCACTCCTGCCAGAACTGCTTCGTGCCGTGATGCAGGCGCGCGCCGACCTGGCTGATGACCTTGTGGCACAGGAACGCGGCGGTGCGCCCTGCCTTCTCCGGCGAGAGACCGTGTGTGACGCCGTACAGGAAGGCGCCCGCGAACATGTCGCCCGCGCCCGTCAGATCCTTCGGCGTGGTCGGGAACGCCGGCACGTGGACTTCCTCGCCCGCGTAGCGGATGAACGCGCCGTTCGGGCCGTTCGTGACGACCGTGGAAGGCACCACGCCCTTCAGCTTCGCGAACGCGTCCTTGGCCGTCGTCGCACCCGTGACCGCACAGGCCTCGCTTTCGTTGCAGAAGAAGAGATCGGTGTGCTTCAACGCGTCGCGCAGCGCGTCGCCGAACACGTTCACGATAAAGGCATCCGAGCACGTGACGGCGACCTTGGTGCCGTTCTTCTTCGCGATCGAGATGGCCTCGCGGATGGCCGTCTGGCCCGTTTCCGGGTTCGCGAACACGTAGCCTTCGATGAACAGCCAGTCCGAGTTCTTGATGCGGTCGGCGTCCACGTGGCGCGCCGCGAGGTGGCTCGACACGGCGAGGCAGGTGCGCATGGTGCGCTCGGCGTCCGGTGTGATCAGGCACACGCAAGTGCCGGTTCCTTCGCCCACGAGGATCGGGTTGCCGATTTCAATGCCGAGCTCCTCGAACTCGTTCGCGTAGAACAAGCCGTAACGGTCGTCGCCCACGCAGCCGATGAACGCGGCCTGGCCGCCGAGCTGCGAGAACGCGATGATCGAGTTCGCCACCGATCCGCCGCTCACGAGCTTCGGCTCCCGCTTGTGGAACTTCTCGAGCAGGGTCTTCTGCTCCTTGTGATCGACCAGCTGCATGCCGCCGCGTTCGAAGCCCAAGGCTTTGAACTCCTTCTCGTTGACTTCGACGAAGATGTCGACGATCGCGTTGCCGAGACCACAAATCTGAAAGTCTTTCATGAGTAAGTCGCTTCCATGTGCTGTGAGAATTCTGTTGGTGCCCAGGGCCGGATTTGAACCGGCACGGCCTTGCGGCCAGCGGATTTTAAGTCCGCTGCGTCTACCCTTCCGCCACCCGGGCGCGTCCATCGGCGTCGGTGTCAGGAGGCCTGGGCACCGCAATCGCCGCGCAGAAGGTTAACACTCGCAAACGGGGGCGGCCTAACCAGGCCGCCCCCTGTCGTCAGATCGAACTGCCGAAACGGGCTGCGCTTACTTCTTCAGCTGCGCCAGCATGCGCTGCGCCTGGCCGTTCTTCGGGTCGATGGCCAGCGCCTTCTCGAGGCTCGAGATCGCGGCCGCGTTGTCCTTCTTGGCCTGCTGCGCCTGCGCCATCGTGACGTAGCTCGCCGCGGACTTCGGGAACATCTGCACGTTCAGCTGCAGGAACTGAATCGCCTCGTCGGCGCGATTCTGCTGGATCAGCGGGCGGGCGGTCGCGATCAGGCCCTGCTCGCTGAAGTCGTACGCCTGCGCGCCGTAGTACTTCGACTTCAGCTCGTTGTACTGCGCGGACGCAGCTGCGAAGCCCTTCTCCTTCGAAGTCTTGGCGAGGATCTCACCGATCTGCTTCGGCTCCGGAACGCCGCGATGGCAGGTGATGCAACCGACGCGCGTGAGCTCGTCGGCCGACTCGCCGAGGTCCATCGGCAGACGCGCGTTCAGGTCCTGCGCGATCTTCATCATCGCGCGTGCGCGATCCTTCTCCTTCTTGTCGTCGGACGCGAAGTCCGGCGGCGCACCTTGTTTCTCAACGTGGCAGTACTCGCAGCCGACGCCGAGCGCGGCCGTGAAGTTCTGCATGACCTGGATGACCTGCGGACGCGTGAAGTTCTTCGGCAGTACCTTGAGGTTCTTCGGCTCTTCCTGCGCGGGCCCCTGCGCAAAGGCGGCACCCGCAAGCAACAACAGCCCGGCGGCCAGTGCGTGGCGACCGAACATGGATGACTTCGACATAGACTCGTTCCCCCTCGTATGACTGAGTTCGTTCTTACTGTTTCAGCGCGGTATCCCAGTGCTCGACGATCTTGCCGTTGGCGATCCGGAACATGTCGAACCACGTGGTGGTGTACGGCTTGCCTTCCTTGTCCTTGTACTCGCGTACGAGTGCGAGCGTGACCAGATCACGCTCCGCGACCATCGACACGAGACCGTCGATGTGGTCGGGCACCGGAATCGGAGCCATGTTGCGCGAGCGGAAGTAGGCCTTCACGCCCGCGAGACCCGTCTCGGCGTTCGGGTTGTGCTGGTGGTACTCCGGCGCCAGGTACTTGTCGGCCTCATCGATGTGGTGCGCACTGAGGAACGTGCGCCACATGTCCCACACGAGCTTCTTGTTGGCGGCCAGTTGCGGGTCCTTGCTCTCGAGCAACTTCAGCTGGTCCTTCGCGGACAGGGCCACGACCGGCTCGGCGGCGTTGGCGGCGGCCGATACGGCAAAAATCGCGACTGCGGCGGCAAGTACTTTCATCGTGAGATCCCCCAATGGATGGTCTTTGGTGTTCTTCCGGCGGGGCCGGCTGACGCCGACTATACCAGCCGGCAGCCTCGCGCCCCACCCGGCTCGGGACAACGCCGGGCGCGCGGTCAGCCCCCGTGCCACCACCGCCGACACCTGCCAAGCACCGGGACCGGGATTCGACCCCCCGCAGGGACAGAGCGTACCCCCGCGGACGCAGGAACGAAGGGGATGGCCTTGGCGGCCATCCCCCCTCGCGGCGGTCGGATCAATCGTGCTTCTGGCGGTAGATGCGGCGGCTCTGCCGGTTCTCCGCATGCTGGATGTGCGCCTGCTCGGCCGCCCCGACCCGGCCGTTCGCGGCTGCACGGCCTACAGCGCGATCCGTGCGAGCCTGGCCGGCCTCGAGCGAAGCCACCTCGCGGTTCGTGAGCCGCCCCGAGTCCGCGCCCTGATCGATGCGCTGCTGCTGCTTCACGTTGCGCTGGACGTTCGCCTGCATGCGCTGCGACGAGGCCGAGTCCGGGTTGCCCTCGCGCGCGTTGTGCTTGTCGCGCGCGATGTTCGCGCTGGCACGATTCTGCATGCGGTTGATACGCGCCTGCTCGGCGGGCGACAACTTGCCGTCCGACAATCCCCGCGCCTCGGTCTGCTCGATGCGCGACTCCTGACGCTCGAGCGTTCCGGCCTCGCGCGTCGTGAGTGCGCCGGTCTGCAACCCCTGCTCGATGCGCTGCTGCTGGTTCGTGTTCCGATCGACGGCTTCGTCAGCGCGCGGCCCCGCCGCGAACGCACTCGTCGTCAACACCGCAAGACCCAGCACACCCAGTCCATTCAATCCTTTCATCCATGCCTCCCTACACCCTTGTTGGCTGTCAGTGCCGGAGGGAACGCTCCGGCATTGACCTACACAACGAGCGATCGAGCCCACGGATGACACGAGCCGCGGATTATGTGATGCGCGGCTCTGCCGCGTTCAAATCGCCGGAGAAAGCGAGCCTGCCTGCCGAAGTGGCGCCTGCTGGGCGCTAATGGCGGTGCACGTTACTCGCCACGACGGCGCACACGTGCGCGGCCCGCATTCGCGGCAGTCACTTCCACGAGTGCCGGAGCGTTCGCGTGGCTCGGGGCCGGCACACCGAGTACCAGGGCCAGGGTCGACGCAAGCGAACGCGTGCTCACTCTTCGATCCACGCGCTGCGGCGTGAGCCCGTCGCCGAAGAAATACAGTGGCACGTATCGATCCGCGGCGTAGGGTGTTCCATGGTAGGCCGTGTACAGATCCGTGCCCTCCACGATCGCGGACTCCGGCTCCGCGATCACGTAGACATCGCCCGATCTCGTGACGTCGATGCTGTTTTGCACGAGCTCGCCGATCGCAGGCTCGACGGACGAATCCGCGCGCGTGAGCGCATACGCGACACCCGGCTCCCGCCGCAGCGCCGAAGCCGCCGTGGCCGCAGCATCCGCGACGTCGACGTTGGCGGCCGCGAGCTTCTCACGATCCAGGTACAACCCGGGAAGCACGAACGCGCTGACGACCGGCGCTGGCACGTGCCACCGCGCGGTGATGGCGCGGTCGGCGATTTCGGCCAGGGCCTTGGCCTCCACCCGATGCGTTGCGTACCCGAGTGTGGCTGCATACTCCGGCGTCGCCCCAAGACCGTGGTCAGCCGTCAGCACCAGAAGGTAGCCGTTGCGACCCATGCGGTCATCGAGGAAGCGGATGAACGCGTCGAGCTCACGGTCGAGCCGCGCGAGGTTGTCTTCCGCCTCGAGACTCTCCGGACCGAAGGAATGGCCCACGTAGTCCGTCGCCGACAGGCTGACGGACAGCAGGTCCGACGCGGATCCGCGGCCCAGATTCTCCGTCTCGATCAGCTTGCGGACGAACTCGAGCGTCAGCGCGTCGAGGTAAGGCGTGTGCGAGAAGAGATTGTAGTAGCCCGGCTCGTTCGCCTGCCCCAAGGCGTGCGGAAACGTCCGGCCGAGCTTCACCGGCGGTCGCTCGAACGGCCTGTCGTCCGCACTCGCACGCGAATACGTCTGCGGCTGCCGCAGCAGCGTCCACTGCGACGGGTACGCTGCCTGCGGAACCGCAGCGTTCCACTGGCCCACCCACGCGGGCAGCGCCGTATAGTAGTACTCGCTCGAACGAAACCCGCCGTTTCGCGAATCGAACCAGAACGCCTTGCCGAGATGACCCGCCGGAAGGATCGCGCCGCGGTCCTTGCCCGAAACGCCGTAGACACGGCAACTCGCTCCGCACGCGAGCGCGAGCTCGTCTCCGATCGTGGTGACGCGAAGATTGAACGGCCCGAGCACCCGGCCATGCGCGGGCGAGCGCACGGAGATCGTGCGCTGCCTGGCCTCGCGCTCGTACCACTCGTTGCCGACGATGCCGTGCTGACTCGGATACGCGCCGGTGAACAGAGTGGCGTGCCCCGGCGCAGTGGCCGTCGTCGCATGTTCGTGGAACGCCTGGTCGTAGACGACCCCCGAGCTCAGGATCTGCGCGAATCCGCCGCGCTGCGACGACTCCGCCGCACGCGCCGGCAGATCCCCGCGCAGCTGATCGACGACCACGACCACGACGAGCCGCGGCTTCGAATCGGCCGCCCACGCGTGCAGAGGAAGCGTGACGGCGAGAAAAGCCAGAGCAACGAGACAGCGTTTCACGGCGTGACTCCCAATCGCATTGACGGCGGCCCCTGCCCTACGAGCGCGGGTCGGCGAAGTGTGACACAGCATCGTGGATCCGTTCTGGCCGGTTGGGTCGACGGAATCCGGCGCGCGTGTCACACGAGATGGCACACGAAGTCTCGGCGGGGTGCAGAAACGGAACCGCGCACGAGGAGGAGGACTGACCGCGGCGCGGAGCTCTCTCGGGGGGATGTACTGGGTGGAGGCTAGGAGCGGAATCGAACCGCTGTACGCGGCTTTGCAGGCCGCTGCATGACCACTCTGCCACCTAGCCGGAGCCGCGCAATTTAGCACAGACCGGCAGGAAACGCCGGCCCTAGAACGCGTTTTCCCCGGTCAGGGCGCGGCCCACGATCAGCTCGTGAACGCTCTCCGTGCCCTCGTAGGTGATCACGGACTCGAGGTTCAGCGCGTGCCGCATCGGGCAATGATCGAGCGTGATGCCGGCCGCGCCCAGCATGTCCCGGCAGTCCCGGGCCACGTCGAGCGCCATGCGCACGTTGTTCCACTTCGCGAGCGAGATCTGCGCGCTCTGCACCTCGCCGCGGTCCTTGAGCTGGCCCAGACGCCAGGCGATGAGCTGGGCGGCCGTCATGCGGCGCGCCGCATCGGCGAGGCGCGTCTGAATCAGTTGCGTGCGCGCGAGCGGCCGGCCGAACAGCTCGCGCGACTGCGTGTACGCGAGCACGCTCTTCAGGCACGCACGCGCCGCGCCCACCGCTCCCCAGACGATGCCGAAGCGCGCGTCGTCGAGGCAGCGCAGCGCGGCCTTGAGCCCGTCGGCGCCGGGCAGGCGCGCCGACTCCGGCAGCCGCACGTCGGCGAAACTGAGCTCCGCGGTGTTCGACGCACGCAGCGAGAGCTTGTCGCGGACGGACCTGCTCTCGAAGCCCGGCGTGCCGCGCTCGACGAGAAACGCACCGATCTGCCCGTCCGCGACGGCCCACACGACCGCGACATCGGCGATGGCGCCGTTCGTGATCCACATCTTCGCGCCGTTCAGCAGCCACTCGCGGCCGCGGCGCTCGGCACGCGTGCGCATGCGCGCAGGATCGGAGCCGCCGTGGGCCTCTGTCAGGCCAAAGCAGCCGAGCTTCGTGCCGGCCGCGAGCTGCGGCAGCCACTGTGCGCGCTGCTCCGGCGAGCCGCACGCGGCGATGCAGCCCATGACGAGGCTGCTCTGCACGGACACACAGCTGCGCAGGCTGCTGTCGCCCGCTTCGAGCTCCTGGCAGATCAGTCCGTATGCCGTGTAGCTCAGGCCCGCGCCGCCGTGCTCGTGCAACGTCGCACCGAACAGGCCGAGCTCTGCGAGCCGCGGTACGAGCTCCTGCGGGAACCGCTCGGCGGCGAAACACTCGCCGATGACCGGCAGCGCTTCGCGCTCGACGAAGCGCGCCACGGTTTCCTGCACGAGCCGTTCGTCCGCGCCGATCAGGCTGCGAACGCCATAGAGATCGAGTGGATCGGTTTGGCCCATAAAAAGCTCGGGCGGCCACGCGGGCCGCCCGAATCGCGATCACGAAACCACGCCGCCTAGCGCAAGTCGTCGTTGACCCAGAACTTCGTGCCGGTGATGTCGGCGTGCGCCATCAGGCCCTTGTCGGTGATCTGGTAGTACGCAACGCCATCGTAGAACGTGGCACGCGCCGCCTTGCCTTCCTTGCCCGCAGCGGCTTCCGCCGTCGCGCTGGAGTCCCAGCCGCCGGCCACGAACTTGTCCATGCGGTCCTTCGTTTCGAACAGCACCACGAGCTCGTAGCGCTGGCCGCCGATGCCGAGGCCGACGCCGCCCAGGCCCATGCGCATGTACGTGCGCTTGCCGCTGGCCTTGTCGACGGCGACACCGTTGCCACCGCCGCCCGAGACGATGAAGCCGCCCTTCGTGACCTTGAACACTGCGTAGCCGACGGCCTTGCCGTACAGCTCCTTCGCGCCGGCGTCGTCCTTGAGGAGTTGGTCGAGCGTAGTCTTCGCTTGCTGGTCGATCTCCTGCTTGCGTTTTGCCGCCTTGCCGCTGTCGTCGGCCATCGCAGCCGAGCCGAGACCGAACATCAGGGTCGCGACGAGCCAAAGCGATCGTTGCATGTTCATGCGATTTCCTCCGTCAGAGAACACCGAAGCCACAATGGTGCGCGAACATCGCTGCGCTGCATAGCCCCGTCGCCGTTCACCGACACGCGCCGGTTCAGGTCGAGTTCAGGTACCCGCGAGATAACCCGCGAGCTGATACCCCGCCAGCACGAAGCCGGCGACCATCAGCACCATGTTGCCGGCATAGGCGTGGCGGAAGAATCCTCCCGTGCGCCGCCACGCATTGAATGCGATCAGGATCAGGCCGAGCGCGAGCAACTGCCCGATCTCCACTCCCACGTTGAACGACACCATGTTCGTCACGAGGCCATCGCGCGACAGCGCGAGATCCTGCAGCTTCGTGGCGAGCCCGAGGCCGTGGAAGAACCCGAAGAACAGGACGGCGCCCTTCGTGTTCGGCTCGAAGCCGAGCGCGCGAAAACCGCCCAGGTTCTCGAACGCCTTGTACACCACGGACAGCCCGATGATCGCGTCGACGAGGTACGCATTGACGTGCCAGCCGGCGAGCACGCCGAGCAGCAGCGTGGTGCTGTGACCTAGCGCGAACAGCGTGACGTACACGGCCACGTCCTTGAGCCGGTACAGGAAGAAGATCACCCCGGCCAGGAACAGCAGATGATCGTAGCCGGTCACCATGTGCTTCGCGCCGAGGTACACGTACGGACCGATGTGCGGGCCCGCGGAGCGCAGCAGGAACGCCTGGTCGTCGCCGGCGATGCCGTGCGCCTGCGCGAGCGCGCTCACCAGCAGCGCGGCGGCGAACGTCAGCGCGGCGAGCGTCACGCGCCGCATCAGTTGCCCTCGATCGAGATCACGTTGGCGTGTCGCAGATCGTAACGCCACTCGCCCTTCTCCTTGCGCCACACGTCGGTGAACCGGCGGTGGATACGCTTGCCCGCGTTCGGCGAACCCGGCCCCGGCACGACGATCTCCTCGCCCATCATGACGACGACGTCGGGCCCGTGCGAGCCCGCGTAATCGAGGTGCTGTTCCACGGCCTTGTAGCTGAAACCGGCGCCAAAGTTCTTGAGCATCTGCGTGCCGGTCACGATCGAGTTGCCAGGGGTGTTGGCCACGAACGTCGAGGAGTAGCGCTCGCTGTCGGCCGTGGGCCCGGTCGTGGTCATCGCGGCAATGCCCTTGGCGCGAAGCTTCAGCACTTCCTGCACGGCGGGATCGTTGTCCCACGGATTGGCGGCCAGCACACGGGCACCGGCCAGCGCGCATACGACGAGCAGAGAGGCGCGCAAACCACGAGCTGCAAACGTCATCGAAATCCCCCAGGGAAGCTATGGCAGCGACGATGCTAGCACCCGGTTCGCCGCGCCGGCCACGGGGGCGGCGGTCTCTTCGCGTGCCGGCTTGCGCGGCTCGGGCAAAACCCGGAGCATGGCCCGGAGGAGACCGAAATCACCCCGTCTCTTCTCTTTTAAAGTCATAAACCTATGGACTTGTCTTGATGACCTCTGAGACTCGAAAAGCGGCGGTCGGCGACACCATCGTCGAGACTGCGCGCGCCAACGGCATGACCACGATCTTCGGCGTGCCCGGCGCGCAGATCTATCCGCTGTTCGACGCGCTGTACGCCAGCGGCGTCGAGCTCATCGTGCCGCGCCACGAGCAGGCCGCGGCCTACATGGCCATGGGCTACGCGAAATCGACCGGCCGCACGGGTGTCTTCACGGTGGTCCCGGGCCCCGGGGTTCTGAACGCCGGCGCCGCACTGTGCACGGCCATGGGCACGTGCGCCCCGGTCGTCTGCCTCACGGGGCAGGTGCCGTCCTCGTATCTCGGCCGCGGCCGTGGGCACCTGCACGAACTCGCGGACCAGCAGGGCACGCTGAAGACCTTCATCAAAGATGCGTTGCGAGTGACCGGTCCCGAGGACGCCGCGGCGACCGTGACTCGCGCGTTTCGGGCGGCCCGCGCGGGGCGCCCCGGCCCCGTCGCCGTGGAGACCTGCTGGGACACGCTTGCAGCCCCGGCGGCCGTTTCGTCCCTGCCCGCGGCCGGCGACGCCGAGCCCGAGCCGGAACCGGACGCAGATGCGATCGAGGCCGCCGCGAAGCTGCTGCTCACGGCGCGCAAGCCCATGATCATGTGTGGGGCCGGCGCCCAGCACGCGGCCATCGACGTGCTGGCACTGGCCGAGCTGCTGGACGCGCCCGTGACGGCGTTTCGCACCGGCCGCGGCGTCGTCGCCGAAGACCATGCGCTCGGCGTCGGCTCCGTCGCGGCGCGCGAGCTGTGGGACGAGGTCGACGTGCTCGTCGGCATCGGCAGCCGCCTCGAGATGCCCTACATGCGCTGGCGCGACATGCTCAGGTTCGAGCCGCGGCCCGCAACACCGAAGCTGATCCGCATCGACATCGACGCGAGCGAGCTGCGGCGTTTCCCGGCGGACATCGGCATCCTGGGCGACTCTGCCGTGGCATGCCGTCAGCTCGTCGCACGACTGCAGCACCGCGCGAAGCCGAATCGCGGCCGTCGCGACGAGATCGCAGCGGCCAAGCGCACGGCGGCGCGACTCATCGAGCGCATTCAGCCGCAAACCGCCTACCTGCAGGCGATCCGTGCGGTGCTGCCGCGCAATGGCATCCTCGTGCCGGAGCTCTCCCAGGTGGGCTTCACGACCTACACGGGCGCGTACCCGGTGCTCGCGCCGCGCACGTACATCTCCGAGGGGTATCAGGGAACGCTGGGCTTCGGTTTTCCCACGGCGCTCGGCGTCAAGGTCGCGCACCCGAGCACGCCCGTCGTCTCGGTGACCGGCGACGGCGGCTTCATGTTCGGGCTGCAGGAGCTCGCGACCGCGGCGCAATACGGCATCGCGCTCGTGACGATCGTCTTCAACAATCGCTCGTATGGCAACGTGCTCCGCGACCAGCAGGTGCAGTTCGGCGGCCGTGCCATCGGCGCGCGGCTCGACAATCCGGACTTCGTCCGCCTGGCCGAGAGCTTCGGCGTGCGGGCGCAGCGCATCGCGACGCCAGCGGAGCTGCAACGAACGCTCGAGCACGAGCTCGCGTCCGCCCAGCCCAGCCTGATCGAAGTTGCAATCGAGCCCGGCACCGAAACCTCGCCCTGGCCTCTGATCCACATGCGGACGCGACCGACGTCCTAGGCAGCAGCCAATCCGGTCGCGACCTCAGTCGGCAGCGATGCGCTTGCGCACGACGCGCGTCCACCAGAGCACGAAGCCCGTCACGAACAGCACCACGGGCAGGAGCCCGAGCAACGCCCAGAGGAAGCGCACCCAGAGCCCGCCGAAACGGCCGAAGTGCAGCTTGATCAGGAGCAGCAGCGCGGCCTCCCCGGGTCGATCCGCATCCGTCTTGTCGGCATCGAACACGTCGACAGCGGCATCCCACCATTCCGGGAATCCGAAATACACGGCCGTCAGCGTCCAATTGAGCAGCAGCACGAACGACCACACGCCGAGCGCGTTGTGGAGCTGCCAGGCGAAGCGTCGCGAGGCCTCCGGCCTGCCAACCGTCAGGCTGCGCCAGACGCGGCGCGTGCCGGGCCACCAGATGATGACGCCCGTCACGATCAGGAACACCACCAGCAGCCCGCCCACGCCGTTCACCATGCGCCCGTCGGGTCCCGCGAGCAGGTTGTCGTGCAGATCGACGAGCCACTCCATGCCACGGACCACGGGCGGATAGCTGTCGCCGAGGTCCTTCAGCGCGTATGGATCGAACAGCCGGTCGCTCTTGTGTCCGTTGCGCTCCAGCAGCACGGACACGGGCCTCTCTGGCCGCCGCGATTCGCGCACGGCCGTGACCTGACTGTCCGGGTAGGCGGCACGAACCGCGGCCTCGAGCTCCCCGCCCGTGAGGCGCACGCCGGCCGTCGAGGGCACCTCGCGCGGCACGAACCAGATGTTCGCCTCGCGCCGGAACACGGCAATGCTGCCGCTGACGCTCAGCACGACGATGTAGGCGCCGAGCACGAGCGCAACCCACATGTGCACCTGCGCCAGGATACGCCGCCTGCGCCGCGGCCGTGCCGATGCCCCCGTCTGCGCCACGCTAGCCCTCAGTCTCCCGCCGGCACCGCCCCGCCGAACCCGCGAACTATACCGGCCGGCATTCCCGCGGCGAAGCGCGATTGCCGACGCGGCCAGCCTCGCCGATGATGCGCGCATGGCAATGACACTCCGTCCGTGGCTGCGACTTTCCGCGGCCACGGCATGCGCAACCCTGCTCTCGGCCTGCGGGCCGTCGCGGCCGACCCTGCACTCCGCCGCCGGCCTCGCGCAGGGGACCACGTATTCGCTGCAGTGGACCGGCGGCCCCGCGGACGTGGACGAGATCGAGCAGGCGGCCGGCGCCGAGCTGGACCGTCTGGACGCGTTGCTGTCGAACTACCGCAGCGATTCCACGATCGAGAAGTTCAACGCGGCGCGCACGGTCGAGCCGCAGCAGCTGCCCGCCGAGCTCGTGGGACTGCTGAGGCTCGCGAAGGACATCCACGCGGCGAGCCACGGGTGCTTCGATCCCACGGTGCGCCCGCTGGTACATCTGTGGGGGTTCGATGGCGACACGCCGAGCGTGCCCGAACCCGCCGCCGTCGCACAGGTCATGGCCGAGGTCGGCCTCGACAATCTCGAAATCATCGACGAGGAGCACGTCCGCAAGACCGTTCCCGAGCTCGCGATCGACATGTCGAGCATCGGCCAGGGCTACAGCGCCGAGCGCCTCGGCCGCGTGCTCGAGGGCCACGGCATCCAGAATTACCTGGCCGAGATCGGCGGCGAGATCTTCGCGCGCGGCACCAAACCCGGCGGGCAGCCATGGCGAGTGGGCGTCGAGGATCCGGGAGGCGATACCGCCGGTGCCTTGCGTCTGCCCGCGCAGCCAGGAACCGCCGTCATGACGAGCGGCACGTATCGCCACTACTTCGAGGCGGGCGGGCGCCGCTACAGTCACATCATCGATCCGCGCACCGGTGCACCGGTCGATCACGCGCTGCTCGAGGTCACCGTCATCGCGCACGACGGCGCGAAAGCCGGCGCCTGGGGCACCGCGCTGCTGTGCCTCGGGCCGGAAGTCGCGGCCGCCGTGGCCGAGCAGGAGCGCGTCGCCGCGCTGTTCGCCGTACGTTCGGGAGAGGATGCCGTGGAGCGGCGCCGCAGTCCGGCCATCGCCCGCGACTGGCCGGGTCTGCTGCACTGACGGTCTACAACCAGCCCCGGCGCTTGAAATACCACAGCGGCAACAACGCCGAGACGAGCATCAGGACACCGGCGATCGGGTAGCCGTACACCCATTGCAACTCCGGCATCACGCGGAAGTTCATGCCGTAGATCGACGCGATCAGCGTGGGCGGCAGGAACACGCCCGCGGCGATCGAGAAGATCTTGATGATGTTGTTCTGCTCGATCGCGATCATGCCGAGCGTCGCGTCGAGCAGGAACGTGATCTTCTGCGACAGGAACGATGCATGATCACCGAGCGACTCGGCATCGCGGGACAACGTCTTCACGCGCCCCCGCAGCTCCTTGTCGACGTTCCTCTGCGTGAGCACGTGCCCCAGGAATCCGGCCAGACGCTGCAGCGACAGCAGGCAGTCGCGGACGTGTGAGCACAGGTCGCCCTTGCGGCCGATCTGCTGCAGCACGGTGCGCAAGTCCGGCCGCACCGCACTCTCCGGCTGGACCGAGAAGATGCTTCGGGAAAGGTCGTCGACTTCCTTCTCGCTGCGCTCGAGGATATCGGCGATCCGGTCGGTGGTCGCCTCCAGCAGGTTCACGAGCACTACGTCACCGCTCGTGCAGCCGAGCGCGGTCTTCTCCGCGCGTTGCGGAAACGTCTTGAACGCGCGCGGCTCGTGGTACCGCACGGTGATCAGCTTGCCGTTCGCCAGCACGAACGTGACGGGGCCCATCAGAAGGTCGTCGCTGTCGGTCCGCGCCGGCAGCGTGGCCGTCATGAAGACGCCGCCGTCCTCGACGTACAGGCGGCTCGAGATCTCGATCTCCTGCATCTCCTCCCGCGTCGGGATTCCGATGCCGATGCGCTGCTCGACGGCACCCTCTTCTTCCGCGGTCGGCTGCACGAGATCCACCCAGACCAGATTCGCGAAGCTCTCCAGCGCGTCCGGCACGGAGCGCAGACGGCCGTTGTCTGGAGCGTACCCTGCGATCATCTGGAACGGATCGGTCGCGATGGATGGACGACTCTAGCACGCCACCCGGCCATGCGCCGTGCCTGGCCGCCAAATGCGATTGCCGGAAACGACACGGGGCTGCCACTGGCAGCCCCGTGTACGTCCGATGCGGTAGCGATCAGGCGTGCTTCTGCTTGACCTGCTCGGCCAGCAGCGACTGGCTCTGCTCGTCCAGCGTCTGCGTGACCGAGCGCGACAGCGCGACCAGACCCGCGTTGATGAACAGCAGCGGGATCGCGATGCTCAAGCCGAGCACCGTGTTGATCATGGCCTGGCCGATACCCGTGGCCATGAGCTTCGGATCGCTCGAGCCCGAGGCGACGATCGCCCGGAACGTGATGATCATGCCGATGACCGTACCGATCAGACCCAGCAAAGGACCTGCGGCGACGGCCAGGCGCAGGAACGACTGGAATCGCTCGAGCTTCGGCACCTCGCGCAGCACGGCCTCCGAGATACGCAGCTCCGCGAGCTCGGTATTCTCCATGCGCTTGCCGTCACCACGGAACGACAGCAGCACTCGACCGAGAGCGTTGTTCTTGGTCGGGCTGTCGAGATTCTTGAGCTGCACGGCGACCGCCCGGCGGGCGATCAGCAGATACACGGCCTGGTACAGCGCCACCAGCAGGCCGATCACGCCGACGGCCACGATGACCCAGCCAACCGCCTCACCCTGGTTGATGCGCTGGATGACAGTCGGGCGCTCGACGTACAGACCGAGCAACGCGCCGCGCGACGGGTCGACGACGGCCCGCTGATAGCCGCTGCCCGGCGCCGCCGCCTGCAACGCACGGCCGATCGCGGGGAAGTCGCCCTGCAACTGCCCCTTGAGCTCCGCCAGCGTCTTCGTGCTCGGCAGATAGCCCAGATAGTCGCCGTTGCTGCTCACGGTGAACGGACCGACGCGGACCACTTCCTTGTCGACCTTCGTGTTGTCCTGCTGCAGCACCTGCGCGTGATACTTCACGACCTTGCCGGCGTCCGTCATCTCGCGCACCAGCTCGTACCAGAGCCGCTCGAGCTCGGTAATCGACGGCAGCGCCTTCGCACCCGCCAGGCGGCGCAGGAACTCCGCCCGCTCCTCGCCTTGCGCGGGCACGCCGTATTGCGTGCTCAACACGGACTGCTGCAACACGTTGGCAGCGTCGCCCGCGACCTGGCGCGTGACGCCGAACAGCTCGCCGAGGTTGCCCTCGCGCTGCTTCAACAGGGTCTGGATCTCGGCGATGCGCTTCTCGTTGTCGTTCCACTGCTTGTCGAGCGAGTTGCTGCGCGCCTCGGCGGCGTTGCGGCGCGCCAGGGCGTCCTGCGTCCTGCGCTCCGCGCGCTGCTGCTCGGCGCGAAACCGGTTCAGGCGCTCCTGCGACTGCCGGCGTTCGTCGTCGCGCAGCTTCTGGACCATCTGACGCAGATCAGTGAGCTTGACGTCCTGGGCGCGGGCGGCAAAGCCGATCAGCAGCGACGACACCGCGAAGGCGACGACCATCGCGCGGGCGTAGGTTGAGCGGGCCATGATCACGATCTACCTCCTTGCGCTGCCGGCACCGGGACCACGATTAGGTCCGGTGCGCGCTGCTCCTTCGCGATGGCGAGCGCCTGCTCGATCGCGCGAGCCGAGTCGCGATCCGGTACCCAGCTCTTCTTCTGATTGTCCCAATAGCCCGTCTCGCCGCCGTCCATCGTCCTGTAGAACAGCGATACACGGCCGAGACGCACGAACTCCGCCTCGCGGCCGTCCGCGAGCTTGTCCTTGTACGCGCTCATCGTGCGGCCGTACTCCATTTCGATCTGGTAGGCCTCCAGCAGGCGACGGAACCGTTCGGACGCAGGCGCGTCGACACGCGCCATCAGATCGCGGAGGCGTTCCATGCGCTGGGCGCGCTCCGCGGGGAAGAACGGCACGTCGTTCTTCACGAACTCGTCGAGCTGCGTGTACATCTTCTGCAGCAGCGGCTCGACGGCTTCGGCCGTCGCATCGAGGCCCGCGATCTGCTGCTCGAGCGCAGCGATCTCGCCCTGCTGCGAGCGAAGCTGCTGCTCGATCTGCGTGTTGTAGCGCGCAGTGATCTCCGCCTCGGCCAACGTCCGGGCATAGCGATCCCCGCCAGTCGGCTGCTGTTGCGCGAGTGCGCTGCCAGTGAGTGCTACCGCCAACAGCCCGCCGGCAACCCGCGGGTATTTCCAAATGCGCGTCATGCAGAGTTCCTAAATGTCTATCAGCCGAGAGCCTTGATGGCCTGCAGGTAGCTCGTCGCGATCTGTTTGTGCTTCGCAGACTGCGCGGCACGCTCGAAGAACGGTCGGGCTTCCTTGTAATTCTTCTGGCTGTAGTAGGCGATGCCCATCAGCAGCTGTGCGTTTCCGGCATCCTTCAGCTGTCCCTTCTCCACGCCCTTCTGCAGAGCCGTAAGCGCGGCCGGCCAGTCCTCGCGCTGCACCTGCAGCTCACCGAGACGCACCCAGGTGTCGCCGTTCGAGGAGAGCTCCGCCGACTTCTGGAGCGGGTTGATGGCCTTGTCGTACTCGCCCGCCGCGATCCAGCAGTTCGCAAGCTTCTCGTAGAGCTTGTCGTCGAGCTTCACGGTCTTCTTCTCGATGGCCGACTCGAGGACCTGGGCACCGCGGTACGGCACCGAGTTGAACAGCAACAGGTCGGCGAGGCGACGGATTTCGGAGTCCTCCGTCACGAGACCGGCGTTGTACGCCAGCTGCATGGCCGCAAGCGAGTTCGAATAGTCCTCCATCTGGCCGTAGATCGACGACAGCTGCAGCCAGTAGGCCTTCTTGCTCGGGGCAATGCTGACCAGCTGCTGCAGAACGGGGATGGCCTCCTTGTACTCCTCGCGCTGCAGATACAGCGCCGACAGCATCGAGAGCCAGCTCTCCTGCGGCTTCTCCATGAGCTCGACGGCCTTCTTCGCCGGCACCAGGGCCTTGCCGAAGAGGTCCGTCGCCGCCTTACCGCTCGCCGCCACTGCCTGCTGGTAGTACGCGACGGCCAGCAGGTAGTACGCCGCAGAGTTCGGCTTCGTGGCGGTCTTGAACCAATCCTCGAGAGCCGCCGCGCCTTCCTTCCACTTTTCCTGCTGCATGTACAGCTGGGCGGACTGATAGCGGGCCTGCTCGATCTCCTGCTGATTCAGGCCGCCGGCATCGATGGCCTTCTGCAGGTGGCCGCGGGCCTCGTCGTACTTTTCCTGCGAATACGCGACGTTGAACAGGATCTGCTCGACCTTGCTGCGCTCGTACGGGCTCAGCTTGTCGAGATTCAAGGTGGCGATCTTTGCACCCGCCCCCTTGTAGTCTTCCTTGTTCAGCAGCTCGATCGCCTCGTTCAGCACTTTGCCGGTGGCGGCGTCGATCGTGGGCGCGGACGCCTTCTCGTCCTTCTTCTGGGCCTGCTGGGCCCAGGACACCTGGAAGACCGCGAGCAGCACGGCAACCCCCAGGAATCTAAGCAACGAACGGTTACGTTGGCTAAGCATGTTTCCTCGACTCCCGTTGTTCCCTGTCTACTTCTCGAGCTTGAACGTAATCAAGGTTTCGATGCCCACACGCTCGACGGCTACGCCGCCTTCGACGCGCGGGTTGTAACGCCACCGGGAAATCGCCTTCAGAGCGGCGTCGTCGAACACCGCATCCGAATGATTGACCACCATCGGGTCCTTGACCGTGCCCGTCGCCGTGATCGTGAAGCGCACCTGCACCCAGCCCTCGAGACCGCGGCTCAGCGCCCGCGGCGGATAGTCCGGCGCGATACGCACGAGCGGAATGACGTCGCGGTCGGAGCCGGCCGACATGCTCATGCGCGACATGGCGCCGCGGGTGTCGACGACCGGCGCGAGCTGCGCGACGTTGCTTTCGACGCCGCCCGCGCTGAAGTTCATATGCGGAGTTTCCGGAGTCGGCGGCGGCCGCTCGCGCTCCACCTTCTGGTCGCGCTTGGTGGCCACCTCGGTATCGCGGCGCATGCGCGAGAACTCGATGCGCTGCGCTTCCTGAACCTGACCCGCGTCGAACTGCCGGCCGACGAGGTGCCACAGGAGCCAGAACATGCTCGTGGTGAGCACGCCGGAGACAATTACTGCAATCGGTACTCTCAGTGCATTCATCGTCGTCCTCCTTTGCGGTTCAACCGCCGCCGCCCGCATTCGGGTTCGCGGCGATCGACACGTCCGTGATGCCGGCCAGACGGACCTCGTCCATGACCTTCGCCACCACACCAGCGTTCGACGCACGGTCGGCGATGATCACGACCGTGTCCTCCGGCCGTTCGATATGGAGACGCTCCATCAGCGTCCGGACGTCGCGCAGCTCGACCCGGCGGCGATCCATCCAGATATCCCCGTTCTCGCGGATCGCAATCAGCAGGTTGCCGGACGGTTTGTTGACCGCGGTGACCGCTGCCGGCTTGAACACGGTGACGCCGGCTTCCTTGATGAACGAGGTCGTGATGATGAAGAAGATCAACAGATTGATCGTGAAATCCAGCATCGGCGCCAGGTCGATGCCGTGATCCTCGCTGTCCGGCGCATGTCGTCGTGACTGCATGATTCTCCCCTCTCTGGCCTGCGCCTACTGCGTCGTGCTGAACGTGATGTTGTAGATGCCGCCCAGGTGCACCTGGTCGACAACCTCAACGAGAGTCCCGGTGGGTGCCTTCTCCTGCGCCAGGATCAGCACGCCACTGTCGGGATTCACGGCGCTGAGCCGCTCCACGTTCGCGCGCACCGCGCGCGCATCCACCGCACGGTTGTCGACCCAGATCTCCCCGTTGTCGAGGATCTGGATCTGGATGCTCTTCGAGTCTTCCTTGCGCTCCTGCTCGAACGACGTCGGCCGGTTTACGGTAAGACCCGATTCCTTGACGAACACGGCAGTGATGATGAAGAAGATCAGCAGATTGATCACGAAGTCCAGCATCGGCGCGAGGTCGATGCCATGCGATGACTCGTGACCGTCTGCTGCGTGTCTTCGCTTGCGCATGGCTAGAAACTCAGTTTATCCGCCAGGAGCTCCGTTTCGCGCGTCGCCCGGGTGCGGAAGTAGTGGACCGGATACAGCCCGGTGATACTGACCGCCAGCCCCGACATCGTGCAGATCATGGCGGCGGATACACCGCTCGCCATGCTGCGCGCGTCGGCACTGCCGCGCAGCGCCATCGAATCGAACACCTCGAGCATGCCGCTGACCGTGCCGATCAGGCCGAGCAGCGGCGACATCGGCACCAGGACCTGCAGCACGGGGAACCCCGTTGTCATGGAGCCGTTGAGGCGCGAGATCATCGCCGTCCGGATCTGCCGTGCGCACCAGGAAGAGCGGTCCTTCCTGGCCAGCCACTCGGCCTGCAGGTTCGCCGCCTGCTTCGGCAGCACGAAGCTGAAGTACCAGTACCGCTCGATGATCAGCGCCCACATCAGCACGCCCGCGGCGTAGATCAGCAGGACGAACGGACCGCCGTCATTCGACAGCGAAACGATGCCCCGAACCAGCGGTACTTGATCAAGCATGACGCTTCTTCTCGATGCTCTCGGCCAACATGCCGGCGCTCTGCTCGTCCAGAATCTGGACGATGCCGCGTGACAGCGAGTTCAACAGCGCGTTCGCGAACAGCAGCGGGATCGCGATGCCGAGGCCCAGCACCGTCGCGATCATGGCGCGGCCGATACCGCCGGCCATCAGCTTCGGATCGCTCGAGCCGGACTCGGTGATGCTCTGGAACGTCACGATCATGCCGACGACCGTGCCGATCAGGCCGAGCAGCGGGCCGGCCGCGACCGCGAGGCGCAGGAACGCCTGGAACCGCTCGAGCTTCGGAACCTCGCGCAGCACGGCTTCCGTGATGCGCAGCTCGGCGACTTCTGCGTCCTCTTCGATGCGGTTCGGGTCGCCCTTGAACGCCAGCAGCACGCGGCCCAGCGGGTTGTTCTTGCTTGGTTTGTCCAGATTCTTCAGCTGCTTGCTGACGCCCAGACGAACGACGATGAGGCTCACGAGCTGGTACAGGAACGCGAGCACGCCAAGCACGCCGACCACGATGATGACGTAGCCGACTTCCTCGCCGCGCTGGATACGCTCGCCGACAGTCGGCCGCTCGACGTACAGGCCGAGCAGCACGCCGCGGTTCGGGTCGACGACCGCCTGTGCATAGCCGGACGTGGCGTTCTGGAACGCCGCCGCCACGCGCATGAACTGCGGCGGCAGCTGCCGCGGCAATACGCTGAACGTGTGCAGGCTCGGCAGATACTGCAGGAACTGACCATTCGCCATGGCATTGAACGGGCCGATGCGGATCACGTCCGCCTCGGTGTTCTGTCCGCCCGGCTGCACGATACGGGTCTTGTACTTCGCGACCTGGC
Source organism: Gammaproteobacteria bacterium (assembly GCA_035548835.1). Classification (GTDB taxonomy): domain Bacteria; phylum Pseudomonadota; class Gammaproteobacteria; order Steroidobacterales; family Rariloculaceae; genus FEN-1219. The sequence continues at coordinate 45,990 of DASZSB010000110.1, read as the reverse complement.
CGCTGGCCGTCATTTCCCGCTGGATCTCGACCCACAGCCGCTCCAGGTCCGTCGCCATCGGGGTGGCGCGGGAGCTCGAGAACTCACGCAGCCACTCGTCGCGCGAGGGCTGGCCTGCCGCCGGCGGGAACTGCGTGGAGATCAGCGACTGCTGCAGGATCGTCGAATCGTCGTTTGCCGCCTGCCGGGCCAGGCCGAAGATCTCGGCGAGCCCGAGCTTCGCGGCCTTGTCGCGCAGCTGCTGGTTGAGGTTGTTGATGCGGACCTCGTTCGCCGAATAGGTGTCGGCCAGCTTCTGCGACGACGCATCGAGCTCCTTGCGCTGCTGCTCGGCCTTCTGCATCAGCGCCGCCTTCTGCGCGTCGCTGCCCGCCGCTTCGTACTCGGCGCGGCGCTTGTCGAACGTCGCGTTCGTCTCGGCACGGACCTGCTGCACCTGGTTCAGCAGGTCGCTGAGGTTGCTGGCCTGCTGCTGCGCGAACGCGGGAACGGCGACGCCAAGAGCTGCCACGATCGGCAGCAACGTTGTGATCTTTCTCATGACCGCACCTCCTGCGGCGCCGGAACAGGTACGGTCAGCAACTCGGCAGCGCCATCGCGCTTGGCGACGCGCAGCGCAACCTCCACGGCCTGCTTGTAGCTGTCATCCTTGACCCACGACTTCTTCGTCGCGTCCCAGTAACCGGTCTCGCTGCCGTCGATCGTGCGATACATCAGCGACACGCGACCGAGCCGTGCGAACTCGACCGTGCGCGCATCGGCGCCGGTGCCGAGACGGCCCTGGTAGGCTTCGAGCGTGCGGCCGTACTCGAGCTCGATCTGGTAGGCCTCGAGGATCCGGCGGTACTTCTCGGAGATCGTCACGTCGGCCCGGGCCATCATGTCCTTCAGGCCCTGCACGCGTGCCTGGCGCTCATCGAGCAGGAACGGCACGTCGAGGGACACGAACTGAGCGAGCGTGTCGACCATCTGCTGCATCAGCGGCTGCACTTCGCGGTTGGTCGTCTCGATGTCGGTGAGCTGACGCTCGATCGACGCGATCTCGGTCTGCTGCGACTTGACCTGCTCCTGGAGCTGGTTGTTGTAACGCTCGAGGCTGTCCGCGTCGGCCATGGCCTGCGCGTAACGACCGGCGGCGTCCTGCGTGCGCTCCTGGATCGTCTTGATCTGGTCCTGCGTCTGCGCCGCTTCTTTGTCTGCCTGAACTTGTGCGGTCAGCGCCTCTTGAAGCTGCGCACCGGCGGGCGCGGCCAGCAGAGCCGGCACGATGGCCACCAGCAGGTGGACCAGCCGTTGGCCAGTAGCTGCAGCTACTTTAGTTTTGAAAAGCGTCATCACAAAAAGCGCCTCCTGAAAATTTACCCTGCACAAGGCTCATGCCAGCGAACAACCCCATGGACCGGCCGCTCCCGGCTGTGCCGGGGACGACCGCGGCCGCCCGCGAGGGCGGGCTCCGCATCGAAATCATAGTTTCCATGAAGAATCCACGACGGACAACCGCAAGCCCGAAACGGGCCCGGCCGGAATGGCCGCGGTCGCAACGGCAGTCTGAAAGACCGTCCACAGATTCCCCCTACCATGCCCTGGGGTTTTACCCCTTCGCCCGATTCGTCGGGTCTAGGACGTGGCACCAAACCTCATTCGAGTTATCGAGCCGCGGCGACGGCGTCCCGGTGAGAGCGAACTCTGCGCCCTGCCACCACTGTTTGACCAGACAAAGTGCCGCGAGCAACGAGCCGCTAGTGTAGTCAAATGTTCGCGCACGTGCATAGGGGTTTCGCGAGCACCCGTTTTCTGGACCCGCCGGCGCATCGCCGCCCGTGGACCGACGCTCGGACCCCACCCGCGACAACACTAACGCACAGCCGGACCCCCGGGCCGCCCGGCGGCGCCAGGATGCGTCGCTGCGCCGGCCCGAGTCGAACGCCCCCGCGTGCATGCGCGATCGCGACGCGGGCGTCTTCGCTTATGTCACGCGCGGCCGCCCCCGGGCGAGCGCAGCGGCACAGTCCTCGTTCAGCGCTTCTCGACGATCGGCGGACGGATCACGTGTCCACGCGGCCGAACGCGCGGCAAGAACGCGGCCAGCAGACCGAGCGCCGGCAACCACGAGCACAACCTGAACACGAACTCCACGCCGTGGACGTCCGCCAACTGCCCGACGAGCGCGGCACCGATCCCGCCGAGGCCGAACGCCAGCCCGAAGAACAGGCCCGCCACCGTGCCGACCTTGAACGGCACGAGCTCCTGCCCGTACACGACGATCGCGGGAAACGCGGAGGCCAGGATCAACCCGATCGGCACGGTCAGCACGCCCGTCCAGAACAGGTTGGCGTACGGCAGCACGAGCGTGAACGGCAACACGCCGAGAATCGAAACCCAGATGACGAACTTGCGGCCGAACCGGTCGCCGATCGAGCCCCCGAGCAGCGTGCCGAGCGCCACGGACGCGAGATACACGAACAGATGGATCTGCGCCGAACGCACGGACAACCCGAAGCGGTCGATCAGATAGAAGGTGTAGTAGCTCGTGATGCTGGCCGTGTACACGAACTTCGAGAACACGAGCGTGACCAGCACCCCCAGCGCGAACGCCACGCGGCCACGCGGCAGGGCTTCGCCTGCGTCCCGACGCGCCTGCGCCCGCATGCGTTGCATGCCGTGCTGCACGTACCAGCGGCCCACGCGCGCGAGCAGCACGATGCCGAGCACGGCCGCGAGTGCGAACCACGCCACGCTGCCCTGCCCGTAACGGAGCACGACGGCCGCAGCGAACAGCGGCCCGATCGACGACCCCAGGTTGCCGCCCATCTGAAACAGCGACTGCGCGAGCCCGGGCTGACGGCCCGCCGCCATGCGCGCGACGCGTGACGACTCCGGGTGCAGCACGGCCGAGCCGCTGCCCACGAGCCCCGCAGCCAGGAGCAGCAGCGGAAACGTGTTGGCCCGCGACAGCAGCAGCAGGCCGATCAGCGAGAAGCCCATGCCGACGGCGAGCGAGTATGGCTGCGGCCGTCGATCGGTGAAGCTGCCGATGGCGGGCTGCAGCAGCGAAGCCGTGACCTGAAACGTGAACGTGATGAAGCCGATCTGGCCGAACGTGAGGCCGTAGCTGTCCTTCAGGATGGGGTAGATGGCAGGCAGCAGCGACTGCATCATGTCGTTCAGAAGGTGACAGAAGCTGATCGCGGCGAGAATTGCGAACGCCGTTCCGGTCGCCTGCCCGGACGCGGCGGTAGTCGAGCTGCTCACGGGGGGGCTCGTGACGGTACTGGGGTGGCGCACAGCGTAGCAGACGCGCGCAACCCGCGCCTCGGGCCGCCCGCCGCGCGCATGCCTATAATCCCGGGGTGCCGCACGTGATCGAACCCGCATCGAGCAGCCGCGCCAAGTGCCGCGGCTGCAACCGAGCCATCGCGAAGGGCGAGCTGCGCTTCGGCGAGCGCCAGCCGAACGCCTTCGGCGAGGGCGAGATGACGCTGTGGTTCCACCTGCGCTGCGCCGCATACGCGCGCCCGGAACCGTTCCTCGAGGTGGCCCGGGATGCCGGCGGGGCCGCGGCCGCGTTGACGGCGGCCGCGCAGTTCGGCGTCGCGCACCGCAGGGTGCCGCGCGTCCACGGCGGGGAGCGCGCACCCACGGCCCGCGCGCGCTGCCGGCAGTGCAAGGAGCCCATCGCCAAGGACGAATGGCGCATCCCGCTCGTGTTTTTCGAGGAGTACCGGTTCGAGCCCGGCGGCTTCGTGCACGCGGGCTGCGCGCAGGACTACTTCGAGACGACGGATATCCTCGACCGGATCCGTCACTTCAGCCCCGATCTCGCGGAAGCCGATGTCGCGAACCTCGAGCGCGCATTACGGCCCGCGAAGGCGCCGGCCGCATGAGCGCCGCCGGCCGGCCGCTCGCGACTGGCCGCGCCGGCGGCGCCCGCCGCGGCGCCGACGTCCTGGCCCGCCTCAAGGAGCGGCCGCCGGCCCTGTGGTACGCCGGTGAGCCCGTCGCGAACGTCACGACGCATCCGGCGTTCCGCGGCGGCGTCGCGACACTGGCCGAGCTCTACGATCTGCAGTGGGAGCAAGCCCAGAACTGTCTGTTCGAATCCCCCTCGAGCGGGCTCGAGGTCGGACGCGCGTTTCTGCTGCCGCGGACGCGCGCCGAGCTCGAGGGCGTGACGGCCGCGATGCGCGTCTGGGCGCAGCACACGCACGGCATGATGGGCCGCGTCCCGGATTATCTGAGCCGCGCCATGTCGGGGTTCGCCGCCGGCGCCGCATTTCTCGGCGCCGCGGAGCCGCGCTTCGGCACGAATGCGCTGCGACTGCACGCCGAGCTGCGCGAGCACGATCTGTGCCTCACGCACTCGCTGCTGACGCCGCAGATCAATCGCGCCGTGGGACCGTCGCAACAGGCCGATCCGTTCCTCGCGGCGCGCGTGAGGAGCGAGAACGACGCCGGCATCGTGCTGCGCGGCGCCCGCATGCTCGCGACCCTGCCCATGGCCGACGCGATCATGGTGTTCCCGTCCACGCTGCTGAAGAACACACCCGAGGACGCGCCCTACGCCTTCGGCGTGATCATCCCTACCGACGCGCCCGGCCTCAGATTCCTGTGCCGCGAGAGCGTCGACTGCGGCCGGCCGCCGCCGGACCATCCGCTCGGCTCGCGGTTCGAGGAGATGGACGCCGTGGTCGTGTTCGACGACGTCCACGTGCCCTGGGAGAACGTGCTGCTGTATCGCGACGTCGAGCGCTGCAACAGCGCGTACGCCCGCACCGGCGCGGCCGCGGGCATGGCGCACCAGGTCGTGGTCAAGAACGTCGCGAAGGCCGAGTTCGTGCTCGGCCTGGCCCACCTGCTCGTCGACTCGATCGGTGTGGAGGGCTTTCAGCACGTGCAGGAGAAGCTCGCGGAGATCTGGGTCACGCTCGAAACCATGCGCGCGTTCCTGCGCGCAGCGGAAGCGGACGCCGCGCCGGACGAGTTCGGCGTCGTGCGCCCCGCGTGGAACCCGCTCGACGCCGCGCGCAACCTGTTCCCGCGGCTGTATCCGCGGCTCGTCGAGATCCTGCAGCAGATCGGCGCCAGCGGTCTCGTCGCGATGCCGACGGCCGCCGACATCGACGGCCCGCTCGCCGCCGACATCCGCCGCTACTACCAGGCCGCACGCGCGGACGCGCTCGAGCGCATACCGCTGTTTCGGCTCGCCTGGGACACGGCGCTGTCGGCGTTCGCCGGGCGGCAGGTGCTGTACGAACGCTTCTTCTTCGGCGACCCGGTGCGCATGGCGGGCGCGCTGGTGACCGCGCACGCCGCCGAGATCCGCGGCTACGCCGACCGCGTACGCGAGATCCTCCGGACCGCCCGGGACATGCCTCCGGACCCGACCTGACCCGGGCCAATGGAGAACCCCGCGCCGTTGGCCTATTCTTCAGCCGATCCGCGCCCGCACGTTGGCCAAGGGGATCTGCCATGCGGCGAATCGACCATCGCTATCTCAGCGGACTCGCGACCACGCTTGCTCTCACGCTCGGGCTGCCGGCCGGAGCGCAAGGCCCGGGGGGCGGACCCGCGGCGAAACCCTCCATCGTGCGTTCCGTCCCTGCCGAGACGACTGCGGCAGCCATCACCAATCGCAACTGGAAACCGCCACGCACGTCCTGGGGCGACCCGAGCTTCGACGGCGTCTGGAGCACCGATGACATGCGCAGCGTGCCGCTGCAGCGCCCGGAGTCTTTCGGCACCCGCGCCACGCTGACGCCGGAGGAGTTCCGGCAACGCGCGAGCCGTGACGAAGGCGGCAAGGACCTCGCAACGAATCGCGAGACGTTCCTGCGCAACGAATGGGGCATCCGCACGTTCGGTTACGCCTCGCTCGTCGTCGAGCCTGCCAATGGCCGCATCCCGGAGATGACGGCGGCCGGCAAGGCACGCGCCGCCAATCGCGATCGCGGCACATTCGGCCCGGGACCGTTCAACGGCTTCGAGGACTTCACGCTGTACGATCGCTGCATCACGCGCGGGGTGCTCGGCTCCACGCTGCCGGTCATCTACGGCAACGGCATGCGCATCGTGCAGACACCCACGGAGGTGGCCATCAGCTACGAGATGATTCACGACACGCGCGTGATTCCGCTCGATGGCCGAGCGCATCTCGCCCCGGACATCCGCCAGTACATGGGCAACTCCCGCGGCCACTTCGAGGGCAACACGCTCGTCGTCGAGACGACGAACTTCACGGACCAGACCAGCATCGGTCCGAACGGCAACGGCACGCGCCACAGCGCCGACATGCGGCTCACGGAGCGCTTCACGCGCGTCGATCCGGACATGATCGAGTACACGGCGACCGTCAACGACCCCGTCACGTACACGGCACCGTTCACGTTCCGGCTCATGATCACGACGCAGCCGAACTACGAGACGTACGAGTACTCCTGCCACGAGGGCAACGGCGCTGTCGGCCACGCGCTGTCGGGCGAGCGTGCTTTCGAGCGGCAGGTGGCAGAGGCGATCGCCAAGGGCCAGCCGCCGCCGCAACGGGCCGAAGGGCTCGGCATCTACGGCCGGCCGCGCGAGGGCGCCGAGGTCTTCGACATCAACGCCGGCGAGTGACGCGCATCGCGAATTCCGGTCACGTGCGTGAGGGCCCCTCACGCACGTGACCGGAACGATCAGCCTGGTCAGTCGGCGCTCGGCGCTGCAGCGCCGCCCTGGCCCATGAAGAGCGACTTGCCGTCCGGCAGCGTGATGTCGCGCCCGCTCGCGCGGAACGAGCGGTCCTTGGCCTGGAAGCCCTCCACGTGCACCTTGATGCCGGGTGGCACCGAGTTGCGGGTCCAGCCGTTGCGGATCAGCGCGTTCGGCGCGCCGCCCTCGACCATCCACTGCTGCTTCTCGCCCGTGTCGGTCACGACCTCGATATGCAACCACGAATGCGGATTGCTGAACTCCATCTTCGTGACGACGCCGTCGAGCTTGATCGGCCGATTGATGTCGAACTCCGCCGCAAACGAGTGATGTGCGACCACGGGCGCCGCGACGGCGATCAGAGCGGCTCCGCCCAGTACCCCGAACCACATGCTGACTCGCATCGTTCTCGCCTCCTCGTGCCTCAAGATCGCTTTGGCCGCCGTGCTATGGCAACGGCTGTTTCAGGAACTCGTTGTAGAGCAGATGCTCGGAGAACTCGACGCACTTGAACTCGAGCAGCTCGGCGTTCGGTTCCGTGTGCCTGTACAGGTGCATCGAGATCGTCCACGGCTTCGTGAACGTCTCGGGATCCTCGATCGTCGCCTCGTAGCGCAGGCGGTTCGCGTCGAGCGGCGTGTACCTCTCGGTGACCTTCAGCGCGTTGCTGTGGTAATTGCCCGCACGGTCGAACCACGTGCGGTCGTCGTTGGCGATGACCTCGACCACGAGCGTGTCGCCTTCCCAATGGCCATTCGACCAGCCCATCCACATGTCGACGGGCACCTGGTCGATCGTGCGGTGCTCCTTCATATGCACGGCCCTGTTCGCCGCGGCGAATGCGTATGCGAACAGGATGTCGCCGTCACCCTGCACGATCTCAAACGGATACGGCAGGTACGTCGCGCGCGGGATGCCCGGCAGGTAACAGGCCGCTTCGGGATCCGTCTTCGGCCAGCCCGCGCGGTTCTGGTCGCGCTTCGCGAGTGCCTCGGGCTTGTACGGGATCTTGCCTTCCTTCACGACGCTCTGACCCGCCGGAATGGCAGCGATCGCCCCGAGCCTCCAGAAGTCGTTCAGCGGGGACGCCGCGTGGGCTTCGAGATTCCAGTACGCCGTGCTCATCGACTGCCACAGCCCGTTCAGATTCGGGTGCCCGCCGATGCGTTTCGGCGCGCCCTGCGCACCCGCGACCAGCGGAGACAGGGCGAGCAACGCCACTGCGGCCGCGCAGACGATGACCCCACAGCGCATGTCTCCCCCCCCTTCCTGCGGTGCTTCGGTCGAGCCCGCCGGAATCATAGCGAACTTGGTACCTTCACACAGCGCCATCGGCGCCGACGGTCCGCACGACTTCTTCGGGTTGGCGAGTCGCCCTATACTGGCTGTTCCAATCGAGGGGTCCTACCAATGCCAACTGTCCGTCTCCTGCAACGCGTCACGAGCCGCGGTTCGTGGCTCGCTCTCGCCGCCACGCTGGCCGCTCCGGCGGCGCTCGCGCAACGCACCGTGCCGTTCCAGATGGGAATCCCGCTCGCGCCGCAGGGCCTCGCCCACCGGCCGCTCGGTGACGGTCCGTTCGACTACGCCACGGGCGAAGGTCAGGACATCCGCGTCGTCGTCGTCACGAAGGCGCTGTCGTTTCCGTTCAGCCTGACCTGGCTGCCCGACGGCACGATGCTGATCGCGCAGCGCAACGGCGAGCTGCGCACGATCAGGAACGGCAAGCTCGATCCGAAGCCCGTCAGCGGCGCTCCCAAGGCGTACTTCGCCGGCGAATCGGGACTGCCGGGCGCGGTCCACGGCTACATGGACGTCGTGCTACACCCGCAGTTCGCGCAGAACCAGCTCATCTATCTGAGCTACACGAAGCCGATGGGCAACAACCGTAACGTCGACGCTGTCGCGCGCATGAAGTGGACGAGCAGCGGCGTGACCGACGTCAAGGACGTGTTCGTGGCCGACGAGACCACGGCCGGCGCCATGCCGATCGTGTTCGGCAAGGACGGCATGCTCTACATCGCCACCAGCGGCGGCGACGCCCAGGCCAAGGACACGTATTCGGGCAAGGTGCTGCGCATCAAGGACGACGGCACGGTCCCGAGCGACAACCCGTTCGTGGGTCAGGCCGGGTACAAGCCGGAGATCTACACGCTCGGCCACCGCAGCTCGCTCGGCCTCGCGGTTCATCCGGTCACGGGCGAGATCTGGCAGAGCGAGAACGGCCCGAACGGCGGCGACGAGCTGAACATCATCCGCGCCGGCAAGAACTATGGCTGGCCTCTCGTAAGCTACGGCCGCACCTATCCCGGGCCGTGGCAGGCAAAGCTGCCGACGCACGAAGGCTTCGAGCCGCCCGTCGTCTACTGGACGCCGGCGATCGCGGTTTCCGGCTTCACCTTCTACACCGGCGACAAGCTCGCCAAGTGGAAGGGCGACGTGTTCGTGGGCGGCATGCGCTACGGCGAGATCCCGGGCACGGGCCGCCTCAGCCGCATCCTCTTCAACGAGAAGATGGAGGAACTGCGCCGCGAGGAATTGCTGACCGACCTGCACCAGCGTATCCGCGACGTGAAACAGGGTCCGGACGGACTGCTGTACGTGCTGACCGACGAGGCGCAGGGCGCAGTCCTGCGCATCGAGCCACGCTGACCCGGCTCCCGAATCCCTGGCGCCGGCACGTCGAAAAGGCGTGCCGGCGCCGAGCCCCGGCGCCGCTCCCGCGCCGACAAAAAAATGACAATACGTTCATGTTGGCCGCGCAGCCTTGAAACTCGCGCGAGCCCGACCTAGTTTCGGGTGCGGGCCTCACGAGGGGCCAGGAACCAGGGAGTATGAACGTGACCGATCTGCACCTGCCGCAGAGTCCTCGGAAGCGTGCCACGCGCTTTGGGCGGACGCTGCGTCGACTGACCCGTGAAATCCTGTCCACCGCCGGCCTCGCGACGCTCCTGCTCGCAGCGCCTGCATTCGCGCAAAAGCCCGCGCCCGACACCTACGAAGCCGCGTTGACCGGCGTGTCGGCCACGGGGATCACGTTGAAGATCGAGGTGCTGAACTGGTCCGACGACGCCGGCCGCGCAGCCGTCGTCGACGCGCTCGGCGCAGGCGCCGATCTGCCGAAGGAGCTCGACAAGCTGCCGAGCGTCGGCGCCGTGTGGCAGAGCGGCAGCGCGGTGGGTCATTCCGTGAAGTACGCACATCGCGTGACCGAAGCCGACGGCAGTCAGCGCATCACGCTGGTGACGACGAAGCCGCTGGATTCCTACAGCTTCAAGCCCTGGACGCTGACGAGCGGCACGGCGGCCCCGCAAATCCCCTACGGCGTGCTCGAGCTGAAGCTCGACGGCAAAGGCACGGGCACCGGCACGCTGTCGCTGGCGGCCGAGGTCGCGGTCGACGCCACGGCGCATACCGTGAGCCTCAAGACCGGCGCCGGCACGCCGACCTTGCTGACCGGCGTCAAACTGATGCCGAAACCGTACTGGGCGAGCCGCTAGCGTCGAACGCCACACCCGCCTTCCCGTGCGCCACACGGCCCGGGAAGGCGGCGCCGACCCGCGCCACGCGGGGGCCTAACGACCGGCTGCCGAGTCCGCCGCCGCAGTCGAGCGGCTGTTTCTCTCGATGTCTTCCTGCAGGACGCGCCGGCCGACGGCCAGCTGATAATGTCCCGTGCGGCGGCTGAGATCCTTGAACCGCGACAGGATGTACGCGCGCAGATTGGCGTGCAGGTGAGGCAGCTCGTTCAGCATGCAGGCGAAGTACCAGAGCTGCAGCACGGCTTGCGGCACGGACGGCCGGACGCCAAGCCCGCCGATGCTCATGATCACCTGCACCATCAACGCGGCCGTCTGCCGCGGATCCACGCCGTTCCGTGCGTCGGGGTCCCGCTGCTCGGGCGTCAGCAGGTCCTGGGTTCTGCGCAGCACCGTCTGATAGGTGCTCGCATCCAAGTTCAGCGCGGTCTGCACCTGGTCGTGCCACGCGGCCTCTGCGGCTTTGGGCCGGACGAGATCCGCGAGCTCTCGCGCCGCCGAGTCCGCCAGCGAGTGCACCGCGACGAGGTCGTTGCCGGAGAAGAACAGCCCGATGGCCGCGTCGAGCTGACGACTCGCCGTATCGATCTTGCCGACACTCACGCTATCCATGGCGCCCTCGCAGAACCCTCGCGTCGCGTCGGCAGGCACACCCCGGCGCCGCGCTCGGGCCGTCGGCTCCGCGCGACGCGGACCGTGTTCAGCCACTGCACGATGACGGCGGTTCCGTACGCCTCGGTACGGAACCGCCACCAATGCCTGAGAAATTGGAGCGGGAAACGAGACTCGAACTCGCGACCCCGACCTTGGCAAGGTCGTGCTCTACCAACTGAGCTATTCCCGCGTGAGGTTTGCCATTCTACCGAAGCGCCCGGGCCACCGGCAACGCCCGGATTCACATCATTCGTTCGCCCGCATCGCGGGACCCGCGGCCCGCAGATAGTCGATCATCGACCAGAGCGTCAGCGCAACGGCCGCGTACAGCAGCCATTCGCCGATCGCGTACACCGGCTGACCGAACGCGGGGTCACGGTACAGCATCAGGCTGATCCCGAAGATCTGGAGCGCCGTTTTCCACTTGCCGAACCAGCTGACGGCCACGTGGGCGCGCGCGCCGATCTGCGACATCCACTCGCGCAGGGCCGATACCGTGATCTCGCGGCCTATCACGATCGCGGCCGCGATCGCGATCACGGGCCGCGGATCCGCCTCGACCAGCAGCACGAGCGCCGTGGCCACGATCAGCTTGTCGGCGACGGGGTCGAGAAACGCGCCGAAATTCGAGGTCAGCCCCAGCCGGCGCGCCAGATACCCGTCGAGATAATCGGTGATGCCGGCCAGCGCGAACAGCAAACCCGCGGCGGGCCGGGCCCAGGGCGCGGGCCAATAGAAAACGATCACGACCAGCGGAATCGCGACGATCCGAAACCACGTGAGCGCGTTCGGCAGGTTGAAACGCATGGGCGTCAGGCGTCAGTCCGCATGGAAGTGGTCATAGATCGCTGCGGCGAGTTGTGCCGAAATCCCTTTCACCCGCGTGAGGTCGTCGATGCCGGCGCGCGTCACGGCCTGCAGACCGCCGAACTGCTTCAGCAGCTCGCGCCGCTTCTTCGGCCCCAGGCCCGGAATGCTTTCGAGCGGCGACTGCGTGCGCGCCTTGTGCCGTCGCGCGCGGTGCCCGGTGATCGCAAACCGGTGCGCCTCGTCGCGCAGCTGCTGAATCAAGTGTAATGCGGGCGAGCTCGCGGGCAAACGCAGGGGCTCGTCCCGATCCGGCAGGTAGAGGCTCTCGCGCCCGGGCTTGCGGTCCTGACCCTTCGCCACGCCCACGAGCTTCAAGCCCTGGATCTGCAGCTCCTCCATGACCTTCAGAGCCTGCGCGAGCTGGCCGGGGCCGCCGTCGATGAACAGCACGTCGGGCAGCGGCACCTCGCCCTGCTGCACGCGCGCATAGCGGCGGCGCAGCACGTGCTCCATCGCACCGTAGTCGTCGCCCGGCTGCACGCCGGTGACGTTGAAGCGCCGGTAATCGGACTTCAGCGGACCCTCCGGGCCGAACACCACGCACGAGGCGACGGTGGCCTCGCCGCCGGTGTGGCTCACGTCGAAGCACTCGAGGCGCGCGGGCGGCTCGCCGAGATCCAGCGCATCGGCCAGCGCCTCGAGCTGACGGTCGTAGGAGGCGCTCGACTGGTAGTGCAGCTCCGCACCGTGACGCGCGTTCGTAACGGCCATCTCGACCCAGCGCGCGCGGTCGCCACGCACGCTCGACTTGATCCGCACCTTGTGCCCCGACTGCTCCGACAGCAGATCGGCCAGCGTGTCCGCTTCCGGCACGGTGCGGCTCGCCAGGATCTCCTTCGGTGCCTCTCGCCCCGCGTAGTACTGCAGCAGGAACGCGCGGATGATCTCCTCCTCGTCGGCCCCGCGCGCCACCTTCGGAAAGAAGTTGCGGCTGCCGAGCGAGCGGCCGCCGCGGAAGAACATGACCGTGACGCAGTGGATGCCGTGGTCCTCGGCGAGCCCCACGGCGTCGAAGTCGCCCGCCGAGCGCGCGACGATCTGCTGCGACTGCACGTTCTTCAGCTTCGCCAGCTGATCGCGATACTGCGCCGCGCGCTCGAATGCGAGCCCGGCGGACGCCTGCTCCATGCGCTCCGCGAGCCGCGCCGTGACCACGTCGCTGCGCCCCTGCAGGAACAGCACGGCGTGCTCGAGATCGCGCGCATAGTCCTCGGAACTGATCAGCCCGACGCACGGTGCGCTGCACCGTTCGATCTGGTGCTGCAAGCACGGGCGGCTGCGGTTCTCGAAGAAGCTGTCCTCGCACTGGCGCAGCTGGAACAGCTTCTGCAGCTGATTCAGCGTCTCGCGCACGGCACCCGCGTTCGGATACGGGCCGAACAGCCGGCCCTTCGTGGTGCGCGGCCCGCGGTAGAACGCGAGGCGCGGGAATCGATGCTCGGTGTCGAGCCGGATGTACGGATAGCTCTTGTCGTCGCGCAGCACCACGTTGAAGCGCGGCCGGTGCTGCTTGATGAGGTTGTATTCCAGCATCAGCGCTTCGACCTCGGTGCGCGTGACCGTGACCTCGATGCCGGCCACGCTGCGCACCATCGCGATGGTCTTGGCGTCGTGCGCGCGGCTGCCCTGGAAGTAGCTCCCGACGCGACGCTTCAGGTCACGCGCCTTGCCCACATAGATGACCTCGCCGCGCGCGTCCAGCATGCGGTAGACGCCCGGCTTGTGCGTCAGGTGCGCGAGCACGGCGGCGGGATCGAACGCCGCGGGCGTGGGCCCGGCGTCGTGCTCGGCCGGCGGTGTCTCCGTGCCGTTCACGTCCCGTCAGTCGTGCGTGCGCAGGCGCCCGGCGATCAGCAGCGCGATCTCCATGGCCTGCTCGTAGTTCAGCCGCGGGTCCACCTGCGACTTGTAGGCGCGCGCGAGATCCGACTCGCGCAGCCCGCGCGCACCGCCGACGCACTCGGTCACGTTGTCGCCCGTGAGCTCGAGATGCACGCCGCCGAGATAGCTGCCCTGCTCCTGATGGATCCGGAACGCCGAGCGCAGCTCGGCACGGATGTTGTCGAAGCGGCGCGTCTTGTAGCCTTCGGCGGTCGTCTCCGTGTTGCCGTGCATCGGGTCGCAGACCCAGAGCACGCTCGAGCCCGTGGCACGCACGGCACGGATCACCCGCGGCAGGTGCTGCTCGATCTGCTTCGCGCCGAAGCGCGTGATCAGCGTGAGCCGCCCGGGCTCGTTGTTCGGGTTCAGCACGTGCACGAGCTGCTGCAGCTGCTCGTCGGACACGCCGGTGCCGATCTTCACAGCCATTGGATTGGCGATGCCGCGGAAGTATTCGATGTGCGCGCCCGCGAGGTCGGCCGTGCGCATGCCGATCCAGGGGTAATGCGTCGTCAGGTTGTACCAGCGGCCGCGATGCTTCAGGAAGCGCGTCTGCGCCTGCTCGTATGGCAGGTGGAGCCCCTCGTGCGACGTGTAGAACTCGACGCGATGCGTGCGGTGCATCGGCTCACCCGTGAGCGCCTCGAAGAACTCGAGCGAGTCGGAGACGGACTGCACGAGCGCGTGATACTCCGCCGCGGCAGCGGACTCGCCCACGAACGCGAGATCCCAGTTCTCGGGGTGATGCAGGTCGGCGAAACCGCCGTCGATCAGCGAGCGCACGAAGTTCAGCGTGAGCCCCGCCCGCTCGTAGCCGCGCAGCATCAGCGTCGGATCCGGCTCGCGGTCGGCCGCGGTGAACGCCGGCCGGTTGATGATGTCGCCGCGATAGCTCGGCAGCGACACGCCGTCGCGGGTCTCGTAGTCGGCGCTGCGCGGCTTCGCGTACTGACCCGCCATGCGGCCGACGCGCACGATCGGCTTCTTGAGCCCCACGAGCAGCACGAGCGACATCTGCAGCAGGATCTTGAGCTTCTGCACGACGTTGTCCGACGTGCACTCGTCGAAGTTCTCCGCGCAATCCCCGCCCTGCAGCAGGAACGCCTCGCCGCGTTGCGCGGACGCGAGTTGCGCCTTCAGTCCTTCGATCTCCCACGTGGTCACGAGTGGCGGCAGCTGTGCCAGCTGCCCGAGGACGGATTCCAGATGCGCCCGGTCCCGGTACGTGGGCTGCTGCGCGGCCGGCCGGCTGTGCCAGCTCGCGGGATGCCAGTCGGTCGGGAGGCGTGCCTGCGTCATCGATGAGTGCTCGTGTGTGCACCGTCACTATACGCGCCCGACGAAACCCGGCGAAACCGCACGAAACGCGCATCGCCGCGAATGACACGGCTCCGCTAGCGTCGAGTCATCGGTTCGCCGCGCGAAGACCGCATGCCGTTCGCCCTTCTGATCGTGAGCCCGCCCGCAGCCGCGTACGCATGGCTCGTACTCGCGCTCTGCGGATTGCTGCGCTGCGTCTACGTCCCGCGCTTCGCACCAGGCCTCGCGGGTGGCGCGGCCGGCGTGCTCGCGACGCTCGGCTACCTGCACGCGCCACCGGATGGCGGCGCTCTCGCGCTGCTCGCGGGCGGAGTGGTGCTGCTGAATGTCGAGTTCCTGCGGCCGACGTTCGGCGTGGCCCTGATCGCGGGCCTCGCGACGGCCACTGCGGGTTCATGGAACCTGCTCGCCATGCACCCGCCCGCAGCGCCGCTGCCCATGGCTGCACGCGCCGCGCTGGCCGCTGCCGGCGTGCTCGTGCTGCTCGTCTGCACACAGCGCGCGGTGCGACGCTACGCGCTGCCGCTCTAGGCGCCGCTCACCCGCGTGCCGCGGACGCGCCGGCGTCGCCCGCGAGCGCGCGGCTCCAGAGCTGTTCGAGCCGCTTGGCCGACACCGGCCGTGCGGTGCCGAGCGCCTGTGCGAACAACGAGACGCGCAACTCCTCGAGCAACCACCGGTACTCGACGATCGCGTCCGGCCAGGGCCAGCCGTCGGGCAGACTGGCGCGCCAGTGCTCGAGCCTCGCCGCGGCCGCGTGCACCTCCGCGGCCAGCGCGCGCTCCCGACGCTGCCCGCGCTTCTCCCAGTGCTCGTGTGCCGCCTTCAGGTACCGCGGCAGATGCCGCCGCCACTGTGGAGGCGTGGCCGTCAGGAAACCGGGCCGGATCAGCTCGTCGAGCTGCCCTGCGATGTCGGCACGTACCGCCGCCCCGGCGCCGCCCGTCCCGTCCAGCTCGCGGCGCAGCGCACGGTGCAACGGCAGGATCTCCTTCAACAGTGCACGCAGCTCGTCGGCCGCGGGCACGAGCTCGCTGCGCCCCTTCTCCCGAACGGCCGCGAATGCGGCCGGATCGCGCACCGCCGGATCGAGCGCGAACGCCTGCTCCGCGGCCGCGCACAACAGATCGTCGATCAGCGCCGCGGTCCCTCCGATGCCATGGAAGCCTAGCACGAGATCGCGCTCGGCCAGCGTGCGGTCGCGTACGAGGGCCACCTGCTGCGGCAACGCCTTCAGCAGCAGGCGGCGCACGCCGGCGCGGTGCTGCGCCACGGCCGCAGGCCCCGGCGGCACCAGCTTCAGGTCGACGCGTCCGTCGACGTCCTGCAGTGCGGGATACAGCACGAGATCCCGCGGCTGCTGGGCGACCTGCACCGATTCCGGCAGGTCGCCGAAGTCCCACTGCGTGATGCCGCTGCGCTGCCAGCGGGCCGCCGGCGAACCACGCACGACGGCTTCCGCCCCCGGACCTGCGCTCGCCTGCCGTTGCAGCGCACGCAGGTCCCGGCTCACGGCGCGAACGCTGCCGTCCGTATCGAGCACCGCGACCCGCATCGTCAGATGCGGCGCGAGCGCGCGCGCGTCGAGAACCGCCGACGCGATCTCGACGCCGCGCACCTCGCGCAGCGCCTCGGCGACCGCGATCGTCAACGGCTGCCGGCCGACGCGATCGCCGAGCCACGCGAGCACCGCGCTCACGGTGTCGGGCAGCGGCACGAGCGGTTTGCGCAACTCCTTCGGCAGACCGCGCAGGATCGCCAGGATCTTCTCCGGCAGCCACCCTGGCACGAGCCAATCGAGCTGCTCCGGCCGGATCGCGCCGAGCAACGGCCTCGGCACCGACACCGTGAGCCCGTCATGATCGGCGCCGGGCTCGAAGGCATACGTCAGCGCGAGCCGCTGCCCCGCGAGCACGAGCTCGCCGGGATAGCTCGCAGCGGGCAACCGGGCGATGTCCCGGCTCGAGACGTCGCCGATCGTCATGTGCAGCTCGGGATCGTGTCCGGCCGCACACCACGCCGCGAGGCTCGCGCGATCGTGCACCTGCGGCGGCAGCCGTTCGTCGTAGAAGGCCGCCACACCCGTGTCGCCGACGTACAGATCGCGCTTGCGCAGGCGCGCCTCCCACTCGAGCACGCTGCGGCGCAGCGCGCGATTCGCGGCGAGGAACGCCGGCTCGCGGGAATCGAAACCGGCCTGGTCCGCGGCCAACGCGTCGTCGATGAAGAGTCGCCGCGCCTCCACGGGCTCGAAGCGGCCGTAGTCGACGCGCTTCTCGCTCGCGAGCGTGAGGCCGAACAGCGTGACCACCTCGCGCGCCGTGACCTGGCCGCGCTCGGCGTCCCAGAGCGGATCGTGATACTCGTACCGCACGAGGTGCGGCGCAACGCGCAGCGCCCAGCGCGGATTGACCTGGGCCACGGTCCGCAGATATTGCCGCTCCGTCGCCACGCGCTCGGCCGCCACGAGCCAGTGCGGCCGTTTCTTCGCGAGCGGCGTGTTCGGTATCAACTGCGCGCGCGACCCGCGCATGCCGCGATACATCACGCCGTCCTCGTGCTCGGCGATGAAGTCGATGAACGCCGCGAGCACGGCTTGATGGATGGCCCTGTAGTCCGCGCCCTCGTGGCGCGTTCGCCAGCCGAGCCCCTGCACGAGCTCGTGCAGCTGGCCGTGCACATCGTGCCATTCGCGCAACCGCGCCGCGGACAGATATTGCTCGCGGCACCAGGCGCGCAGCGCACGCTCGCCGCCGCGTCGCTCGCGGCGGTACGCGTTCCACAGGTTGAGCCAGGTCGTGAACTCGGAGCGGGGATCGTTGAACGCTTCGTGCTTGCGACGCGCGGCGTCTGCGTCCACCGCGTACTCGCGCGGGTCGACGACGGACAGCGCCGCCGCGATCACGAGCCCCTCGCGCAGTGCCTGATTGCGGTTCGCGACCACCAGCAGCCGCGCCACTCGCGGATCCACGGGCAACCGCGCCATGACGTCTCCGTCGGGCGTCAGCTTGCGGTCCGTGTCGAGCGCGCCCAGCAGATGCAGCAGCTGATACGCGTCACTGACGGCCTTCGCGGGCGGCGGGTCGATGAACGGAAACTCGTCGACGGGGCCGAGGCGCAGCGCCTCGAGGCGCAACAGCACGCCCGCGAGGCCGGTGCGCAGGATCTCGGGCTCGGTGTACGCGGGCCGCGCCGCGAAGTCCTCTTCGGAGTACAGGCGCACGCACACTCCGGGCGCGAGCCGGCCGCAGCGTCCGGCACGCTGCACGGCGTTGGCCTGCGCGATCGGCTCCACGCCGAGGCTCTGCACGCGATGCCGGGTACCGTAGCGGCTCACGCGCGCGAGACCCGAGTCGATGACATAGCGGATGCGCGGCACGGTCAGCGACGTCTCGGCGATGTTGGTCGCGAGCACGATGCGCGGCGCCTTGCCGGGCTCGAGGATGCGCCGCTGGCGGGCGCTCGTGAGTCGCGCGTACAGCGGCAGCACTTCGTAGCCATTCGGCCCGTAACGGCCGAGCGCGTGCTCGGCATCGCGGATCCAGCGCTCGCCCGGCAGGAACACGAGCATGTCGCGCACCGGCCCTTCGACGCGCTCGGCCGCGAGCTCGCGAGCCGCGGCGGTCACGGCAGCGGCGAGGTCCTGGTCCTCGTCGCGCGGCCGGTAGCGCACGCCGACCGGATAGCTGCGGCCTTCGACACGTACGATCGGCGCATCGCCGAAGTGCCGCGAGAACCGTTCGGGATCGATCGTGGCGGACGTGATCACGATCTTCAGATCCGGCCGCTGTCGCTCCAGGCTGCGCAGGTAGCCCAGGATGAAATCGATGTTCAGGCTGCGCTCGTGGGCCTCGTCGATGATCAGCGCGTCGTACGCCTCCAGGCGGCGGTCCGTGCGGATCTCGTTCAGCAGGATGCCGTCCGTCATCACCTTCACGAGCGTCCCGGGACCCGTCTCGTCGGTGAAGCGAACCGTGAGACCGACGGCCTCGCCGAGCGGCACCTCGAGCTCCGCCGCGAGCCGCGTGGCAGCGGCCTGGGCCGCGATGCGGCGCGGCTGCGTGTGACCGATCATGCCGACCACACCGCACCCCGCCTCGAGCAGGAGCTTCGGAAGCTGCGTGGTCTTGCCGCTGCCCGTGTCGCCGCAGACGACGACCACGCGGTGCTCCCGCAGGCGGGCGACCAACTCGGCGCGCATGGCCGAGATCGGTAGCGACTCGGGATAGCGGAGCGTATACCGCGTCGCACGGCGCGCGGCCGCGCGCTGCTCGGCGGCGCGCAGTGCGGCTTCGAACCGCTGCTCGAGCTCGGACGTCGGCTGGCGGCGCCGGCGGCGCGCCCGGATGGCCCCGTGCAGGCGCTCGAGCTCGCGACGATCGGCCAGCGCGACGGCGCCGAGCCGCGCAGCGAGCGCGGCATCCGCCCCGCTCACAGCACGCCTGCGCGCGACAGCTCGACGCGCAACTCCGCGCCGCCGAGATCGGACCGGCCGACTTCGAGCGAGCCGCGATACAGCTGCACGGTTTCGCGCACGACGGCGAGCCCGATGCCCTGCCCCGGCACGGACTCGTCGGCGCGCTTGCCGCGCTCGAACAGCTGCGCCGCGAACTCCTCGCCGATCCCCTTGCCGTCATCGGCCACGGTGATCGCGAGCCGCTCCGGCGTGGATTCGGCGACCACGCGCACACGGCCGCGGCAGTACTTGTACGCGTTGTCCATCAGGTTGCCGAGGATCTCGGTCAGGTCGCCCGGATCGCCCCGAAACGACGCGCCCGGAGCGACGGACACGCTGCAGGCAACGCGCTTGTCGCGGTACACCTTGTCGAGCGTGAGCTTCAGATCGTCGACGATGGGCGCGACCGCCACGGGCTCGGTACCGAGCCCCGTGGCACCGCTGGCGCGCGCGCGCCGCAGCTGATACGACACGCGCTGATCCATGCGCTCGAGCTCGCGATTCAGCGCCTCCGTGCGATCCTCGGCCGGCTGCGAGCGTTGCTCGGCGAGCAGCGTCCGCATCGCGGCGAGCGGAGTCTTCAGGCTGTGCGCGAGATCGTCGAGCGTGTTGCGGTAGCGCACGAGCCGGCGCCGCTCGGTATCGATCAGCATGTTCAGATTGTCCGCGAGCCCCACGAGCTCGGACGGGTAGTTGCCCGTGAGCTGCACGCGCTCGCCGGCTTCGACCTCCCGCACCTGGCGCTCGAGCCTGCGCACGGGCCGCAGGACGAACGTCAGCAGTCCGCTGACGACGAGCAGCATCGTCAGCGTCACGCCGAGGAACCAGCCGATCAGGTAGTTGCGGAAAGTCGCCTGCCGCTCGATGTAGGGCTCGAGCGACACGCCGATGGCGAACGTGTAAGCCGCCGTGCGGCCGTCCGCGAACTCCCACGTGATGCCCATGAGCTGCGCTTCGATCGGCGGAAAACCCGGCACTTCGAGCAGCAGATGTTTCCGTTCGCCGGGCGCCGCGAGCTCGTCGGTCGGAAAGTCGCGCCCGAGCAGCGACAGCGACTGCCACAGCGCGCGGCCGTTGCCGTCGTACAGCGCACCGTACAGACCGGAGTTCGCGACCTCGAAGCGCGGATCGATCGCCTCGGTGGGCAGGCGGAGCTCTCCGGCGGGCCCCGGCTCCGCGAGCGCGATGAGCCCCAGCACCTGCGCCTCGAGCAGCTCGCGCCGGTCGCCATCCGTGCTGTTCCGGAATGCAATGTCGAGACCGGCGATCGTCGCCGCGAACAACACGACGAGCGCGACGCACACCCACAGCACGACGCGCGCACGAAGGGAGCGGACCAGCGCCATGGGTCGGCGCTCAGCCGGGAGGCGGTGCGCCGCGCGCCACCGCCAGGCGATAGCCGCGGCCGCGCAGTGTCTCGATCGGCTTGTACTCGTTATCGGGGTCGAGCTTGCGCCGCAGGCGACCGATGAACACCTCGATCACGTTGCTGTCGCGCTCGAAATCCTCGTCGTACAGCGCCTCGGTGATCTGTGTCTTCGACAGCACTTCGCCCGCGTGCAGCATCAGGTACTCGAGCAGCTTGTACTCGAAGCTCGTGAGCTCGAGCTTCTGATCCTTGACCCTGACCTCCTGCGTGCGCGTGTCGAGCACGATGGGCCCGCACACGAGCTCGGACTGCGCCCAGCCGCCCGCGCGACGCAGCAGCGCGTCGACGCGCGCCAGCAACTCCTCGACGTTGAACGGCTTCACCACGTAGTCGTCCGCGCCGAGCTTCAGGGCTTCCACCTTGTCCTGCCAGCGGTCACGCGCCGTCAGCACGAGCACGGGATACGACTTGCCGTCGGCCCGCAGCTGCCTGATCAGCTCCACGCCCGACAGCTTCGGCAGGCCGAGGTCCACGATCGCGAGGTCCACCGGGAACTCGCGCGCGCGGTACAACCCCTCGTGGCCATCCTCGGCGCGGTCGACGACATAGCCCGCCTGCTCGAGCTGGGCCGCGAGCGAGCGGCCGAGGTTGGGATCGTCTTCGACGAGCAGCAGACGCATGGGGGACTAGAGAAACGAGCCGGTCTGGGCGTCGATGCGCACGGTGCGCACGCGCCCGTCGTTGCCCAGGATGCGGATCTCGTGCACGGTGCGGTCGCCCATGTGGACCGTCTCCGCACGCACGACGCGCCCGGGGTTGCGCGCCAGGGCCATGGCCGTGGCCTGCGACAGCGAGATGCCGCCGCGCTGCGCCGCGAACGCCGTGACCGGACTATCCGCATCGAAAGGCAACAGCGCCGCGCGCGGCTGCGCCAGGGCGGCGCCGCTGCCGAGCAGGGTGGCCAGCAATACGCCGAGCGCCACAGGGCGCCCCGCGCGAGCGGGTCGGGTCGTCGTCGCGTTCACTGCGGGTGTCCGTCCGGGTTGACGGTGATCCTGCGTCAAGCTTGGATTCCGCCGTCGGTCCGCGTCAAGGAACCGATCGCGTGTCGCGGGCCGATCCGCCGCACCGAAAGAACCGGGCGGGCCCGCGGCCCGCCCTGCCGATGCGACTGCACACTCGTGGCGACGGACGCTCACCGCCACACCGGATAGCCGACGGGGCGCACGTCGACCGCGAGCTCGATCCGATCGCCCGGAGGCGTCGCGGTACGCGTCGTGTAGCTGCGGCCCTGATACGCGTAGGTCACGAGATAGCCGTCGATGACCTGCTCGGTGGAGCGATCGTTCGCGACCTCGCACCGCTGCACCGGCACGTCGCGAAAACCCTGGTTGCGCTGCGCTCGCTGGTTCGCGATGACGGCACCGGCCGTGGCGCCGAGCGCCGTAGCCAGGTCGCGGCCGCTGCCGGCGCCAAACTGCCGGCCGATCGCGGCACCGATCACGCCGCCGGCGATCGTCTGGCCGGTGACGCCGAACGCCGGCTGCCGGGCGTAGTCGTCGTAGCACTCCTGCCGCGGGCGATCGACCGTCACGTACCGGACCATGGGCTCGACGTTGATGACGCGGCCGTACGCATAGTCGGGGCCGCGATGACCGTAGCCGTGGCCATGGCGGTAGCCGTAGCCCCGATCGTCGTCATGATCGGCCAACGCGACACTGGTGCCGAACAGCCCGATGACCGCAACCGTCGTTATCGTCTTGACCCACATGCCAGCTCTCCTTCCGTGAGCAGTCCTGTCCGGACCTTGGAGCGCAGATTAGGGGCCGGGCGCTGAATCGAACCTGAATGTACGCGGGCGTTGCGCCGTCACGCCTCCCCGGCTTTCGCGCGCCGCCAGAGCACGTCCAGCGCGGCGGCATCGTGGCCGTCCCAGCCGCGGCCGCTGGCGGCGACCGCGGCCTCGACGGCCCGGAAGCGGCGCGCGAAGCGCTCGTTCGCGCCGCGCGCGCACGCGTCGGGATCGAGGCCGAGGTGCCGGCACCAGTTCGCGATCGAGAACAGCAGATCGCCCATCTCGGCAGCGATCTCGGCGGCTTCGCCACCCGCGACGGCCGCGTCGACCTCGGCGAGCTCTTCCGCAACCTTGGCCCGGACGCCCCCGACGTCGGGCCAGTCGAAGCCCACGGACGCGGCGCGCCTGCCGAGCTTCACGGCACGGCTGAGTCCCGGCAGGTTCGCCGGCACGTCGTCGAGCAGACCCGAGGCGCCCGCCGCCGCCCGCTCCTGCCGTTTGATGTCTTCCCAGAGCCGCGTCTGCTCCGCGCTGTCCCGGACCTCGGCGCCGCCGAATACGTGCGGGTGACGCCGGATCAGCTTGCCGGCGATGTCGGCCGCCACGGCGTCGAAGTCGAACAGGCCCGCTTCCTGCGCGAGCCGGCTCAGGAAGACGACCTGGAACAACAGATCCCCGAGCTCGCTTCTGAGCTCGTCCGTCGCCTGGCGCTCTATGGCGTCCGCGACTTCGTACGCCTCCTCGATGGTGTAGGGGGCGATCGTCGCGAAGGTCTGCTCGCGATCCCACGGGCAGCCGCGTGCGGGGTCACGCAGCGTCGCCATGATCTCGAGCAGATTCTCGATGGACTTTCTATCTGACTGGCTGGTCATTGGAAATGACGTCCCTGAAGTTCACGAGGATGGCCGCGGTCGCGCCCCAGATGCGGTAGCCGGCGTGGTGGATCTCGTAGGTCAGAAAGCGCGCGCCGAGCCGCTCGCGGTAGCTGGCCGTCATGCTGGCGGGATCGAGGATCAGGTCGAGCGGCACCTCGAACACGGCCGCCACCTCGGCGGGGTCCGGCGTGGGGACGAACGTGCCGCGTCGCACGTAGCCGACGACCGGCCTGATCAGGAAACCCGTTCCCGTCAGGAACTCGTCGAGCACGCCCAGCACCTCGACGTCCGCCGGCGGCAGGCCTATCTCCTCACGCGTCTCGCGCAGCGCCGCATCGACCGCGCTCTCGCCGGCTCCGATCCGGCCGCCGGGGAAACTGATCTGGCCGGCATGATCCTTGAGGTGCGCGGCACGCTCCGTGAACAGCACCGTGAGGCCGGCCGCGCGCTCCACGAGCGTGAGCAGCACGGACGCCGCGCGGCTCGGCCGGTCGACGAGCGCGAGCAGGTCCGGCGGGATTCGCCCCTCGATGCTCGCGAGGATGCGCGCGCGCGGATCGACCGGCGCGCGCGGCAGGGCGACGCGGCTGCGAATGGTGTCGAGGCTCGGCGTTCCGCTCATCGCTCCCTGACGCGGCGACCGTGCTCAGCCGCCTCCGCCGCCCGCCTCG
The DNA here is from genome assembly GCA_035548835.1 of Gammaproteobacteria bacterium. Classification (GTDB taxonomy): domain Bacteria; phylum Pseudomonadota; class Gammaproteobacteria; order Steroidobacterales; family Rariloculaceae; genus FEN-1219. The sequence goes on along the minus strand of DASZSB010000110.1, from coordinate 21,873 downwards.
CCCTTGATGCCGCCTTGGGTCAGCTCGAGCGGATCGAGCAGCTTCTTGAGTTCCGCGTCGCCGAGATCGGTCTCCTCGGCGGCGACCTCGCGGATCGCGCGGCCTTCCTTGTAAGCCTGCTTCGCGATCGCTGCGCCCTTCTCGTAGCCGATGACCGGATTCAGCGCCGTCACGAGGATCGGATTGCGCTCGAGCGCGTCGTCGAGCCGTGCCTGGTTGACCGTGAAGCCCGCGATCGCGGAGTCCGCGAGCACGCGCGCCGCGTTGGCCAGGATCTCGATGCTCTGCAGCAGGTTCAGCGCGACGACGGGCAGCATGACGTTCAGCTGGAAGTTGCCGGACTGGCCCGCGACGGTGATCGCCGCGTCGTTGCCGATGACCTGCGCCGCGACCATGGCCACGGCCTCCGGGATCACGGGGTTCACCTTGCCCGGCATGATGCTGCTGCCCGGCTGCAGCGCGGGCAGCGCGATCTCCGCGAGACCGGCCAGCGGACCGCTGTTCATCCAGCGCAGGTCGTTCGCGATCTTCATGAGGCTCACAGCCGTGGTCTTGAGCTGCCCCGAGACCTCGACGGCCGTGTCCTGCGAGCTCATAGCCTCGAAGAAATTGTCGAGCGGATGGAAGCCGATGCCGGTCCGTTTCGCGAGCGCGGCACAGAACTTCGCCGAGAACTCCGGATGGGCGTTGATGCCCGTGCCGACGGCCGTGCCGCCCTGCGTGAGACCCGTCAGGCGCGGCAGCGAGCCCTTGAGCCTGTAGATGTTGCTGTTGATCTGCGCCGACCAGCCGCCGAGCTCCTGATCGAGCCGCACCGGCATCGCGTCCATCAGGTGCGTGCGGCCCGTCTTCACGACACCGGCCACGCTCTTCGCCTTCTTGTCGATGGTCTTCTTGAGGTGCTCGAGCGCCGGCAGCAGCTTCTCGCTGATCTCGATCGACGCGCTGACGTGGATCGTGGAAGGAATCACGTCGTTGCTGCTCTGGCACATGTTGACGTGGTCGTTGGCGTGCACCGGCTTGCCGAGCGACCGCGACGCGAGCTTCGCGATGACCTCGTTGGCGTTCATGTTCGAGCTCGTGCCGGAGCCCGTCTGGAACACGTCGATGGGGAACTGGTCGAGGTGCCGGCCCGCCGCGATCTCGAGCGCCACGCCCTGAATGGCCCTGGCGACCGGCGCCGGCAGCAGCTTGAGTCCTTTATTGGCCTCGGCGGCGGCCCACTTCACGAGACCGAGCGCACGCAGGAACGCGGGCGGCATCGGCATGCCGCTGATCGGGAAGTTGTTGACCGCGCGCTGCGTCTGCGCACCCCACAACGCGTTCGCGGGCACCTTGAGCTCGCCCATGCTGTCGCGTTCGACTCGAAACTCGGCCGTCATACATGCTCCTCGGCAAAAAAGAATCCGCACGGTAAGGATTCGTTTATGATGCGCACTCCGAAATCGCTTGTATAGGCTTCACCGTCCGGTGGACTCCTCGACGCTCCTCGCACTCTCGCCTCTCGACGGACGCTACGCGCGCAAGACTGCGCCGCTTCGCGAATACCTCTCCGAGTACGCCCTGATCCGCTACCGCGTGCTGATCGAGGTCCGCTGGCTGCAGCGCCTCGCGGACGAGCCGGTCATTCGCGAGTTCGCACCGCTCGAATCGCCCGTGAAGGACGTGCTGAACGCCATCGTCGACGAGTTCAGCGTCGACGACGCGCAGCGGGTCAAGGAGCTCGAAGCCAGGACCAATCACGACGTCAAGGCCGTCGAATACCTGCTGCGGCAGAAGCTCGAAGGCGTGCCGGGCGCGAGCGGCAACTTCGCCGCGTTCATCCACTTCGCGTGCACGTCGGAAGACATCAACAACCTCGCGTATGCGCTGATGCTGCGTGACTCGCGGCAGCGCGTTCTCCTGCCGCTGATGAAGCAATTGATCATCGACCTGCGCACGCTGGCGCACCGCTTCGCCGACGTGCCGATGCTCGCGCGCACGCATGGTCAGCCCGCGACTCCGACGACGCTCGGCAAGGAGATCGCGAACTTCGTCCACCGCCTGGAGCGCCAGGCCGAGCTGTTCGCGGGCGTGCGCATCTGCGGCAAGCTCAACGGCGCCGTCGGCAACTTCAACGCGCACGCGGTCGCCTACCCCGAAGCCGATTGGCCGGCCATCAGCGACCGGTTTCTCGATTCACTCGGCATCGAGCCCAACCACTACACCACGCAGATCGAGCCCCACGACTGGATCGCGGAGTACTGCCAGGCGCTGTCGCGCTTCAATACCGTGCTGATCGATCTCGCCCGTGACTTCTGGGGCTACATCAGCCTCGGCTACTTCCGCTCGCGCCCGGTCGCGGGCGAGGTCGGCTCCTCGACGATGCCTCACAAGGTCAACCCGATCGACTTCGAGAACGCCGAGGGCAATCTAGGCGTCGCGAACGAGCTGCTGGGTTTCCTCGCGAACAAGCTGCCGATCTCCCGCTGGCAGCGCGACCTGACGGACTCGACCGTGCTGCGCAACTGTGGGGTGGCGCTGGGCCACACGCTGATCGCGCTCGACGCGGCCCAGAGGGGCCTCGCCAAGCTCGACGCCGACCCGAAGCTGATGGCGGCGGAGCTGAACGACCGCTGGGAAGTGCTGGCCGAAGCCGTTCAGACAGTCATGCGCCGCTACGGCCAGGCCGACGCCTACGAGCAGCTGAAAGACCTCACGCGCGGCCGGGCCATCGACGCCGCGACGCTGCGCGAGTTCATCGGCAGGCTCGACCTGCCCGCGGACGTTCGCGCGCGACTCCTGGCGCTCGAGCCCGCGACGTACACCGGCCTGGCCGCGAGGCTGGCCCGCCAGATCTAGCCGCGTCCGGTGCGTGCCCGCGAAAACCGTGACCGGCGGCACAGCCGTGCGGCCGCCGTTAAGTAAACTGACTCGGAAGTCAGAGAACCAACCCTCCATGGCAGCGCCGAGTGAGCAGAAAAAGACCCGAGGCGTCCGGCAAGTCCTGTCGAGCCTCGAAGAGGTGCGCGCCGCGGTCTTCGAGGTCACGAGTCTCGCAAACCGCACGCTGTCGATCTTCACGCACGATCTCGAGCCCGCGATCTACGATCACGACGAGTTTCTGGAGACGCTGAAGCGCTTCATCCTGGCCCGCAGCTTCGCGCGCGTGCGCGTGCTGGTCGTGGATCCGACACGGGTCATCACGACCTCGAGCCGGTTCGTGAACATGGGCCGCCGGCTCAACAGCTACATCGAGTTCCGCAGCGCCAAGAACGACCACGAGTCCCATCCCGAGGCGTTCTGCATCGCCGACGAGCATGCCCTGGTCTATCGGCCGCACGCCGAGCGCTGGGAAGGCATGTCCGACACGTACGAGCCGGCCGTGGCGCGGATCTACCTCAGCAGGTTCGAAACACTGTGGAACGCCTGCGAGATCGAGCCGGAATTGCGCAGGCTTCAAATATAATCGTCCCCATGGCTCAAGACGTCGACGTCACGGTAGCCGCCGTCATCGAGCGGGACGGGCGTTTTCTGCTGGTCGAGGAACGCGTCGCCGGCAGGCTGGTGCTGAACCAGCCCGCGGGACACCTCGAGCAGGGCGAATCGCTGATCACCGCCGTGGCTCGCGAGGCGCTGGAGGAAACGGGATACCGGTTCACGCCGACGCACGTCGTCGGGCTCTATCTGTGGCGCAGCGAGACGGCGGGCACCACCTACCTCCGGGTCGCGTTCTGCGGCAGCGCCGAAGCACCGCCGGGGCCCGTGCAGCTCGACGACGGCATCGTCGGCACGCACTGGCTGTCGCGCCGCCAACTGCTGCAACGCAGCGCGCAGCTGCGCAGCCCGATGGTCATGCGCTGCCTCGACGACTACCTCGCGGGCCGCCGCTACCCGCTCGACTGTCTGACGTATCTTGCGCCGGAGACGCTCGCACAGGCTGCGCACGCCTGACGCGAGTCGCAGGTCTCGGCTGCTAGAATCGCAGCATGCCGAGCAAGCCCCCGATCCTGGTCGCCCTGTCCGGTGGAGTCGACTCCGCCGTGGCCGCGCTGTTGTTGCGTGACGCCGGGCACGAGGTCCAGTGCCTGCACATGAGCAACTGGGAGGACGACGGCTATTGCGACAACGCGCGCGAGTTCCACGATGCGCGCGCCGTGTGCCGGCAGCTCGGCCTGCCGCTGCACCGCGTGAACTTCGCGCGCGAGTACCGCGAGCAGGTGTTCGCCGAGTTCCTGGCCGAGCACCGCAAGGGTCGCACGCCGAATCCCGACGTGCTGTGCAACCGTCACATCAAGTTCGGCGTCATGCGCCGGTACGCCAGGCGCCTCGGTGCGGCGCGGATCGCCACGGGCCACTACGCACGGCTGCGGGTCGTCGACGGCGTACCCCAGCTGCTGAAGGCCCGCGACCCCGGCAAGGACCAGAGCTACTTCCTGCACGCCGTGGAAGCCGCGGACCTCGCCGACGTGGTGTTTCCGCTCGGCGACCTGCTGAAGTCAGAGGTTCGCGAGCTCGCACGCCGCGCGGGTCTGCCGGTCGCGGAAAAGAAGGACAGCACGGGCATCTGCTTCATCGGTGAGCGGCCGTTCGCCGAATTCCTGCGCGCCTACCTGCCCGCCACGCCCGGCGTGATCCGCGACGACCGCGGCCGGGAACGCGGCCGCCACCAGGGTCTTGCGTACTACACGCTTGGGCAGCGGCATGGTCTCGAGATCGGCGGCTCGGCCGACGCGCAAGACGCGCCGTGGTACGTGGCCGCAAAGGACGCCACGCGCAACGAGCTGACGGTCGTGCAGGGCCGGAATCACCCGCTGCTGTACGCGGACCGGCTCACGGCCGCGGCGCCCCACTGGATCGGCGCACCGCCGCACGGCGCAACGTGGCGCTGCCGCGCGAAGATCCGTTATCGCCAGCCCGATCAGACCTGCACCGTCGTCCTGCGTGCCGATGGCACGCTCGACGTCGGTTTCGACCAGCCGCAGCGGACACCCACGCCGGGCCAGTTCGTCGTGTTCTACGACGGCGAACGCTGTCTCGGCGGCGCAACCATCGAGACCTGCGGGCGGCGCACCGACGAGTTGCGCGCGACGGGCTGAGACGCGAGTACCGCGCGCATTCGCGCGCTTCCCGCTTATAATCGCGGCGGTTTCCATCGCCACACCCGAGGCCCCAATGACAGACTCTTTCGGCGCCCGCAAGCCACTGAAAGTCGGTACCAAGACCTACCAGATCTACCGTCTCGACGCCGTCAAAGGTGCTGTCGATACGCTGCCGTACACGCTGAAGATCCTGCTCGAGAACCTGCTGCGGTTCGAAGACGGCGAGAACATCACGGCGGCCGACATCACGGCGCTGGCCAACTGGGACCCCGCTGCCACGCCCGATCGCGAGATCTCGTTCACCCCGGCGCGCGTGGTGCTGCAGGACTTCACGGGCGTTCCGGCCGTCGTCGACCTCGCCGCGATGCGCGATGCCGTGGTCAAGCTCGGCGGCAAGGCGTCGATGATCAACCCGCTGTCCCCGGCCGAGCTCGTGATCGATCACTCGGTGCAGGTGGATTACTTCGGCACCAAGGACGCGCTCGCGAAGAACAACGCCGTCGAGTTCGAGCGTAACCAGGAGCGCTATGCGTTCCTGCGCTGGGGCCAGAACGCGTTCGAGAACTTCCGCGTGGTGCCGCCGAATACCGGCATCGTGCACCAGGTCAACCTCGAGTACCTGAGCCGGGTCGTGTTCGAGAAGAAGGTGGGCGACGACAGCGTGGCCTACCCCGACACGCTGGTCGGCACCGACTCGCACACGACGATGATCAACGGCCTCGGCATCCTGGGCTGGGGCGTGGGCGGCATCGAGGCCGAAGCCGCGATGCTGGGCCAGCCGATCACCATGCTGATCCCGCAGGTCGTGGGCTTCGAGCTCAAGGGCAAGCTGGCGGAAGGCGCGACCGCCACGGACCTCGTGCTGATGGTCACGGAGATGCTGCGCAAGCACGGCGTGGTCGGCAAGTTCGTCGAGTTCTTCGGCGACGGGCTCGATCAGCTGCCGCTGGCCGACCGCGCGACGATCGGCAACATGTCGCCGGAGTTCGGCAGCACGTGCGCCGTGTTCCCGATCGACGCCGAGACGCTGCGTTACCTCGAGCTCTCCGGCCGCTCGCGCGAGCAGATCGATCTCGTCGAGCAGTACGCGAAGGCGCAGGGACTCTGGCGCAGCGCGAAGGTCGCGCGCTACAGCAGCGTGCTGTCGCTCGATCTCGCCGCCGTGGAGCCGAGCATCTCCGGTCCGAAGCGCCCGCAGGACCGCATCGCGCTGAAGGGCGCGGGCGGAAAGATCGGCGATCTGCTGAAGACCGCCGGCAAGGGCACGAAGGCGCCGGTGACCGCGGGCTCGCAGAAGTTCGATCTCGAGGACGGCGCGGTCGTGATCGCCGCGATCACGAGCTGCCCGAACACGTCGAACCCGGCCGTGATGATCGGCGCCGGCCTGCTCGCGCGCAACGCCGCGGCCAGGGGCCTCACGCGCAAGCCGTGGGTCAAGACGAGTCTCGCGCCCGGCTCCAGGGTCGTCACGGACTACCTCACGGCGTGCAACCTGCTCGGCGATCTCGACTCCGTGGGTTTCAATCTCGTCGGCTACGGCTGCACGACCTGCATCGGCAACTCGGGCCCGCTGCCCGATGAAATCGCGGCGGCACTGGCGAAGAGCGACGTCGTGGCCTGCTCCGTGCTCTCGGGCAACCGCAATTTCGAAGGCCGCATCCACCCGCAGGTCAAGATGAACTTCCTGGCCTCGCCGCCGCTCGTGGTGGCCTACGCGATCGCGGGCAACATGAAGCTCGACCTCACGAAGGATCCTCTCGGCACGGGCAAGGACGGCAAGCCGGTCTATCTGAAGGACATCTGGCCGAGCTCGAAGGAGATCCACGACCTGATCGCGAAGCACGTGACGTCGGCGCAGTTCCGCAAGAGCTACGCCAGCGTGTTCGAAGGCGACGCAAACTGGAAGGCGGTGGCCACGCCATCGGGTGAGAACTTCACATGGAGCAACGACTCCACGTACGTGAAGCATCCGCCGTACTTCGAAGGTATGACGCTGAAGACCGGCACACCGCAGAACGTGAAGGGCGCGCGCGTGCTCGCGATGCTCGGCGACTCGGTGACCACGGACCACATCTCCCCCGCGGGCAACATCGCGTCGGGGAGCCCGGCGGCGAAGTACCTCGAGAGCCTCGGCGTCACGAAGAAGGACTTCAACTCCTACGGCGCGCGCCGCGGCAATCACGAGGTCATGGTGCGCGGCACGTTCGCGAACATCCGCCTCAAGAACCTGCTGCTGCCGGGCACCGAAGGCGGGGTCACGCTGCACATCCCGAGTGGCGCGCAGATGTCGATCTACGACGCCTCGATGAAGTACCAGGCCGAGAAGACGCCGCTGATCATCCTGGCCGGCAAGGAGTACGGCGCGGGCTCCTCGCGCGACTGGGCGGCCAAGGGCACGGCGCTGCTCGGCGTCAAAGCCGTGATCGCCGAGAGCTACGAGCGCATCCACCGTTCGAACCTGATCGGCATGGGCGTGGTGCCGCTGCAGTTCCGCGACGGCGAGACGGCCGCGAGCCTGGGACTCACGGGCAAGGAGACCTTCGACATCGTGGGCTTGGGACTCGAACGCGCACGCGAGGTCAAGGTCACGGCCACGGGTGCCGACGGCAAGAAGAAGGAGTTCACTGCGGTCGTGCGCATCGATACGCCGAAGGAGCAGGAATACTTCATCCACGGCGGTATCCTGCAGTACGTGCTGCGCCAGCTCGCGTCCGGCAAACACGCCGCCTGACGCGGATCGATGAAGCTGCCGCTGCCTGCCTGGCTCCGTCGTCGCGCCGACGCGCCGACGGAGCCTGACGCAGCGGCGGCTGCGACGCCGCTCCCTGCTCCGCCGCGCCGGCGCCGTCGCTGGCGCCTGCTGCTCGCCGTGGTGCTGGTGATCGCCGCGGGCTTCTGGGCGCTCGGGTTCTACTGGTCGCGCGAGCCCGGCATCCTCTGGGTCGTGCGCGAGACGCCCGAGGGTCATCGCGCCGTCGTCGGCTACTCCACCGTCAACACGCTGATCGACGTCATCGACTGGATGCTCGACAAGCCCGGCGGGTACCTCAGCAACGACGTGCTGCCGCCCGGCGTGTGGCTCGACAACATGCCGAGCTTCGAGTTCGGCGTGCTGACACAGTGCCGCGACCTCGCGCGCGTGCTGCGCAATTACTACAGCCGCTCGCAGTCGCAATCGATTGAGGACGACGATCTCGCGATCGCCGAGCCGGCACTGAACACGGACAACACGAGCTGGCTGCTGCCGCCGGCCGAAACGAAATACCGCGAAGCCGCGGCGGCGCTGCGCCGCTACCGCGACCGGCTGACCGACGACACTCCGGGCAACGCGCAGTTCTTCGCGCGCGCCGACAACCTGCGCGAGTGGCTCGCCGTGGTCGAGCTGCGGCTAGGCAACCTCTCGCAGCGGCTCTCGGCCAGCGTGGGCCAGGTTCGTGTGAACACCGATCTCGGCGGCGCGCCTGCCGGCGAGGCCTCGAGCCAGGGGTCCGCGGACGTGATCGTGAAGACGCCGTGGCTCGAGATCGACGACGTGTTCTACGAGGCGCGCGGCACGGCCTGGGCGCTGCTGCTGTTCCTGCGCGCCGCCCAGTTCGACTTCGAGCGCACGCTCGAGGACAAGAACGCCGTGGTGAGCCTGCGGCAGGTGATCCGCGAGCTCGAGGAGGGACTCGCGCCGATCAGGAGCCCGATGATCCTGAACGGCCAGGGCTACGGCCTGTTCCCGAACCACTCGCTCGTGCTGGCCTCGTACCTCTCGCGCGCGCACTCGGCGATCGCGGATCTGCGCAGCCTGCTCGAGCAAGGCTAGCCGCGACACCGCGCCCGCGGGCGATACCGCCGGTCAGCGGCCGCAAGGCCGAGGCCGACCGGCGGACCGTGTCACACGCCGAACCGGGCGCCCGCGCCCAGCAACGTCGCGACGCCGAGCGCGAGAAAAATCGCGGCCGCGATCGCGTGGACCAGCTTCATGGGGAGCCGCGAGGCCAGCTTGTCACCGACCACCACCGCCGGAACGTCGGCGACCAGCATGCCGATCGTCGTCCCGGCCACGACCAGCAGCGGCGTACCGTAGTGTGCCGACATCGCAACGGTCGCGAGCTGGGTCTTGTCGCCCATCTCCGCGAAGAAGAACGTGATCAGCGTGGCGCCGAAGACGCCGAGCTTGCCTGCGATTCTCGTCTCCTCCTGCTCGATCTCGTCGGGAATCATGGTCCACACGGCCATGCCGATGAACGACAGCCCCAGCACCCAGCGCAGGATCTCCGGCCTCACGACGGTCGTGATCCAGGCGCCAAGCGCACCCGCGAGCGCGTGGTTGACGAGCGTGGCGCACAGGATGCCCCCGATGATGGGAAGGGGCTTCTTGAACCGCGCCGCGAGAATGAATGCGAGCAGCTGCGTCTTGTCACCGACCTCGGCGAGCGCGACCACTCCGATCGGGACCAGGAGGGATTCCAACGAGATTCTCCACGGCCGCTCGGGACGACGACTGCACTGCGCCCTCCGGCCGATCCACGGGCGCCGTAGTCGAAGGTCTCGCCAGGCCAGGAGACTGCTTACGCCATGGCCAGCCGGCCACGCTCGTCGACGTAAACCTGTTCCCGCGAAGAGCGGCTACTCACCCATGACCGTGTCAAGATAGCACGCCGTACCGTCCCAAGGCGGTGCCCGCACGGGCACCCCACTGTCTTCGGAGCAGCTGCCACTGAGCTCACTCTCTGCACCCGCGCCGCGGATTCCCGGCCTCACGTTGCTTTTCGCGTCGCTGTACTTCATCCAGGGCATCGGCGACCCGGGCTCGGGGCTCATCGCGCAGCCGGTCCGCTCGCTGCTCGAGCGGTGGGGCGAGAGCCCGTCCGTCATCGCCACGAACATGGCGCTGCTGGCGCTGCCGTGGGCGTTGAAGCCCCTGCTCGCGTTGCTGTCGGACTTCGTGCCGCTGTTCGGCTCGCGGCGGCGCAGCTACCTGATCGGCGCGACGGCCGCCGCGGCCATCGGTCTCGGCGTCGCCTGGTACGTTCCGCTGGCCGCCGGCGAGCGCTGGCTGCTGCTGGCCCTGCTGATCGTGCCCACACTCGGCATCGCGTTCACCGACGTGCTGGCCGACGCGCTGATGATCGAGGTCGGCAAGCCGCTCGGGCTCACGGGCCGGCTGCAGTCGGCGCAGTGGTTCGCAGCCTACCTCGCGCTGCTGCTCGCCGGCGTGCTCGGCGGCTGGCTCACGACGAACGGCCGGCACGGGCTCGCGTTCCTGATCTGCGCCGCGCTCTGGACCGCCAGCCTCGCACTCACGCTCGCGTTCGTGCGCGAGCCGCACCGCGACGCGAGTGCAGCCGCGATGCGCACGACGGCGAGCGAGCTGCGCGCCGCGTTCACGCTGCCGGGGCTCGTCACGATCTGCATCGTCAGCTTCCTCTGGGACTTCAATCCCCTGTCGTACTCCGTGAACTACCTGCACGTCACGAAAACGCTGGGGCTCTCGGAGCAGACGTTCGGCAATGCGTTCTCGCTGTTCTCGGCCGGCGCGATGGCGGCCACGGCGGGCTATGCGCTGTATTGCCGCCGCGTGAGCACGCGCCTGCTGCTGCATGGCGCGGTCGCGGCCGGCGTGATCGGTAACGTTCTGTACTGGTGGGTGGCGGGAGCCGCGAGCCTGTACGTCGTCTCGACGCTCGTGGGGTTCGCCTACATGGCCGGCAGCCTCGTGCTGCTCGATCTCGCGGCACGGCTCGTGCCCGTGGCCGTCGCCGCGACGGTGTTCGCCGTGATCATGGCGCTCTCCTCGCTCGGCTCCTCCCTCGGCGAAGGCGCGGGCGGCTACCTGTACGACTTCGCTCTCGACGCTTACGGACCGACGCGCGCCTACCGCATCGCACTCGTGGCGGGCGCCGCGGTGATCGCCTGCTGCTGGCTGTGGGTGCCGCGGCTGCTGCGCGAGATCGAGCTCGCAAAGGGCGGCTAACGGCTCCCGCGCCGCACGGGCCCGATGGGCGGGCGCGGGGCCGATGCGTGCTTCTCACTGGATCGTCTTGCTGACCGAATCGGAGTACGCGCTCTCCGCGCCGCCACTGCTGACCGCGGTCATGACGAAGTAATACGTGTTCGGCACGAGGTTCTGGACCACGTAGGACGTAATGCCGGGATTCGCGACTGCCACGACGTTCGGGTAGGTGCCGAGCTTCGTTCCCCAGTAGATCTTGTATCCCGCTAGATCGGTGAGCGACGAGCCATCCGTATTCTGTGTCGGCGGTTGCCAGGTCAGCGTCACCGACCCCGACGCGACGGCCTGCACGGCGATATTGAACGGGCCGATGGATGCGGTGGCGACTCCATCGCTCACGCTGATCACGATGCCCGTGGTGGTTCCGACGTCGCCCGCACCAGGCGTCCCCTGCAAGAGACCGGTCGCGGCGCTGAACGTCGCCCACGACGGACGGTTGGCGATGCTCAACACCAGGGAATCACCGTTCGCGTCGCTGGCCGTCGGCTGGAACGAATAGAGTGTTCCCTGCATCACGCTGGTGGCGGGCGTCCCGGAGAGCGTCGGTGGTGCATTCGGCGCGGTGCTGACGGTAATCGCAAAGGCCGGCAGTGACGCACTCGCGACGCCATCGCTCACGCTGATCAGGATATTGCCGAACGTCCCCGCACTGCCCGCGGGCGGCGTGCCGGACAGCCGACCGCTCTGCGGATCGAAGGCGGCCCAGGAGGGCAGATTCGCGACGCTGAAAGTCAGCGCATCGCCATTCGGATCGCTCGCCGTCGGTTGAAAGGAGTACGGGACGCCGATCGCGGCCGTCGTGGGTGGAGACCCGAAAATCGTCGGTGGAGAATTGGCAACCGGCGAACCGGCCATCGACGTTATCGTGTCGACGTCGCCGGGCGCGGCCGCCACGAGCTGCGTCAGCGCAGGCGCCAGCGCCGCCGATGCGCCGCTCGGCAGCACTTTGGCGACATCGGCAGGCAGCATGCCGGGCGCAAGATTGCCGAGACTCTGCTGGAGAGTCGCAAGGGCTGCGGACGGCGCGATCGAATTCGCGGCTGCAACCCCCGCGCGCGCCGCCGCGATCATTCCCGCGGTAGCCGGCAGCGACGCCGTGAGCGTCGTGGCCTTGTTCGACGTCAGCTGCTTGATCACGCGATCCATGATCGGTGCGGCGGCCTGGCCGTTGACCTCGAGATCGTTGGTCATCGATTCCACCAGGACCTGCGCAGCGGCCACGACCGTGACGGCCGACGCGTGCGCGTCGGCTCGAGCGGCACCGCGACCGTCGAGCTTGCCATCGACCATATCGGCGCCGATTACCGCGATGACATCATCGACAGTGGATGCGCGTCCCGACGCGACACGGATGGCGTTGACCCGGCGCAGCAGCTCGGCGAGCGTTTCGGAGCTCTTCACCATCTGCGCCATGTTCGACGCGTCGATGCGCGTGTTCATGACGCTGCTCGTGACGAGCGTCGTCAAGCCGCTGTTGAACTCCGCGACCACCATGCCCAGCGCACTCTTGATGTTCGCCGCGCTCTGCCCGCCGCTCATCTGACCCGCCGTGGCGAGAGCGAGAGTGGTGAAAGGATTCAGATTGGCGATGGTCCCCGTGCGGGGATCGAGCGCGGCACTCTTCAACTGAAAGTCCGGCGCGAGATTCGTCACCAGATCGGTGCCTCCCGTGGCCTCGACGGTGAGAGGGTAATACTTGCCCTTCGCTTTCAGCACGACATCGTAGCCGGCCAGCTGGCTGCTGACGGCGTTGTGCAGTATCTGCCCGTTGTTCGCACGAACCGTCAGCGCCGCATTCGCCACGGGACCGTCGCCGACGCTGCCGCCGAGGTGCGCATCGATCTCGAGGTTAGGATCGGCCGCGGCGTCGCTCGCCGCGACGGGGCTCGTGTCCGACCCGCCATCACCGCAACCCTGTATGACATAGACGAGTACGAGAAGAACGATCGTCCTGAACGAGAGGTTTCCGGCTGCCATCCCTGAGCTCCTCACTGCTACGCGATCGAGGGCGAAGCTGCGAGAGTCCGGGACGAACCATGGCCAGAAGCAGAGCGGTGGAACCGTTCCGACCGGCAACCCCGCTGTCTCGTCGACGAGACCGGAAGCTTTGCGTCCCGACCTCGCGATCGGTTTGCCCTTGTCAGTCGCTGAGCGTTGTGTGCGTGGGTATCCTGCTGACGTCGTCCGTGCACGCTACCAACGGTCGTCGGGCACGGTCCATCTGTCGCCAAAGACAGACCGCAGGTAAAACGCGGAGTCGCCATGGAGCGACACCGACCCGTTCATGCGATACGCCGCGGCCGGTCATCGGCGACCCCGACGCCGCGCTCAACGACCGCTGAGCTCGTCCGCCAGACGGTGACGGCCGATCGAGCGCGCGTACTCCGCGAGCTGCGCAGTAAACGCTGCGGGTGGCGCGAACTTCGGCGACAGCTTGCGGCAGCGCTGCGTGAGCTCCATCGCGTCGACCTTGCGGCCCTCTTCCCAGAGCCGCTGCGCGAAGCGCTCGCCGAGCATTGCGGCATGCTCGGGCGGGTCCCATTCCAGCATGCCGTTGAACGCCCACTGGTACACCTCGAGGCTCTCACCCTCGCGCGCGATGAGCTCCTTGACGGTGCGATACGCCTGCGCCACGAGGCCACTGCGCACCGAGCCGTAGGCGAGATCGAGCGTCTTCTGCCAGTCCGCGTGACGACGGCGCGTCTCGCGTGCGTCGTTGTCGTCGAGCGCTTCGAGCAGGTCGAAATCGTCGCGGTGCGCGCGCAGCGTGGCACCCGTGGCCAGGAACAGGGCCAGCACGGTCCACACGCTCATCGCCTCTCCGGCGGCGCCGAGGTACCACCATCGCGCCGCGACTTCGCTCGTGAGCACGAGCAGAACGCCGAGCAGCAGGCTCACGCCCAGCAGCTTCAGGTAGTCGCCCCCGAGGTCGCGCACGAAGCCCGTGAGCACCACGGGATTGAGCGCGGCCGCCGCATTCCGCGTCATGGCCATGATCGCCGCGGACGCGGGAAAGATCGCGAGCACTGCGAGCAGCAGAATCCACCGCCACGCTCCCTGCATGAACGGTGTCGTCGCGAGGAAGAACAGCGCCAGCACGAACAACAAGGAGTGCAGGATCACCGTGAAGCCGCCGCCGAAGATGTTCATCGACTCGATTTCCGGCGGCGGGAAATTCTGCCAGCCGCTCGCGACGTGACGCAGCACGGCGTAGGCGTAACGCCAGAGCGACAGCGTCACCATGATTCGGAGGAGGATGCCGGCGATCCCTGCACCGCCCGCGAGCTGCAGCAACACCCCGTACACGACCGCCGTGACGATTACGGTCGAATTCGCGAGCGTACCGAAACGAACGTCGGCCATGCGCTATCGCCGCCGCGCGTCCGGGTGCGCCCAGAGCGGAATGTCCGCCCATGCTGCGGTTAGCCGCCGATCGAGCACCTCGAAATCCGGCTCGTACCGCGCGACGGCCGTCCAGAACTTTCGCGAGTGATTCAGGGAGATCAGGTGGCACAGCTCGTGGATCAGCAGATACCGCACGACGGCGGGATCGAGGAACAGCAGCGCCGCGTTCAGGCTCAGCGTGCCCGAGCTCGAGCAACTGCCCCAGCGCGTGCGTTGCAGGCGCACCTGCACGCGGCTCGGCCGCCTGTCGACGAGCACGGCCTCTCGCAGCACCCACGGGGTCAAGTGGTAGTGGGCCAGGTCACACAGCCACGCCCGAAGTGCCGCCTCGGCGTCGCGAGGGCCGGTGTCGCGAGTGCGCACTTCCAGCACCTCGCCGAGCGTGCGCACCCGTGCCGGCGCCCGGGCGTGTTGCTCGTAACGCACGGTCCAGGCCTGGTCGATGGCGCGCAACGCGACGCGTGTGGGCAGGCGCTGTTCGGCGAGCGGATAGTGGGCCGCGATTTCGCGCCGCGCACGCTCGATCCAGTGGCGATGCTCATGGACGAACGACGCCACGCGCGCGGCCGGCGTGCCGCGCGGCACGACGAGCTCCAGCGTGTACGGCGGCAGTACCCGCAACGTGAGACGACGCGCCCGCCGGCTCTCGCGCACGCACAGGGGTGGCGCCGCAGCGTCCGCGGGCTGCAGCCACCGAGAGTCGAAGAGTCCGAGCTGTTCCGCCATTGACCGTGAGACCGCGCAGGCTCGGCGCCTATCGAACCTCAGCGAACGCGGGAACGCAACAGCGTCCAATGGCACCTCGTGCGCTCCCGCGCTTTCGGCTGCGCACCTCGCAGCACCGCACGGTCGCGATGGCAGCGCGCGTTCGCTTCGTCGGCGGACGACCGAGCGGCCCGCGCGCGAGGTCGTCGCTCGGTGTTGAACGCCTCCTCGCGTCTCGTCACAATCCGCGCCGACATGCTCGCCCTGATCGACATCGGCGCCAACCTGACGCACGACAGCTTCGACGCGGATCGCGCCGCCGTGCTCGAGCGCGCCGCGGCGGCCGGCGTGTCGCGCCTCATCGTCACGGGCACTTCCGTCACGAGCAGCGCGCAGGCGCTGGAGCTCTGCGCCGCACATCCCGGCACGCTCTTCTCCACCGCCGGCGTTCACCCGCACCACGCGCGCGAGCTCGACGGACACACCAGCGCGGCGCTGCGCGCGCTGCTCGCGAATCCGGCCGTGGTGGCGGTCGGCGAATGCGGCCTCGACTTCTTTCGCGACTTCTCGCCACGTGCGGACCAGCGCCATGCGTTCGCTACGCAGCTCGAGCTCGCGGCAGAGATCCGCAAGCCCGTGTTCCTGCACGAACGCGACGCGCACGCCGAGTTCCTGGAGATCCTGGCGCCGCGGCGCTCGCGGCTCGTGGGCGGCGTGGCGCACTGCTTCACGGGCGGCGTCGAGGAGCTCGCCGCGTATCTCGACCTCGACCTCTACGTCGGCATCACCGGCTGGGTCTGCGACGAGCGCCGCGGAGCGAAGCTGCGCGAGGCGCTGCCAAGGATCCCGCTCGACCGGGTGCTGATCGAGACGGACGCACCGTATCTCGTGCCGCGGGATCTCGTGCCTCAACCGCGCGGACGTCGCAACGAGCCCGCGTTCCTGGCTCACATTCTGGAGCGCGTTGCCGCGGGTCTCGGCCGCTCACCCGAGGAAGTGGCCGCCGCCACGACGGCGAACGCCGAGCGGCTGTTCGGGTTGCGCTAGAGGGCTCCGCGAGCCGAGCCGCCCGGCACCGGCTCCGTGGCGCTCTTCACGCGCTCCCAGTGGGGCGCGAACGCGACGAGCAGGCGTTCGAGGTCGGCCTTCTCCGGACGCGCGAAGCGTTCGATGAGCTCCGCGGGCGACAGCACGTCGCGCGGACGTCCCTTGCTGAAGTCCGCGCGCTCGTCGAACAACACGAGCCCGGTCACGGGCACGTCGCGGACCAGCTGTTTCAGCGCCGCCACGCGGTCGTACAACGTGCCGAGCGGGTTCGGGAACGTGAACCTGCCCTTCTTGCCGATCACGGTCCACTCGGCCATGCGCTCGCTGGCGAAGATCGTGCCCTCGAACGCCTTGACGTCGATCACGAGCAACCCGCCACCCGTCAGAAGCAGGTGCTCGACCTGGATGTGCCCGCCCATGCCGTCGGGCACAAGCACGTCGTGCACACGGTCGATCGCGACCGTCGCCAGCACTTCCGAAAGCGTGAGCCGGCCGCGCCGGCCCCAGAGGCGCCATGCAACGATTCCGGCGAGCGCCACGACCAGGACGCCGCCGAGCAGTATCCAGTATTCAGACTTCACGTTCGGATGGTCTTCTACGTCCCTGTTCCAGAACGACTATTTCCACGCGTCGAGCTCACTCACGAGACGCGGCAGCTCCGGCTTCAACGGCGTGCTGGCCGTCGGCCGTTGCAGCAGCTCGGCCAGCGCCGGCGGCACTGGCACGGCGCGCCCGATCACCGGCTCGACGATACTCTCGAACTTCGCGGGATGCGCCGTGGCCGAGACGATCCAGGGGTGGCCTACGCGTCGCGCCGCGGGCAGATGGTCGTACACCCAGAACGCGGTCGCCGTATGCGGGCACCAGACCTGACCGTAGCGGCCATAGTCCTTGGCGATCTGCGCCCGGATGGCGTCATCGTCGACCGGGTACGCCTCGACCGCGCTTCGCAGCTCGCCGAAATCCGGCAGCAGCGCACGCAGCCGCTCCATGTTGCTCGGGTTGCCGACGTCCATGGCGGACGCCAGCGTCGGCGTGCTGGGTCGCGGCTGCCACTGGCCGGTGGCCAGGAAGTCCGGAATCGTGCGGTTCGCATTCACGGCCAGCACGATCTCGCCGATCGGCAAGCCCATGGCGCGCGCCCAGACGCACGCCATGCCGTTGCCGAGGTTGCCGGTCGGCACGATCGAGCTCGCAGACGTGCCGTGCCTGCGCCAGTGCCAGAGACTCGCCGCGGCGTGGTAGCACGCCTGCGGCAACAGCCGGCCGATGTTGATGCTGTTGGCCGCGCTGAGGCGGTGGTGGCGACTGGTGTCCGCGTCCTGGAACGCAGCCTTGACGAGCGCCTGGCAATCGTCGAACGAGCCTTCGACCTCGAACGCGCGGATGTTGTCGCCCCAGCAGGTCAGCTGGTGCTGCTGCCGCGGCGATACCTGCCCCTTCGGGAACAGCACGCCGACGCGGATGCCCTTGCGGCGGTGAAACGCCGCGGCGACCGCCCCGCCCGTATCGCCCGACGTGGCGACGAGGATCGTCAGCGGCCGCCGATCCGCAAACCGCGGCAACGCCCGCTCCATGACGGCGGCCAGGAACCGCGCGCCGACGTCCTTGAAGGCCGCCGTCGGCCCATGGAACAGCTCGAGCACGGACAGCTGGCCCTGCGCCTCGATCAACGGCCGTAGCGGCACGGGGAAATCGAAAGCGTCGCGGCAGATCGCAGCGAGCTCGGACTCGAGCCCGGAGCCGGCGAAGAAGGGCGTCAGCAGCTCCGTCGAGATCTCGGCCAGCGTCTCGCCGCGGAAGTCCTTCGCGGAGAAGCGCGGCAGCTCGTCCGGCACGAACAGCCCGCCGTCCTTCGCCAGGCCGCGCATGACGGCGTCGACGAGGTCGGTCTCACCACCGCCGCGGGTGCTCGAATAGCGCATCGGTCCCGTCCGTGTCTTCAGTCCTGATTGCCGCTCAACATGCTACAGAGGCGCAACAGATCCGCGAAGATGCCGCCCGCCGTCACGGCCGGCCCGGCGCCCGGGCCGCGGACGATCAGCGGGTTGTCGCAGTAGCGACCCGTCACGAATTGCACGATGTTGTCCGTGAGGCTGATGTTCGCGAACGGATGGCTCGGCGCGAACGCCTCGAGGCCGACTTTCGCGGTCTTCGCGCCGACGTCGATGTTCGCGACGTAGCGCAGCACCTTGCCCTGCTTCTTCGCCGCAGCGACGCGCTCCGCCATCGGCGCGTCGAAGTCCGGCAGCCGCTTCATGAACTCGTCGACCGACGCCTTCGCGAGCGCGGCCGGCACCAGGCTCTCGACGGCGATGTCCGTGAGCTCGAGCGAGAGGCCCGCCTCGCGCGCCAGGATCACGGCCTTGCGCGCCACGTCCGTGCCCGACAGGTCGTCGCGCGGATCGGGCTCGGTGTAGCCGCGCGCCTTCGCGTCGCGCACGATCTCGGAGAACGGCTTCGTGCCGTCGAACACGTTGAACAGATACGCCAGCGTGCCGGAGAAGATGCCGCTGATGCTGCGGATCTCGTCGCCCGTCTCCACCAGGTCCTTCAGCGTCTGGATCACTGGCAGACCGGCGCCGACGGTGGCTTCGTACAGGAAATGCGTGCGGGCGCCGCGCGAGAGCCGCTTCAGATCCTGATAGTACGTCATCGGGCCGCTGTGTGCGCGCTTGTTCGGCGTGATCACGTGGATGCCACGCTTCAGCCACTCTGCATAGCGATCGGCCACGGCCTGGCTCGCGCTGCAATCGATGATCACCGAGTGCGGCAGGTAGTCCGCCTGCACGTGGTCGATCAGTTTGTCGGTATCCATGGCGACGCCCTTCTTGAGCGCGTCGCGCCATTGCTTCAGATCGATGCGCTGCTCGTCGAGCAGCATCTTCTTGCTGGAGCCGATCGCGCGCACGCGCAGATCGAGATTGAACTTCTCGCGCAGCTGCGGCAGTGCGCTCGCGATCTGATCGAGCAGCGTGCCGCCCACGAGGCCCGGGCCCAGCACGCCGATCGAAACCGTCTTGGCCGAAAGATAGAAGCTGCTGTGCACGGCGCGGATCGCGCGCGTGACGTCCTTCGCGTCGATGACCGCCGAGATGTTGCGCTCGGACGAGCCCTGCGCGATCGCCCGCACGTTGATGCCGGCCTGACCGAGCGTACCGAAAAACCGCCCAGCGCTGCCGGGCATGCCGGCCATGTCGTCGCCGACGACGGCCACGATCGCGCAGTTGCGCGTTACGCCCACGCGCTGCACCTGGCCCTCGTTCAGCTCGACGGCGAACGCGCGCTCCACGACCTTGCGGACGTTCTCGGCCACGTCGTCGCGCACCGCGAAGCAGATCGAGTGCTCCGAGCTGCCCTGCGAGATCAGCATGACGGACACGCCGGCTTCGCGCAGCGCACCGAACAGCCGGTCGGCCGTGCCCGGGACGCCGATCATGCCGGCGCCCTCGAGATTCACGAGCGCGACGCCGTCGACGCCGCTGATGCCCTTCACGGCCGCGCCGCGATGCCCCGAGGTCGCCGAGATCTTCGTGCCCGGATGCGTGGGATTGAACGTGTTGCGGATCCAGATCGGAATTCCGCGGCCTACGGCCGGCGCCATCGTCTGCGGATGAATGACCTTGGCGCCGAAGTACGCGAGCTCCATGGCTTCGCTGTACGACATCTCGTCGATGATCTTGGCCTCGGGCACCCGCCGCGGGTCGCCGCTCATGACGCCGTCGACGTCGGTCCAGATGTGGACCTCGTCGGCGTCGAGTAGCGCGCCGAAGATCGAAGCCGAGTAGTCGCTGCCGTTGCGGCCAAGCGTGGTGGGCAGTCCGTCACGATCCGACGCGACGAAGCCCGTGATGACCGCGACTCCGCTGAAGCCGCTCGGGATCGCGGCCGCGAGCTTCGGCCGCGACGCGTCCCAGGCCACGACCGGGCCCATCTCGCTCTGCTCGATCACGAGCACGTCGCGCGCGTTGACGAACATGACGTCGCGCGTCTTGCCGAACTCCTTCTTGAAGAACGCCGCGATCTGCCGCGCCGACCAGATCTCGCCGAAACCCGAGACCAGGTCGCGGCTGCGATGCGAAGCCGCGCGCACCAGCGACAGGGCCTTCAGGATGCTCTCGATGTCCGCAAGCTCGCGATCGAACTCGGCCAGCACGGGCTTCGCGCCGGCCGCACCCAGCAGCTCGACGCAGGCCTTCTCGTGCCGGGCACGCAGCGCCTTCAGCGTCGGCTCGACGGGCTCCCGGCGCACGGCCTTCTCGATGAGACCGAGCAGATCGTCCGTGACTCCCTTCATGGCCGAGACGACGACACCCAGGTTGCCGCGTTTCTCGCCGCCGATGATGTCCGCAACGCGGCGAATACAGCTCGCGTCGGCGACGCTGGTGCCGCCAAACTTGTGCACAGTCCAGGTCATGAATGGGCCTCTAGAGGTTTCGCGCAATGGCCGAGCAACCAAGGGGTTTTCGGCGGCCGCGAGCATAGCAGAACGGCTCGCGGATGCGAGTGGCGACGCTCGGCAGATCGGGTTCGCCGGAGGTCAGCGGGCGGCGGCGATCTCGCGGCGCATGGCGGCGATCGTCGCCTTGTAGTCGGGCGCGCCGAAGATGGCGGAGCCAGCCACGAACGTGTCGGCGCCGGCAGCGGCGATCCCGCCGATGTTGGCCACCTTGACGCCGCCGTCGACCTCGAGCCGGATCGCACGGCCTGCGCGGTCGATGCGCTCGCGCACGGCGCGGATCTTGGGCAGCGTGGTCTCGATGAACTGCTGCCCGCCGAAACCGGGGTTGACCGACATCAACAGCACCAGGTCGACCTTGTCGAGCACGTGATCGAGCCACACGAGCGGCGTGGCGGGGTTCAGCACCACCCCGCTGCGGCAGCCGAGCTCGCGAATCAGCTGCAGCGAACGGTCGAGGTGCTCGGTTGCCTCGGGATGAATGCTGATGTACGTGGCACCCGCGGCAGCGAAATCCGGGATGATGCGGTCCACGGGCTTGACCATGAGGTGCACATCGATCGGTGCCTTCACGCCGTGCTTGCGCAACGCCTCGCAGACCAGCGGGCCGATCGTGAGATTCGGGACGTAGTGATTGTCCATGACGTCGAAGTGAATCAGGTCCGCGCCCGCGGCCACCACGGCGTCCACCTCTTCGCCGAGCTTGGCGAAGTTGGCCGACAGGATCGAAGGGGCTATCCAGGAATCACGCATGGGGGCTCCGAGGGCCGTGGCCGAACGAAGGACGCTTTCACCCGGCGGCGTGCCGGTAGCCCACTCTACCGCGCAGCGCGACGCTGAGCAGCAACGCGAGCGCACAGACGGCGCTCACGGCGAGCAACGCGTGCCGGTAGCCACCGAGCGCGTCCGCCGCCGAGCCGACGACGCCGCCGATCAACGCCGAGCCGACCAGCTGGCCGATGCTGACGCACAGCGTCAGCAGTCCCTGGCCCGAACCCCGCCGCTCGTCGCCGGATTCCTGCAGCGTGATGTAGCGCAGCGGCGCGCCGAGCAGCGCGGACAGGCCAAACCCGATCACGGCGCCGGCCGAGTAGAAGCTCACGAGATCGAGCGGTGCCAACGCGAGCAGAACGAGGCCGGCCGCGGTCAACGACAACCCGCCCTGCACTACC